>CASETY010000001.1 GCA_949291115.1 uncultured bacterium
TTGTGGTTACACTGATTTAATTAAATATGGTGTAGATACAACTAAATTATCAGGATTCCAACGCGAATATGAAAACTTTAAAACTAAATATCTTGCTACTTACCGTGCAGCATATACAACAATGATGAATAGATAATAACAAGTAGAAAAAATTATCTTAAACTAAAATAATATTATTGATGAAGGTGAGGTGATCTCACCTCCCATCAATAAGGAATTGGGGGAAAATTATGCTAGTAAAAATAGCCAAGGTTCTTAATATAATATTTATTATATCTTTATTTGTTATGTTAATCGCAACCGCAACTTATATGACAAAGTATAACTATTTTGATAGCTCAAATAAAGACATTCAATTAGTATTTAATGGTACTAATGATATGTTATTATATACTCTTGTAGTAATGGCTATCGCATTAGCTTTATGTAATATTGTAAGTAATGGTAGTAGAAGAAAATACCATTATAGTAATTTAGTGGTTGGTACAGCTGCCCCAGCTGTTGCCATTATCTTAGGCATTGTATCTATAGTAAAAATTGGTAATTGTATGTCATTATTCGCTGAAAATTATGATGAATTAGCGGCATATGATGCACAATTCAATTTTGGTGAATATGTATACAATAATAGTGGTATGGTAACTAGTATGATACTTGTTATTATAGTATTAGTTTTCTTAGCTTGCTATATTGGTTTTGTTGTGTATCGTTTCTTTGTTGATAATAGAAATAATTGTCAAAAGTTTGAAGAAGTAGGTGAAGCAAATGAGTAATATTCAATCTATCATTGAAAAAAAGTCAGTTGCTATCACAGAAGTTACTAACCAAATTGTTACTACTATTTATACTAAAGACCAATCTAAATCTAAATTACGTACCGATTTTGAAGGTATCGTAGTAAATTACGAGATTGCTGATGCAACTGATGATAGTTTTGTTGTTGTAGATAATAAAACTGTTCAAGTTATGAGAAAATCTGATGATGAACAAACTTGTTCATTATTAGCTAACATTTATGATAGTGATGGTTCAACTTTACTATTAACTCATAAATGGGATTTAACTTTATTATCTAGAGAAAATTCTGAAGAAATAAAGTTAGATGAATTACGTTATAATTCAAATAAATTTTCACAAATGATGGGCTATATAGCTGTTGTATTTATTATTGCTAGTGCACTTTTAACATTAAATACAGTAGCTCCTTCATTTACACAAGCATTTGTATTTATTTTACTTACAATCTTTATGCTTTTAATTGGCTTCTTAGCTTGTGAAAAAGTTAAGGCCTATAAAAAAGAATATAGTTATGTATTAATGGTTTTAGCGCTTGTTAATTTTGCTTTAATATTCTGGTTACCTTTACAAACTATTGTTCAATATGGCAATTATAAAGCAGCTTTAGATGCAAATAATTTAGCAGAAGCGGCTGATATAGCTACAAAATATTTTGCCGCCACTATTTCAGATACTTCTGGGGCAACTAATATGATAACTCAAAATGCTGCTGTTAGAGGTGTTGTTATGTTAGTATTTAATGCCGTTGCCTGTGGTTTCTTTGCCTTAGCAGGTGTAACTGGTTACTTTAAAGCTGTTAAACTTGAAAAACATTTAGCTTCAATTGAAGCTAAGAAAGATTAGGGGGATTAGAAAATGGCTGATTTGATTTTAAGAAATGTCAATAAAATTTACCCTAATGGTGTGCAAGCAGTTTTTGATTTTAATATTGAAATTGAACATGGTGAATTTATCGTTTTAGCTGGACCTTCTGGCTGTGGTAAATCTACAACACTTCGTATGATTGCTGGTCTAGAAGAAATTTCTTCTGGTGACTTAATCATCAATGGTAAAAGAGTAAACGATGTAGCACCTCGTGATCGTGATATTGCCATGGTTTTCCAAAACTATGCTTTATATGCTCACATGACAGTATATCAAAACTTAGCTTTCTCATTAATGATTAGAAAAGTTGATCAAGACGAAATGCATCGTCGTGTTATGCAAGCTGCTGAAATTTTAGGCTTAGTTCCTTACTTAAATCGTAAACCTAAACAACTTTCTGGTGGTCAACGTCAAAGAGTTGCTGTAGGTCGTGCTATCGTTAGAAACCCATTCGTATTCTTATTAGACGAACCACTTTCTAACTTAGATGCTAAGTTAAGAGGTACAATGCGTAAAGAGTTAATGCAACTTCATAATCGTTTAAATGCGACATTTGTTTATGTAACTCATGACCAAATTGAAGCTCTAACCCTTGCATCTCGAATCGTTGTAATGGCTGATGGTCGTGTACAACAAATTGCTACACCAAAAGAAATGTTCGATAATCCACGTAACTTATTCGTTGCTGGTTTCATTGGTACACCTCCTATGAATTTCTTCAATGGTCGTGTTGATGATGATGGATATTTCATTTTAAGTGAAGCATTTGCAGATGTTCCTGAAGACGAAGAACAAGTGGATGAACAAGTAGAAAAAGATAGAACATATGCTTTAAATAATAAAGTTAAAATTTCTGATAAGCAATTTGCTTTATTAAAAGAAAAGAATTATTTAAATAAAGATCTTGTAATGGCTATTCGTGCTGAATACATTCATATGGATGAAGCTGGCTTACAAGAATATAGTAAATCAACATTTGATATGGATGTTGAAAACCAAGAAATGTTAGGATCATATTATTTATTATATGGTAAATTCTTAAATACATCTTTAATTGTAAAAGCGGACTTTAGAGATGTTAAAGGTGAAATCAACCATGCTAATTTAGCATTTGAACCAAATAAAATGCATTTCTTCGATAAGGAAACTACTTTAAGAATTACATCAGAAACACCAGTTAAGGTAGAGGAGGAGTAAAATAATGGCTGAAGAAAAATTAGTTCAAACACAAGATAATGTTGAAGCTGTTAATGAAACTCCAGTAAAAACTCGCGTTTCAACAGAAAATAACAAATTATCATTTAAACAAAAAGTGATATATGATTTAAAAAACATGTTCTATTATAAACCAGCTAATATCACTATGATATTATTATTAGTACCTGGTGTACTTCTTGGTTTATTCATGGGACAACATATTACATCAATGAATATTTTACCTACAGGTTATGAAACTATTTCATTTTACCTATTCGTATTAATTTTACTTGGTTGTATTAGTATTTTTGGTGGTGTATCATTTACTGCTAAACCTAATATGTTCCACGGTGTATTCAATGTTGTAATTTCTGTATTAATTGCTGCTATGGGTTTCTTATATATTTATCAATTTATTGATTATCAATTAGACCCAGGCCATTCTAATAGATATTCAATTACAAATTCAGATGTTATGATTTCTGTAATTTGTGTTGGCGTATCTGTAGTATCAAGTTTAGTAGGTTCAATTTTTGGTATGTTCCATATTGACCGTACTATTGAAAAAGATTCTTAATGGTGTTTTAAATGAGTAAAGAAAAAGAAGAATTACAAGATAACGATATTGAGAAGTATATTAAACCTTCATTTTTCGCTAGGATACCCTCTTGGGTAAAAATTCTTCTGCTAAAGTATTGGGCAGCGGGAGCTGCCTTTTTCTTTTTTGGTATGGCAGCTGGTTTTATCTGGAGTCATGAAGATAGCACTTATGATACGGTTTATTTATTCTTAATGTTAACTTTAGGTTATGCTTTAATATCTGAATATATTGTTAAGCAAATAGTAAGATTAATGAGAACGTCACGCGATGATACATATTATTATAATATTATAAATATTAAAGGTGCATTATCATTTTTTGCTTATTTAGGTTATTCAATTTTAATTGTTTTACCGACAATGGCTTTTTTTGGTTTTTTAGCTGATAAAGGTATTAGTCTTAATTTTTGGACTTTGACTGATGGTGTTGATCCTTTCTTATTTGCTTTAATGGCGGTATTTTTAGATTTTATATATTTATTTATTAAAAATGCTATTTGTAATTTTATTAAGAAACGTAAGTTTAAGAAGACAAATGAGTTTAAAAATAAGGAGCTTTAATTATGAAATTTGAAGTTATTTATAAAACTGCTCGTAGTTTAACAATCGAACTTGTTAATAACAATCCTTATTATTCTTTAGATAAATATGATTTATATTTAAATGAAGAAGAGGTTATTAAAGGTGGTAATTTAAATGTAGTATCTTTATTTAATTTAACACCTAATACACGTTATACTTTATCTTTAGTTTACAATAATGTTAAAGAAACATTAGTGGTACAAACTTTAGATGAAGTAGTAACTATTGACGTTACTTTAATGGGTGCTAAGGGTGATGGCAAGACTTTAAATACTAACTTTATTCAAGCGGCTATGGAAGCATGTCCTAAAAATGGTCGTGTTTATATTCCAGCTGGTGAATATGTTACTGGTCCACTTTTCTTAAAGAGTGATATTACTATTGAACTTGCTAAAGGTGCACATTTAATTGGGGCGACTGATCGTAATTTATATCCAATCTTACCTGGTATGATTTATCTAACTAATGAAGAAGATGAATATAATTTAGGTTCATGGGAAGGCAATCCATTAGATTGTTTTGCCTCTATTATAACTGGTATTAATGCGAAAAACGTTAATATTATTGGTGAAGGTGTAATTGATGGTAATGCTCAAAATAGTGATTGGTGGATTAACCCAAGAGAAAAAAGAGGGGCATGGCGTCCTCGTGGTGTATTCTTAAATCATTGTGAAAATATTAATTTCCAAGGTGTTACAGTAACTAATACACCATCATGGAACTTACATCCATATTTTTCAAATAATATTAGATTTATTGATTTAAAATTAATAAGTCCAAAGAATTCACCAAACACAGATGGTTGTGACCCTGAATCATGTAATAATGTTGATATTATTGGGGTATATTTTTCTGTAGGTGATGATTGTATTGCGATTAAATCTGGTAAGATTTACATGGGTCGTAAATATAAAAAACCAAGTCAAAACTTTAACATTCGTAACTGTTCAATGAACTTTGGACACGGTGCGGTTGTTTTAGGTAGTGAAATGGCTGGTGGCATTAAAAATATTGATGTTTCAAAATGTCTATTTAATCAAACTGATCGTGGCTTACGTATTAAAACAAGACGTGGTCGTGGTAAAGATGCCGTAATTGATGGTATCATATTTGAAAACATTAAGATGACTGATGTTTTAACTCCACTTGTTATTAATATGTTCTATTTCTGTGATCCTGATGGTAAGACGGAATATGTTTATTCTAAAGAAAAATTACCAGTTGATGATCGTACACCATATTTAGGCAAATTTACTTTTAAAGATATTGATTGTGAAAATGTAAATGTGGCGGCAGGTGCTTTTTATGGCTTGCCAGAACAACCTATAAAAGAAATTAATTTTGATAATGTTACTTTCCAATATGCTAAAGACCCAGTAGAAGGTCGTCCTGCTATGATGAGCTTCTTAGATCCGATGAAAGGTAAAGGTTTACTTTTTAATTATGTAAATCGTGTTAACATTAAAAATGTTAAATTTATTGGTTTAAAGGATAAAGAATACGAGCTTAAAGAAGTAAATGAATTTAATAATTAGCTTTTAAAGTCTATGAGGATTCTTCATAGACTTTTATTTATGGTTATGCTATAATTAAATAACCAAAACAAAGAGACAAGGAGTGATAAATATGAAGGTTGCCGTCGCATGTGATCACGGTGCTTTAGTTTTAAAGACTCGTATTAAAGATTATTTAGAAAAAGAAGGTTATGAAGTAGTTGATTGTGGCACTTATGATAATGAAAGTTGTGACTATCCAGATTTCGCTTATAAAGCTGCCTTAGCCTTAAAAGAAGGCGTTGTGGATAGAGCGATTGTTATGTGTACAACTGGCGTGGGAATGTCAATTGTCATGAATAAAGTTAAAAATGTAAGATGTGCTTTAGTTAATGATGTAACAGTTGCGAAATTAACTCGTGAACATAATGACACTAATGCCCTTGCTTTAGGTGCCTTAACTGTAGACTGTGAAAAAGCTAAACAAATATGCAAAATTTGGTTAGAAACACCTTTTTCAAATGGCGAACGTCATGTTAGAAGATTAGAAAAAATTGCTGAAATTGAAGAAAAAGAGATGAGATAAATGGCCGTTGTAATATTAAATCATGCACTTGTAAGTCATAAGATGACTAATATTAGAAAAAAAGATACAAATACTAAAGATTTTTATCAAAATGTTAATGAAATAGCCGGTCTTATGGCTTATGAAATATCTCGCGATTTTCCTTTAAAAGATGTGCAAATTGAAACTCCTATTACTAAAACTGTGCAAAAAGAATTAGCTTGTGATATTGTTATTGTACCAATTTTAAGAGCTGGTATGGGCATGGTAGAAGGTATTAGGAATTTAATACCAACGGCAAAAGTTGGTTTTATTGGAATGTATCGTGATGAAGAGACTTTAGAGCCTCATGAATATTTTTGTAAATTACCGGAAACTATCAAAACAGGTATTACTCTTTTAGTTGACCCGATGCTTGCAACAGGTGGTTCAGCTGTAGCGGCAGTCAATTTACTAAAACAAAAAGGAGCTACTAATATTAAATACGTAGGTTTAGTAGGCGCTCCAGAAGGCGTTAAAACTTTAGAAGATGCTCATCCTGATATTGATATTTATTTAGCTGCTTTAGACGAAAAATTGAATTCTAAAGGCTATATCGTACCTGGTTTAGGTGATTGTGGCGATCGTTTATTTGGTACAAAATAAAAAGGACGTAAGTCCTTTTTATTATGCTTTTATAAAAGTTGTCACTTGTTTAAAGTTTATATTGTCTAATTTATATTTTAAGATGTTTTCTAAATAATCTATTAATTTATTTTTATCAGTTTCTTTAATTAAAATAGTAGTTAAAACATCTGCGCTAAAAACTTCATTTATAATTGTTAAATAACTAAGATTTTTAATTTGATTGTATTCTTTATAATTAAAAGGAATAGTAGTTTCTAAAAGTGTTTCTTTTAGATATAAATTAGCTTTTAAAATAGCTAATTTTGCTGATTCACCATAAGCTTTAATTAGACCAGAAGCTCCTAGTAAGGTACCACCAAAGTATCTAGTTACAACTACTAAAACATTAGTAATGTTAAGTTTTTTAATCATGTCTAAGATGGGAAAACCAGCTGTTTTTTGAGGCTCACCATCATCAGATTGTTTTTGTATTTCATAATTATCACCAATAACATAAGCATAACAGTTGTGGGTGGCATCAAAATATTTTTTTCTTAATTCTGTTAAGTTTAAGTTAGCTTCTTCAATGTTTTGAATGGGAATAATTGTAGTTATAAATTTAGATTTATTTATAATTATTTGATTAGTTGTTATTTCATTAATATAATACATTTTAAGACCTCACATATAATTATACATAGTATAGATGATTTTTCAACCGAAAAAAAGTTAACTATTTAGTTAAAATTTTAATTGTAGTAATAGACAAGTTATATTATAATATCTTTGGTTATAGGAGTTGATTAAATTGATATTTTCAGCTTTTTTAGATGCTGTCGATGAAATAACAGTTTTAGTTGATAAAAGTATAATTATTGATAATGATTTTATTTTAGAATATAATGACAATTTATATAAATTAAACATTAAATATAAAGTAGAAGAATATAGCTGGTTTAAATATATCTTAATTAATCCAGTTATTTTAGATATGACCGTTGACATTCATATTAAAAATGGTGTTAATGAAACTTTATTATATACAGGTAGTTTTGTAAGAGATCCACGTTTTGATGAATATTATAGTTATGATGGTAATTTAGGTGTCTTCTATACGAAAGAAGAAACTGTTTTTCGTATTTGGTCACCAGTAGCTAAAGAAATTTATTTAGACTTAGATACTAAAGCTGGTAAACCATATACTATTGCTTTATCGCATAAAGGTAGAGGACTATGGATGGTTCGTTTACAAGGTGATTTTGAAGGAAGTATGTATCGTTATCGTGTTCGCATTTTTGATGAATATAAGGTGATTACAGACCCTTATGGTGTATCTTCTAATAGTAACGCTAATTATAATTATGTAATAGATCCAGCAAAAATAAGAAGCTTTAATTATCCAAAACCAGAGTTTTCTGGTATTTATACTGATGCGATTGTTTATGAAGCATCAGTTAGAGATTTAACTAGTAAATTAGATATAGATAACAAAGGAACTTTTAAAGCTTTAACTAATAAATTAACTACTAAAAAAGGTAAAGCAGCTGGTCTAGATTATATTGCTTCTTTAGGAATTACTCATTTACAATTAATGCCAATCTTTGATTTTTATGGTATTAGTGATAAGAATCCTCTTCGTTATTATAATTGGGGGTATAATCCGATACAATATTTTGTGCCTAAAGGAGCTTATGCAACTAATCCTGATGATCCTTATTTAAGAATTAATGAATTAATTGAGTTAATTGATAGATGCCATCAATATGGTATGCTAGTTAATATGGATGTTGTTTTTAATCATGTAAATGATATGAAAAAATTTCCTTTAGATAATTTAGTGCCGGGCTATTTTTTTAGAACGGAAAATGGTTATTGTACTAATGTGTCTGGCTGTGGAAATGATTTTGCCACTGAAAGAAAAATGGCTCAAAAGTTTGTTTTAGATAATTTGGTTTATATGACTAAGACTTATCATTTTAGTGGTTATCGTTTTGACTTAATGGGTCTTTTAGATATAGATACCTTAAATAAGGCCGAAGCTTTACTTAAGAAAATAGATCCAAATATTATGTTATATGGTGAAGGTTGGAATATGCCAAATACTTTGCCTGATAACATGCGTCCGCATACACTAAATTATCGTTATATTCCAGCTTATGCTTTCTTTAATGATAAGTTTAGAGACTATTTAAAAGGTTCTCAATGGTCTAAAAATTTAGGCTATTTAATGACTGGTAGTAAAAATGATTATGACTTATATCATTTAGTAACAGGTTCTTTTTTAGATTATTATTATTTTGATAATCCACTTCATAGTTTAAATTATATTGAATGTCACGATAATTATACTTTATATGATTATCTTAAGTCTTTTGATGTACGTTTTAAAGAACAAGATGTTTATGAAGCTTGTAAACTTGGCTTAAGTTTAGTAATTTTAAGTCTTGGTATTCCTTTTATCCACTGTGGCCAAGAATTTTTAAGAACTAAAAATGGTGTTGAAAATTCTTATAATAGTGGTGATGATATAAACGGCGTTGATTGGGATCGTAAAGATACTTATTTAGCTTTGGAACAAACAGTTAGAGACTTAATTAAAATAAGAAAAGAATATAGTGTATTTAGAGAATATCGACCAGAAGTTATCATTCAAAAAGTAACTTATTTAAAAGATTTTTCTTATGGTAATAACTTTACTTATAAATTAACAGCTGATAATTATGAATTAATTTTAGTTGTTAAGGGCAAAAAAGAACGTTTTGAAGTTAGACCAGAAGATAATGTAACTTTAATTTTTGATAGTAATAAATTATGTGATATAAAGAGTCGTAAGTTTGTTTTTAAACGTAAAGGCATTTATATCTTTAGGAGGGATTTGTAGTGACCATTTACGGCGTTTTAGAAACGTCAAATTCAAATGATAATTTTGTTAATTTAGTGATTAGAACTGATAATGATACATTATATAATGTTAAAACTTCAAAAGAAGTAAAAGATACATTAAAACCTAATCATGTTTATGAATTTAATTGTGAAGTTAAAGAAGGGAAAAGAACAAGTTATCATTTGATAAGTGTATTAGATGTATCATTGATGGAAAGCGAAAAGCGTTATGAAATTTTACAAAAATTCATGGCACATACTGATCACGATTTCTATTATTATAAAAGCAAACTATATAGTTATTTAGCCTTAATTGATAATAAGATTATTTATGATATTACCAAAAAAATAATTGATGAAAATATCTTAGACTTCTTAACTTATCAAGGTGGCATGCGCGTTCATCATGCTTATTTGGGTGGTTTAATTGAACATACAGTTGGTATGTTAGAATTAGCAACTGCTTTCTTAAAAATCTATGAATATTTAGATAAAAACTATGTATATGCTGGGGTAATTTTACATGATATTGGTAAAATTAAAGAATATACTGATATTCAAAACCCAGAATTTGCCCTTAAAGGTCATTTGTTAGGCCATGTAGTTATTAGTGCAATGATGGTTGATGAGGCCGCTATTAGTCTAAATTATAAAGAGGAAGAAGAAATTTTAGTATTAGAACATATTTTACTTTCTCATCATGGCCAGTTAGAATTTGGTTCACCTAAAAAACCAATGACTCCAGAAGCGATTTTAGTGTGGTATATTGATACTATTGATTCCAAATTTAGTGTTTTAAAAGACGAACTTTCAAAAATAGAAGAAGGTTCAACTACTATGCCACTTTATATTTTAGATAAACAAAGGATTTATAAGCCTCATAAGAAATAAAAAGTGCTTGCGAATTTAATCGCAAGCACTTTTTTTATCTTTCCCAAACCCAATTTACACTGCCATCATACCAATCATTATATTGGTAGTCTGTTTCATAACTTGAAGCTTGATTTTGTAAATATTTTAAGTAATTATCCATATTAAATTCTGTTAAATTATTAGTTTTTATTGCTGGTTTAATAATTAAACTATATAATAAGAATTTTTGGAAATCTTGATTTTGATATTGAGAAATTACATCATCTAATAAATCACTTAAGTCATTTTGAATATAAGATGGTAAATCTGTAACTGAACCATTAGTTTTTTCTACATAGTAGATAAATACTTGGTTGATAGAAGGCTTATTATCTCTTTCGCTTTCAGCTAAAGTGTTATAAGCATTAGTAATTACATAAATATCATCATTTTCATCATCAGCATCTTTTTCATCAATAGTGATTGTTAAGTCTTTATAATCACCAGCTGAGTCGTTAGATTCAGTATAATCAAAGTCTAATGATTCAGAATCATCTGAATAACTATTTAAACTTAACATATGGTAACCATATTGAGTATAACATAAGTCTTTTAAAGTAAAGTTAGATGCATCAACATCAGTTTCTGGGAAGAATAGTTGACCTTGATCTTCCTCATCTTCTGGAATTTCAAGTTCAATTTCAATACATTTTTCATAAATAGCTTTAATATAATCTTGGAATTCAGCTACATAACTAGTAATTGAATCTTCAGTAACATCACCTAATGATTCAGCTGTTAAAGTAAAGTTATAAGTTTTATATGTATCCCAAGATACACCATTATGATTATTTAAACCACGGTTGAAAGCTTCAACAATGTAAGTTAATTTGTCCATTGTTTTTTGGTTTTGAATAGCTGTAACTTCATCAGCGATAGCTTTAGATAAATTTAAAACAGCTTCTTCAAATTTTACTTTTTCTTCATCTGATAATGATTCAAGGAAAATACGCATATCGTCAGGCGAACCATCTTTATCATTATCAACTGAAATTAAGATATGATCAACATTAACAGTGTAATGTTTAGTTTCAGCATATAAAGCTAAGGCTTTATTTAAAATATTATCTAAGAAGCTAACATTACCAATTTGATGATCAGAAGTTGCCATATTATCATATAAATAATCTTTGAAATATGATTCAGTAATACTATCAGCTATTTGACTAGCTTTTACATCATCATAATTATAATAACCATATTGATAGAAGTAGTAGTTTTCTAAACCATAAGCTTTATTAAGGTTGGCTTCCCCTTTTTCAAATGATTTTTTTGCATCATCTAAAGATGTTTCTAACTCTTCTAATTCATCTTCAGTTAAATAAGTATCGATGATTGTTTGATTGTTAAAATAATCATTTAAGATTAATTCAACAACTGTTGAATTAACATTATAAGTTTTTAATAAAGTATAGAAATCATCTACTTTTAAATTTAAAGCTTCATCAGTAGAAGTAACTAAATATTCGCCGCTAGCATTAGTTTCTACATATTCATAGAATGTATAATTACCAGCAAATTGGTTTTCAATAAATGGATCCCAAATTTCAATATTTTTATCTTCTAAACGAGTTTGATAAACATTAGAAGATACAGAAGAAGCAGAATAATCAATAAAGTCAGCTTTTAAAGTTGCTTTATAAGCTGTTAATTCTTCAGCTGTCATATTATCTTTTAATTCATTATAACTTAATTTTTTGCTTGATTTAGAAGCATTATAAACCAAATCATAACGATACATTAAAACATATTTACCATTAATTGAACGTGGTGTTTCTAAACCAGTATTATCAGGACGAGTTTCACTAATAAATTCAGCTTCTAAACTACTATTAATATCAGCTAAATCAGAACCATCCTTATCAGAAACGAAAGTAGTATTTTCATTTTCGGTAATTGTTTCTCTAGTTAAGTTTTCACCTTTATAACTATAAGCATCATTATATAAATTAATATATAAATCTAAGTAATAATTAGGATCATCTACTGGTGTAGTAACTTCACTTTTAGCCTTATTTAAAGCAGCTGTAGCTTCTTTTAAGGAATTATAAGTTAAAACAACACCATGAGCAGTATAGTATTTAGCGTTATAATTTTCATATCTAGTTTCTAAAGTTTTTTCATCAATATAATAAGCATTTTTATGACGTTCTTCTGATTCATCACTTATAGGCTTATTATTTTCATCTAAATATTCAACATCACAAACTGATTCAATATAAGCTTTACCTGCTAATTTTTTAGCTAAATCTTTACCATAATAAGTAATTAATTCATCTGTTAAATTACTAAAAGAAACAGTTTTAGTATCTTTAGTAATAGTATCAAAAGTTAAATTAGCAGTAGTAACACTAATACCAGAGTTTTTCATTGTATCGATGAAGGCATTTTGTTTTTCAGTTAATTCATCTTCAGTCATAAAACGAAGAGATTCAACAGATGCAGTGCCATAACAAGCACTAGCTAAAGCTTCATCAATAGTTTCTTTAGTTTCAGCGTCTTTGTCTTTATAATTTTTAAGAACATTAGCTAATTCATCTTTATAAATAGTTTTTTCTAACCAATTAGTAAATGCAGTATAACCAACAGTATATTTTAAACCATCATATAATTCTTGGTTAGTAATATTATAACTTGTATTATTTAAATCATAACTAATTAAGGCATCACTATTAATAGAACCATAAGGGTGGTTTTGATTTCTAACTTCCTTATCACCACAACTTGCTAAAGTTAAGGATAATGAAAGAGCTAATAGCGATGAAAGGATTAATTTTGGTTTATTCATTAGTTATTACCTCCATTCATTAAAGGAAGGTTTTCCCACCAACCATAGAAGTTATTGAAATCTTCTTCAGCAACACCATCATATTCTTGATAATCATCAGAAATACGTTGATTGATTCTTCTAATTTCACTAAAGCGTTTAGCAGATTCATCGTTACTAAAGTTATAAGAACCATGTTTTACAACATAGGCAGTAATTACTTCACTTTGAGTAGCGTTATCTAAGAATCTAGTAAGAACTGGTTGAAAATAATTTTGAAGGGCAGTTGCGATATCAGTTGGAATTAAATTAGATGTTTCACTTACTAAATATTCAAATAAGAAAGCTTTAATTTGATTTTTAGTGATAGTATCGCTATCATTATAGATATTTTCAACAGTTAAACAATCGTTGTTATACATATAATGTAAGTCTTGATATACATTATAAATATCATTATAGCTTTCATATTTAGCACTAGTTTTACCAGTCGCAGAAGTGATTACATAATAACGATAAGCGTTATCATGTTCTAAAATAGCTCCCTCATCAGTTGGATTTTCAATATATTGAGATGGATAAGTATCATAAATATTGAAATCAGGTTTATTATAGATTGTTCTAATTTTTTCTTTAACTTTGTTATCAACATCTGTGCTTGTGTTAGTTACAGTAAGTTCATTAGTAGTTAATACTAAACCTAAAGCTCTATATTTAGCAAAATCCCATTCATCACCAATTGGGTCGTAGTTTTCATCATCGAAACGATCGCCTTCTTTTGGTAAGTGACGAGAAGAAGTATTATATTTTTCAACGATTTCTTTTAAGGCATCACTATGTGTACTAGAAGAAGTTTCTAATAAAGAATAAATTAAATTAATTAATTCTTTAGCTTCACTTCTTAAATCAACACCTTTTTCCTCACTAACTTCATCCCATACAGCAAAATCATCAGCTTCGCCATCTTCATTAATATCTAAATATACTTCTAATTCTAAAGCAGTAGCTGAAAAATAATTTTCATAAGCTAATTGTGTATATTCATCAAAGAAATTAATAATTTCATCACTGTTGTAATTAATAATTAATTCAGATGAAACTTGACCAACTTTAAATACATCATTAACAATTTCATCAATATCAGATGTATGATAATATAACATCAAGAAATTATATTTACCTAAAGACGCAGGATAACCATTAGAAGAAAGGCCATCGTTAGCGAAAATTGCTAAGGTATATTCGATTGTTTGATAGAAATTATCGATATCTTCTTGAGATATATTTTTATATTCATCAGTTGTTTTAATTAATTTAGTAGAAATTAAGTTAGAAGCTGTAACTGAACCAGTACGATAATCTAATACATCGAAAATACCATCTTTTTCATCAGTAGTTAAATAAGCATAAACAGTAGTATCTTCATAAGTGAATTCAGCTAAAATGTTGTCATTACTTGGACCACTTAATGTACGGTTATAATCATCATTATCTTTAGCATAAGTGATTTCCATTGCTTCATCATAGATTTTTACTTTAACATCTTCTAAAACTTCATTGATTTTTTCATCAATGTAAGAAGAAGTTAAGTCTTCATCTTTTAATTTAGAAGTAATGGCTTCATATAAGCTATTAGTGTCTTTACCTTCATCTTTATAATCAACAATAGCGTCATATAAATCATCATCAGTGATATCTTCTTCATAAATACCATCATATGCTGTTTTAGTATAGCTAATCTTATAAGCCATATAATAAGCATCATCTGCACTATGTGGAGAAGTAGTATAACGTGTATAATCGCCGTCTTCAGAAGCTTCTAATGGTGTTTCTAAAGTTTCATATACATATGTATACATAGACTCACTATATTCTTTTAAAGATTCAGCTGTTCTCTTAACATAATTATTATAATTTTCATCTTCAGCTTTTAAAGTATTAACGATTTTTTCAATTCTTTCATCATCTTTTTGAGCATTCCAATCACCATCAGCTAATAATTCATCATATTTTTGAATTAAAGCATTAGTTGTAGATCTTTGGTCAATAATTGCACTTGAAACATCTAAATCTAAGTTTTGTAAATTAGAACGATATGTATAAGTGTAATTATAAATTGCGATGTATAATTGTAATACTAAAGAGTCACCGAAAGTAGAACTTAAGTCCATATAATCAGTTGATTTAGCAAAATCAAATTCATCATAATATTTTAAATAGTCATTATAATTTGCTGGTGTATTTGTTAAATAACATAATTTAGAATCATTTACTTTAATACCAAAAGCTCTTAAAGTGTCTGAAGCTTCATCTTGAGAAGCAAATTTAATAATGATTGATTCACTATCGCCTTGATTTAAAAAATCACTTTCATATAAAGAAGTAATTTCATCTTTAGTGAAATAACCTACATTATCTTCATCATCTGAGTCTAAAGCCTCTTCATCTTTTTCTTTAATTTCTTCAGCTAATTTATTTTTAGCGAAGTTTTCTTTCGCTAAATCTAGATAGTAATATTCATAAAGTTTACTTAAACTATCTAAATCTTCTAAGCTATCATTTTCTAAAGCTTTAACGATATCATCGATAGACATAGGAAGGTCATAAGATAAAGATAATGAATCTGCATAAGCTAAGATATCATGTTTCTTTGTTTTAGAATCAAGGTCTTGAATCTCTTCATAATGTTTTTCAATATCTAAGTTAAACTCTAGACTATAAACTTCTTCTAATAAATAGCTTTTTAAACGAGTTTGATAATTTTTGTAATTAGCGTTATTTGGGTCAGCTAAAACATTTTTAATATCATCTAACTCAGTCTTTAATACAGCCTCAAGTTTTTTATCCGCAAACAAATTAGTTGCATTCCAACGTAATTCATCCCAAACTTCTTGATAAGAAACACTCTCATTACCAACTGTTAAGTAAGTAGAGTTGCCATCAAAAGAAGTTGTGTGATTTGTTTGACATGAAGCTATTGTAAAAGACATTAGCGATAGACCAGCTACCATCGCAAGTCTTTTAAAAGTCACTTTGTTAAAACTGATTTTTGACATGCAAAAAACTCCTTTTTTAAAAAATCTAGCGTTTTATATTATAGTATTTTTAATATGTAAAATCAACAAAAATCGCACAATTTAGTGTGTTTAATAAAATATCTATTAAGGTCGTTAAAAAAGTCATTTTGTTTAAAAAGATAGATAATTAAAATATTAGTTTTCTTTAATTGAATATTTTTAAAATAATGATATAATCACTAGCAGAAAATGGTGATAATTATGATGATAAAAATCTTAGCTAGTGGGTCTTCTGGCAACTCGGCATTTTTAAAAATAGCTGATAAAAATATTTTAATTGATGTTGGAATTTCTCGCAAAAGGATTGTTGATGCTTTAGCTAAAATAAATGTATTATTAGATGATATTGATTATATTTTTATAACCCATGAACATGTTGATCATATTGGTGGTTTATTAAATGTTTTAAAAAAAAGTAAAGCCGCTATTTTTTTAACGGAAGGCACTTATGATAAACTAATGATGTTAAAGGATTATCATTTAGTTGATAGCAAGCGTTTCAAATTAATTCCTAAATTAAATGAAGGTTATAAACCTTTTAAATTAGCTGATTTAGAAGTTTTAGCCTTGCCATGTTACCACGACGCTTCTGAGCCTGTTGGTTATTTATTTAGCTCAAACAATAAAAAAATAACTTATTTAACAGATACTGGCTATGTTGATGGTGATGTTTTAGAAGTAATAAAAGATAGTGATGCATATATATTTGAATGTAATCATGACCCAGAAATATTAATGGCTTCTAATAGACCATATCCATTAAAAATGCGTATTTTAGGTGACCATGGTCACTTATCTAATGCCGATAGTTTATATGCTTTAGCTAATTTGATTGGTAGTCATACTAAATATGTGTTTTTAGCTCATATTTCTAGAGAGTGTAATTTAAAAGAGATAATTGAAATAACTAAGAAGAAAATTTTCAATAAACTTGGTGTTGATTTTAAAAATACAGAATTTATTTATACTTATCCTTTTGATATTGATGAGGTGGAATTTTGAAAATAACAATTATAAGTGTTGGTAATATTAAAGAAAGTTATTTTTTGGAAGCAATTAAAGAATATAAAAAAAGGTTAAGTAAATATGTAACTTTAAATGAAATAGTTATTGATGATTATCCTAATATTAAAGACGAAAATAAAGTTAAAGAAAAGGAAGGAGAAGCAATTTTAAAAGCTATTCCTAAAGATAGTTATGTTATATGTTTAACATTAGATGGTCTTAGTTTAGATAGTGTTGGACTTTCTAATAAATTAAAAGAAATCTTTACATATCATAGTAGTCATCTTTGCTTTATTATTGGTGGGTCTTTAGGTCTTGATAGTAGTGTTATTAATAAAGCTTCTTTAAAACTTTCTTTTAGTAAATTAACTTTTCCTCATAAGCTTTTTAAGGTTATTTTGTTGGAACAAATTTATCGTTCTTTTAAGATTTTAAATAATGAAACATACCATAAATAATCATTTTTTGTAAGCCCTTTCTTAACTTTTTGTTTTGAAAGGGCTTTAAGTTATTTCGGCTTATTGAAATTGACAAAAAAGAGTGTTAAAATGGTCTTAGATTTCAGTAGATGAAGTTTTGGAGGATGAAAAAGTGAAAACATTAAACAAAGAAATTTGTAATAAGCCAGAACGTAAAGTTAAAGTACTTCAATTTGGTGAAGGTAACTTCTTACGTGCCTTTGTAGACTGGATTATTCAAACAATGAACGACAAACAAGTTTTTGATGGTGGCGTTTGTGTCGTTCAGCCTATGCCACAAGGTCGTGTAGACGCTTTAGCGGCTCAAGATGGTCTTTATACTCTTTATTTACAAGGTCTTCAAAATGGTGAAAAAGTTCGTACTCATCAAGTAATTGATGTATTACAAGATTTTGTAAATCCATTTACAGACTATGCTAAATATTTAGATTATGCTAAGAGCGAAGACTTAGAATTTGTTATTAGTAATACTACAGAAGCCGGTATTGCTTATGACGAAACTGATACTGATTTAACAGTTACACCTCATAGCTTCCCAGGTAAATTACTTGCCTTATTAAAAGCTAGATATGAACATTTTAATGGTGATCCTAATAAGGGTTTAGAAATTATTCCTTGTGAATTAATTGATTCAAATGGTGACACTTTAAAAGAAGTATTAGTTAAATTAGCTCATCATTTAAATTTAGAACCTGCTTTCATTGATTGGATGGTTAACGCTAACCGTTATTACAATACTTTAGTAGATCGTATTGTACCAGGATATCCACGTGATAATTATGAAGAATGTTGGAATGAACTTGGCTATGTTGATAATAACATGGTTGTTGGTGAAATTTTCCATTTATGGGTAATTGATGGTCCAAAAGGTTTGGAAGATAAATTACCTGCTCCAAAAGCTGGATTAAATGTTTTATATGTTGATTCTATTAAACCATATAAAGAAAGAAAAGTTAAAATTTTAAATGGTTCTCATACATGTTTAGTACCTGTTAGTTATTTAGCTGGTATTGATACAGTAGGTGAAACAATGGCTGATCCACAAATCAGTAAATTTGTAAAAGAATATATGTATGATGAAATTATCCCTACAATTAAATTACCTCATGATGATATGGTTAACTTCGCTAATTCGGTATGTGATCGTTATGCTAACCCATTCGTTCATCATGAATTAATGAGCATTGCTTTAAATCATTTCACTAAATTTAAAACAAGAAATTTACAAGTTGTATTAGATAATTTAACTACTTTAAATCATTTCCCTACTCATGTATTATTCAGTTTAGCTGCTTTAATTGCATTCTATCGTGGTAAACGTGGTAATGAAGATATTAAACTTCAAGATAATCCTGAATATTTAGAATTCTTCAAGAACTTATGGAAGAATACAGATGATAGTATTGAAAGTTATCGTGAAATTGTAACTAAAGTTTTAGGTTATAAAGAACATTGGGATGTTGATTTAAATACTTTCCCATATGTAACTGATTTCGTTACTGATTCATTATATTTAATTGAAACTAAAGGTATGCGTGAAGCCTTAAAAGAAAAAGTAGGTTGCTAATATGAATGACTATATTATCATTAATAGTAAAGATAATGTAGCTGTTTGCCTTAGAGATTTTAAAAAAGGGGAAGAAGTTAATGGCATCTTATTATTAGAAGACATTCCTCAAGCTCATAAAGTAGCTTTAAAAGATATTAATGAAGGTGAAGATATCATTAAATATGGTTATCCAATCGGTCATGCTACTAAAGCTATTAAAAAAGGTGAACATGTACATGTATCTAATACTAAAACAAATTTAAATGATTTATTTAATTATGAATATCATCCACAATTCAATCCAATCGAAACTATTACTAAAGATGTAACAGTTGATGTATATGAAAGAGAAAATGGTGAATATGGTATTCGTAATGAACTTTGGATAGTTCAAACTGTAGGTTGTGTTTCTGGTATTGCTAAAGATATCATTGAAGAATTTAAACGTCGTTATGACACATCTAAAATTGATGGTGTGTATACATTTACTCATCCATTTGGTTGTTCACAAATGGGTGATGATCATGTAATGACTAGAACACTTTTACAAGATATGGTTAAACATCCAAATGCTGGTGGTGTTTTAGTTTTAGGCTTAGGTTGTGAAAACAATCAAGTTAGTGCTTTTAAAGAAACGCTTGGCGATTATAATGAAAAACGTACACGCTTCTTAATTTGTCAAGAAGTTGAAGATGAAATTGAAGCTGGCGTTAATTTATTAAAAGAATTATATGACAATATGAAAGATGATAAGCGCGTAACTAAGCCGTTTTCTGTGTTAAGAATTGGTTTAAAATGCGGTGGATCTGATGGTATGAGCGGTATTACAGCTAACCCACTTGTAGGAGCTTTATCTGATTATGCAATTAGTAAGGGTGCTACTACAGTTTTAGGTGAAGTTCCAGAAATGTTTGGTGCTGAACAATTATTAATGGCTCGTGCTAAAAATGAAGAAGTTTTCCACAAAGTTGTTGATTTAATTAATAACTTCAAGAAATATTTTAAAGATCATAATCAAGTTATCTATGAAAACCCATCTCCAGGTAATAAAAAAGGTGGTATTACAACTTTAGAGGATAAATCTTTAGGCTGTACACAAAAATCAGGTCAAGCACAAGTAGAAGATGTATTAAAAATGGGTGAAAGAATTTCTTGCCATGGTTTAAATTTAATCTCTACACCGGGTAATGATTTAGTAGCAGTAACTACTTTAGCGGCTGCTGGTTGTCAATTAGTGTTATTTACTACTGGTCGTGGAACACCATTTGGTGGTTTTGTACCTACCATTAAGATTTCAAGTAATACACGTTTATATGAACATAAACAAAATTGGATTGATTTTAATGCTGGTGCTTTAGTTGGTCAAAAATCTATGCCAGAATTATTATCAGATTTTGTTGATTATATTGCTAGTGTTGCTTCTGGTAAAACTAAAACTAAAAATGAAATTAATGAATTTAGAGAAATCTCTATTTTCAAAGATGGCGTAATGCTATAAGAAAGAGAAGGTTAAAATTAAATGAAAGATTTTTTAGATAAGGATTTCTTATTATCTACTGAAACTGCAAAAAAACTATATCATGAACATGCAGAACATATGCCAATCATTGACTATCATTGTCACTTACAACCAAAAGAAATTTATGAAGATAAAAAATTCCGTAATTTAACTGAGGTTTGGTTAGGCGCTGGTGATCGTTATGGTGATCATTATAAATGGCGTGCCCTACGTGCTCGTGGTTATGAAGAAGATTCTATTTCTGGTCCATGGGATGATCGTAAAAAATTCGATCAGTTCGTAGAATCTATGCCATATTTTGTTGGTAATCCATTATATCATTGGAGTCATTTAGAAATGCAAAGATATTTTGATATCCATGATGTAATTACACCTAAAAATGCTGATAAAATTTGGAATGAAGCTAATAAAAAGTTAGAAACTCTAACTGCTAGACAAATGATGTATAAATTTAATGTTGATACTGTTTGTACTACTGATGACCCAGTAGATGATTTACATTATCATAAATTAATGGCAGAAGATAAAACATTAAAAGTACACGTTCGCCCTGCTTTCCGTCCTGATAAAGCTTTAAACTGTGAATTAAGTTGGTATCGTGATTGGATTCATCAATTAGAAAAAGTTGTAGGTTTTGAATTTAAAGAAGTTAGTGATTTAACAAAAGCTTTAGCAATGCGTATTGACTATTTCCATGAAATGGGCTCTCGTTTAGCTGACCATGCTTTAGATGTTGTTCATTATAAGAAAGCTTCATATGATGAAGTAAATGCTGTATTTAAAAAAGCCATGAAAGGTGAAGAAATTTCTTTTGAAGAACAAGATGTATATAAAGGCTATATATTAGTATTCTTAGGTAAAGAATATAATGAACATGGTTGGGTACAACAATATCATATTGGTGCTCTAAGAAACAATAGTCAAAAAATGTTAAAAGAAATAGGTCCAGATACAGGCTTTGATGCGATTGAAGATCAAGTTTATATGTCAAAATTATCACAATTATTAGATGCACAAGATGCAACTGATGAGCTTCCTAAAACAATTTTATATTGTTTAAATCCTCGTGATAATTATGCTTTAACAGTTTTAGCTGGTTGTTTCCAAAAAGCAGGTATGAGAAGCCGTGTTCAAGTTGGTACCGCTTGGTGGTTCTTAGACCAATTAGACGGTATGCGTCAAAACTTAGAATGTGTAATGCAAGTTGCTTTAATTAGCCAAGAAGTTGGTATGCTTACTGATTCACGTTCATTCTTAGCATATCCTCGTCATGAATATTATCGTCGTTTACTTTGTGAAATGTTAGGTAACTTAGTAGAATCTGGCCAATATCCAAAATCTGAATTAGAAACTTTAGGTCAAATTGTTGAAGACGTATGCTACAACAATGCCAAGAAATTCTTTGGTTTCTAATAAAATCTTATAATTAAGAAAAGATGTGTTTAGATTAGTTTCTAAGCACATCTTTTTTTACAATCGTTTCATTCAATTTGCAACGATTAAATCACATAATGTATTTTATTTTGCTAATTATGGTAATTTAAGCTATAATATAAAAAAGAAGGTGTTATCGTGTATCAAGAAAAGTTTATACCAACAGAAGTTAAAGAATTGAATATTTGTTTACGATTTTTTGAAGTAGAAAATCCTAAAGCTAATATTTTAATTGTACATGGAATGTGTGAACATCAAGGACGTTATGTTTACTTTGTAAATTATTTAAATAGCTTAGGTTATAATGTTTATACTTATGATCATCGTGGTCATGGTAAGTCTTTAAATCGTTATAAAAATTATGGCTATTTTGAAGTATTAAAAGAAGATGGTTTGGTAAATGATTTAAATAGAGTAGTAGATTATATAAAGCATAACAGTAAATTAGAATTATTCATTTTCGCTCATTCTATGGGAACTCTAGTAACTCGAATTTTCTTACAAACTCATTCTTTAAAAGTTAATAAAGTTATTTTAAGTGGTGCACCTAATTATCAAGGGATGGCTCGTTTTGGCATTTTATTAACTAAATTTATTAGTCTTTTTAAAGGAGATAAATATCAAAGTAAATTAATCACTAAATTAGCTTTAGGTTCTTTTGACAAAGGAGTAGAAGTTAAAAATAAGAATGAATGGTTATCTTATAATAAAGATAATATTAATGAATACAATAAAGATGAAAGTTGTGGTTTTACTTTTACTAATAATGGTTATTTAAGTTTATTTAGAATGGTTTTAAGACTTCATAGATTTAAGGATGTTAAAGATTTAAATTATAATTTACCAATTTATTTAATAGCTGGTAATGATGATCCTGTTATTGGTAAGGGAAAAGGTTTTAATGATTCGATATCGTCTTTAAAGAAAATGGGCTTTAAAGATGTTAGTAGTAAATTAATCCCTAATATGCGTCATGAAATTTTAAATGAAAAAAACAAAGATGTAATTTATAAAGAGGTAAAATCTTTTTATGATAGAAGCCTTTAAATATTGTCCAAAATGTGGAAAAAAATTAACTAATAAAATTATTGAAAATAAAGAAGTTCCTTATTGTAAAGACTGTGATGAACTTTATTTTCCTAGTTATAATGTGGCTGTTAGTTTAATAGTCAATTATCTAGACAAAGTATTATTAATTAAACAATATGGTAAAGATGACTATATCTTAGTTGCTGGCTATGTTGAAAAAGGAGAAAGCATTGAAGAGGCTGCTATTAGAGAATTAAAAGAAGAGACTAATTTGGCTGGTGTATTTCTTAAAGTTTTAAAAACTAAATATTTTAGTAAAACTAATACATTAATGATTAATTGTTTAGTTGAGGTAAACAGTTTAAGTTATCATTTAAATGAAGAAGTAGATGAAGCTTGTTGGTTTAATAAAGAAGAGGCTATTAAAAAAATTAAAGCTAATAGTTTAGCTTCTGAATTTTTAAATAATTATTATTTAAGGGGGTAGTAAGATGGAATATATTTTAGTAATTGATCAAGGAACAACTTCAACAAGAGCGGTTTGTTATGACAAACTAGGCGAAGTTATTTATTTTAGTCAAAAAGAATATGAACAAGTATTTCCTAAAGTTGGATATGTTGAACAAGATTTAAATGTAGTTTTAGGTTCATTAAATTTTGTTTTAAAAGATGTATTAAATAAACTTGGTGATAATATTTTAGGGATTGGTATTGCTAATCAAAGAGAAACTACAATCTTATTTAATAAAGAAGGAAAACCTCTTTATAATGCTATTTCTTGGCAATGCAAAAGAACAAATTACTTATGTGAACAGTTAAAAAATAATGGTTATGAAGATATGATTAAAGCTAAAACAGGATTAATTATAGATCCTTATTTTTCGGCTTCTAAAATGTACTGGTTATTACATAATGTTCCTTTTGCTTTAGATAAAGCTTTAAAAGAAGAACTTTATTTTGGAACGATGGATACTTATTTAATGTATTATTTATCAGATGGTAAAATCTTTAAAACTGATGTAACTAATGCATCTAGAACAATGTTATACAATATTTATGAAAAACGTTGGGATGATGAATTGCTTAAGATTTTTGATATTCCTAAATATATGTTACCAGAAGTTTGTCCATCTAAACATCTATATGGTTATACATCTAAAAATTCTATTTTCAAAAAAGAAATTCCTATATTAGGAGTTGCCGGTGATCAACAAGCTTCTTTATTTGGTCATTTATGTACAGAAGTTGGTGATACTAAGGTTACTTATGGAACAGGTTGCTTTATGCTTACTAATATAGGAAATAAGATTCCTAAAACATCTAAGTTATTAACAACTATTTCTGTTATGTATGATGATAATATCAATTATGCTGTTGAAGGCAGTGTTTTCTTTGCTGGATCTTTAGTGAAATGGTTAAGAGATAATTTAGGTTTAATTAAAACATCTAGTGAATCCGAAGATTTAGCTTTAAAAGTTGATGATACTAAAGATGTTTATATTGTCCCTGCTTTTACAGGTTTAGGGGCTCCTTACTGGGATAAGGATGCTTTAGGGATGATTGTTAATTTAACTGAAGGTGTAAATAAAAATCATTTAGTAAGAGCGGCTTTAGAGGCTATAAATTATCAAGTATATGATGTTTTAGAATTAGTTAAAAAAGAATTAGGAATTAATATTTCTAAAATTTATGTTGATGGTGGTGCTTCTAAAAATAATTTCTTGATGCAAAATCAAGCTGATATTTTAAAGATGCAAGTTATTAGGCCTAAAAATATTGAAAAAACAAGTTTAGGTATTTTCTATTTAGTAGCTTTAGGCTTAAATATTTATTCTAGTTTAGATCAATTAAAAGCAATTAAACGTAGTGAAAAAACATTTTATGAAAATATGCCACCTCTTAAACGAGATTTACTAATTAAAGGATGGCATGAGGCAGTTAGAAAGGCGTTAAAATGATTGAAGTTAATAATAAAATATTAGATTTAGAATTATTAATTGATGATAAAATCACTAAAATTAGTGAATTAAAATTTAAATATTTAATTTTATATTTTTATCCTAAAGATTTAACAAGTGGCTGTTCTATAGAGGCTAAAGCTTATAATGACTTACTTCCTGAATTTAATAAATTAGATACTTTAGTTTTAGGTGTGTCTAGTAATAATAAAGGTAGTCATTCTAAATTTATTAATAAGTTAGGTCTTAATTTTAAATTAGTAGATGATGTAGACCAAAAGTTAGGTTATTATTTTGATACTTATAAAGAAAAAAGTATGTATGGTAAGAAGTATTTAGGCTATGTTAGATCTACTTTCATTATTAATCATAATTTAGAAGTTTTATATGTTAATTATAAGGCTAATAGTTCTAAAGATGCGATAACGTCTTTAGATTTTATCAAAAGCTTAAATTAGTAAAAATAATGCTTGCTTTTGAGGTTTCTAAAAGTTATAATTAGAAAGCTGAGGTGAATTTAGATGCGCTTTAGTCTTCAACAATTAAGAAAATTTTCTAAACCGTATAGTTTTAAAGATGATGTGTCTTTAGATGAATTAATTGGTTTTGAAGGAATTTTAAAAATTTTGAATCTTGATATTGAAGGTCTATTAAATGAAGTTGATTATAATACGTTTACAATTGATTTTCATTTAAAGTGTGATTTAGTATTAGAATGTGCAGTTTCCTTAGAAGAAGTTTTATATCCATTAGATATTAACTTTAAAGAAGTTTTTTCTTTAGAAGAAGATGATGAAACTTTTAAAATTGAGCAAAACACTTTAGATACTAAAGAAGCTATTATTACTAATATCTTAGTTAATAAACCAGTTAAGGTTTATAAAGAAGGTGTTAGTTTTACTGATGAAGACGAACATTTTCAAGATGAAGAAGAGGACGAGGGAATTAATCCTGCATTTAAATCGCTCAAGGATCTATTGTAGGAGGTGTAATTATGGCTGTACCTTTTCGTAGAGTATCTAAGATGAAGAAAGGCATGAGACGTTCTCATCAAGCATTAAGCGTACCTGGTATGATTACTTGTCCAAACTGCGGTGAATTAACATTAGCTCACAGAGTATGTTCAAATTGTGGTTATTATAAGGGCAAACCAGTAGTTGTTAAAGCAACTAAAGAAGACGCACAAGAATAATTGCGAAATAGTCGGATAGAAATAGAAGCGTAAGGCTTCTATTTTCTATTTATAGAGGTATTTAAGATGGAATATAATCATTATAGTGTTTTAAAAAGTGAATTAGTAGATGCCTTAGCTGTAAAAGAAGATGGCATATATGTTGATGCGACAGCAGGTGGTGGTGGCCATAGTAGTTTAATTTTAAGTAAGCTAAAAAGCGGCCATTTATATGCTTTCGATCAAGATGATTATGCTTTAAAAAGAAGTGATGAAGTTTTAAGTAAGATAAGTTCTAATTATACTTTAATCAAGGCTAATTTTAAAAACATTAAAGAAAAACTAGAAGCTTTAGGCATTAATAAAATTGATGGGATCATTTATGATTTAGGCGTCTCTTCTTTTCAATTAGACATGAAAGAAAGAGGATTTTCTTATCGTGAAGATGCCAAACTTGATATGCGAATGGATCAAAATCAAAAGCTTACGGCTTTAGAGGTTGTAAATGAATATCCATTAGCTAAATTAATTGAAATTTTATATAAATACGGTGAAGAACCAAACGCTAAATTAATCGCCAATGCGATTGTTAAGAATAGACCAATTAACACAACTTTAGAATTAGTCGAAGTTATAAAAAAAGCTTTACCGATGAAAGTGCTTAAGAAAAAAGGTCATCCAGCTAAACTTACTTTTCAAGCGATTAGAATAGAAGTAAATGATGAATTAAATGTATTAGAAGAAAGTCTAAGAAAAACATTAGGCATGCTTAATAGCAATTGTAGTTGTGCAGTTATTACTTTTCAACCGTTAGAAGATAAAATTGTTAAACATATTTTTAAAGAATTATCAACTGTAGATTTACCAAAAAATATTCCTTTGACTAAAGATATAATGCCAAAATATAAAATGGAAGTTAGAAAACCAATTTTACCTACTAACTTAGAATTAGAAGAAAATCATCGTTCACATAGTGCGCGGTTAAGAATTTTAACTAGAATATGAAAAGCTTTGATTTAGGTAAAGATAAACCATTTGGTTTAATCTTACGATTAGCTATTCCGGCGATGTTAGGTCAGTTAGTAAATGTTTTATATGGTATTGTTGATCGGATATTTATTGGTCAAATTGACAATATTGGTAGTTTAGCTTTAGCAGGGGTTGGTGTATGCGCTCCGGTAACAACTTTATTAACTTCTTTTAGTTATTTAATTGGGGTTGGTGGCGCTCCTTTGCTATCAATGTCTTTAGGAGCTAATGATAAAGACAAGGCAAAGAAAATATTAAATAATAGTTTTTTAGCAATGTTAGTTTTATCAATTTTAGTTACTATTATTACTTTAATATTACTTAATCCTTTACTTTCTTTATTTGGAGCGACAGAAACTAATTTTATTTATGCTAAAGAATATTTATTTATCTATTTAATCGGTGCTCCTTTTGCGATAATGGCTCTTGGTTTAAATCAGTTTATTAATTGTCAGGGTTTTACATCAGTTGGAATGAAATCAATGATAATAGGAGCTGTTTTAAACATTATTTTAGATCCAATTTTTATTTTTGTATTTAAAATGAATGTGAGCGGAGCAGCCATTGCGACAGTTATTAGTCAGTTTGTTTCGTTTTTATATACACTTGGTTTTCTTCTTAGTAAAAAGACTAATGTAAAAATTGGTTTTGGTTCTTATTCTTTTAAATTAATCTTAAAAATCACCTTAATGGGCCTTTCACCATTTATTATTTTAGCTACTGATAGTATTGTTAATATTTGTTTAAATGGCGCCATTAAACGTTATAGTGATGATCCTGATTTATATTTAGTAGTTGCGACTATTACGACCTCTTTCTTTCAATTAGTAACGATGCCACTACTTGGTATTAGTGGTGGAACACAGGCAGCTTTAAGTTATAATTACGGCGCATCCAATTTAGAAAGAGTAAAAGAATGTGAAAAGAAAATAGTTATGTTGGCTTTAATCTTTACAACTAGTTTCTTTATTTTATCTTTTTTCATTAGTAAACCATTTTGTTATTTATTTACAGACGATATAAATACGATAAATATTGTTAGGAAAACAACGACCATATTTATGATTGGTATTATTCCTTTATCTTTTCAATATTGTTTTGTCGATGGCTTAACGGCTTTAGCTTTGCCAAGAGCGGCGGCTTTAGGTTCATTATTTAGAAAAGGTTTAATTATTTTATCTACATTTATTTATCCTATTTTTATGGGAGTAGAGGGTTGTTTTTATGCAGAGTCTATTTCAGATATTATTGCCTCTATTTTTTCTAGTGTTTTATTTTTAATTATTTTCCCTAAGGTTTTGAAAAGAAAAGAAACATCTTTGTTTCACTATGGTGATAAGACTGTTAGTTAACAGTCTTTTATTTATTGAAAAATTGTGTAAATATTACCTAAAATATAATTGAAAAAATATAAAAAGATATTATAATTAGAAATTGTTAAGTAAAAAAGATATTTAATATCATTGATAACGCTTTATATTTGCGAAAAAGTGGTGATGGTGATATCATATCTTTTAGAAATAAGGTGAGATTTTGAGTAAGAAGCAAAAGAAAATAAGTATTATTATTTATGTTTCTTTAATAGTTATTTTGACAGTTTTAGCTTTTGTGGTGCCAGCACCAGAAAACAAAGAAACTATTCAAGATACGATGGCTGATGGGGTTTTGCATAACATCAATAAAGTTTCTTTATTTGGACTTTTAGATGTTAATCCTGGTTTAATTTCAGCCTTTATGGTAACAGGTATTATTTTATTGTTTGCCTTAATTGTCAGGATATTTGTAATTCCAAGGTTTAAAATGGTACCTTTTAAATTCCAAATATTATTAGAACAGTTGGTAGGTTTTTTTGACAATTTAGCTAGTAGTAATAGTCCAAAACATAATAAGTTTTTGAGCCTTTATATTTTTGGAGCTGGTTGTTACATATTTGTGGGGACCATTTTTGAATTATTTGGTATTCAAGTTATAGCTACTAACGGTAATTCTATAACTTTACCAGCACCATTGGCGGATATTAACGGGGCAATTGCGATTGGTTGTCTTTCTTATTTAGTAATTATGTTTGGAGGTATAGTTGCGAATAAGGCTAAGGGTGTTTTATTAACCTTAAAAGAATTTAGTTTACCAATTTCGATGTCTTTTAGATTATTTGGTGCGTTATTATCGGGGATGCTAGTTTCTGAACTTGTTTATTATTATGTTGGTTTGAGCTTTGTTTTACCAGTAATTGTTGGCATTTTATTTACGTTAATTCATGCGCTTGTACAAGCCTATGTATTAACAATGTTAACGGCTTTATTTTATGGTGAAGTTAGCGAAGTTCATCCCAAAAAAGAAAAATTAAAGAAAGCCTTGAAAAGGCAAAAATTAGAAGAAGAAGTTTTAGGAGAAGCAAAATGAAAAATAGAAAAATGATGAAAAAAGTTGTTTATACAAGTATTATTTCCCTTACATTAGTAATGGTTTTAGTAACAGTTTTTAAATTAAATCAAACAGATGCTAGTTTTGAAGGCGTAAAATTAGCGATGACTAAATTAGCTGATAGTGCAAGTTCTGATATTTCAGGTAAAGCAATGGGCGCTGGTATTGGTATTGGTTTAGCAGCTTTAGGTGGTACTATTGGTATGGGTATGGCTGTTGCTAAATCAGTAGATGCTATTGCCCGTCAACCAGAAGCTGAAGGTAAAGTTAGAACAACTTTAATGCTTGGTTTAGTATTTATTGAAACTGTTGTTATTTATGCATTAGTAGTAGCTATTTTACTAGTATTCGTTTTATAAGAAAGGTGACGATTAATTATGTTTCTTGCTGATATTCCTTTAAATATTGATTGGCAACAAATATTACTTCATCTTTTAAACTTTGTTATTTTAGTTGGTGGTCTTTATTTATTACTTTTTGGGCCAATTAAAAAGTTTATTTTAAAGCGTAAGGCTTATTATGAAAATTTAGATAAAGAAGCTAATACTAAATTAGAAAATGCTTCTTTAAAGGAAAAAGAAGCTGAACAAAGAATGCTTAATTTAGAAGATGAAATTGAAACTAAAAAAGTTGAAGCAGTTAAAGAATTAAATGATTTAAAGAGTAATTATAAGAAAGATGCTGAAAAAGAAAGTGAAGAAATTATTAAAGCAGCTAATAAAGAAGCTAAGCGTGTGAAGGAACAAGCTTTAAAAGATGCAAATAAAGAAATTGAAGCATTAGCTATCGATGCTTCTAGAAAGCTTGCTTTTGCTAAGTCTTTAGATGAAGCTTATGATGCTTTTTTAAATCAAGATGATGGTGATAATAATGGAAAATAAGGCTTTTATTTATAGTTCTAAGGCGCCATCTAATGAACAAATGACTAAGTTTAAAGCTTTTTTAAAGAAAAAATATAATAAGGATATTAATGTTACTTGGTTATATTCAACAGCCTTTAAAATGGGTTTTCGCTTAGTCTATCAAAATGATATTTTTGATTATAATTTATTAGATAAGTTAGCTAAATTTGAACAAGATATTAAAAGCGTGGATGTTGATGATCAAAATATTATACCTTTAATTAAAGAGAAAATAGATGGGTTTAATTATCAAGTTAAAGCTAGACAAGTTGGTAAAGTTTTATCAGTTATGGATGGTGTTGTTAAAATTGAAGGCTTAAAAGAAGCTACATATGGCGAAATCATTCATTTTGAATCTGGTGTTAAAGGTATGGTTCAATTTTTAAATCAAGATTATATATCTTGTATTTTATTTTCATCAGATAGTGAAGTTCATCAAGGTGATAAGGCTTACAGAACTTTAAGAACAGCTGGTATTATGGTTGGTGAAGAGTTCTTAGGAAGAGTAGTTGACCCACTTGGTAATGCGATTGATGGCCTTGGTGAAATTAGAACTGATAAATATTATGAAATAGAAAGAGAAGCACCTTCAATTATAGATAGAAGAAGTGTTTATCGTCCTTTAGAAACAGGTATTTTGACGATTGATTCAATGTTTCCAATTGGCCGTGGCCAAAGAGAATTAATCATTGGTGATAGACAAACTGGTAAAACAGCGATAGCTTTAGATGCCATTTTAAATCAAAAGGGTAAAGGTGTAATATGTATTTATGTGGCTATTGGTCAAAAGGCTTCATCAGTTGCACTATTAGTAGAAAATCTTCGCAAAAGAGGGGCTTTAGATTATACAATTGTAGTAGCCGCCTTTGCTTCTGACCCATCTTCTATTTTATATATTGCACCTTATGCCGCTACTTCTTTAGGTGAATATTTCATGGAAAATGGCAAGGATGTTTTAATTGTTTACGATGATCTATCTAAACATGCGATTGCTTATAGAACAATTAGTTTATTATTAGGAAGAGCGCCTGGTAGAGAGGCTTATCCTGGTGATGTGTTTTATCTTCATTCAAGATTATTAGAAAGATCTAGCCAATTAAATGATAAACTTGGTGGAGGATCTATGACAGCCTTACCAATTGTAGAAACGCAAGCTAGTGATGTTTCTGCTTATATACCTACTAATATAATTTCTATAACTGATGGGCAAATATTCTTAGAAAGTGATATGTTTAATTCTGGTCAAAGACCGGCTATTAACATCGGTCTTTCAGTATCACGTGTTGGTGGGGATGCCCAAACTAAAGCGGTAAAGAAAGCTTCTGGTACTTTAAGATTAGATTTATCACAATATCGTGAAATGGAAGTATTTACTCAATTTGCCTCTGATTTAGATGATGTAACTAAGAATTTATTAGTTTATGGTAAAGGCTTAATGGAAATTTTAAAACAAGGACAATATTGCCCTTTAAAACAATATGAAGAAGTAATTGTTTTAGTTACAGCCTTAAATCATTTATTTATTAATGTTGATATAAAACATATTAAAGATTGTGAAATGAAACTATTAGCTCATTTCAATCAAAATGAATCTTTGCTATGTGAGTCTTTAGAAAATAATAAAACTTTAGATGAGGCAACTAAAGTTAGTATTTTACGTGTTGCTAAAGAGTTTATTCAAAATTATTTAAAAGGATTAAACGATGAACACAAGGGAAATTAAAAATAGAATTAGTAGTATTGAACAAACTTATAAAATTACTAATGCTATGTATTTAATTGCCTCAACAAAATTGAGAAAAGCTAAAAGTGATTTAGATAAAACTAAACCATATTTTAACGCCTTAAAAAAAGGTATTAAACGTATTTTTAGAATAAATAGTGATATTGAAAATCGTTATTTTTATCCTATGCATAGTGAAAAGCCTCAAGCTAAAGGTAGTGCTTGTTTAGTCATTACAGCTGATAAGGGTTTAGCTGGCGCATATAATCAAAATGTTATTAAAGCAACTTTAAAATTATTAAATGAAGAAAAAGATGTTAAATTATATGTTGTTGGTGAATATGGCAGACATTTCTTTACTGAACATCATTATAAAATTGAAAGTGATTTTGATTATACTGCTAACAATCCTTCTATGCATAGAGCTAGAGAAATATCAAGAAAACTTTTAGATATTTATGATAAAAAAGAAGTTGGGAAATTATTTATCATTTATACTGATTTAAAAAGTGGAATGAAGGGTGAAGCGATTAGTAACCGTGTTTTACCTTTTCATAGGGCCACTTTTCAGGATTTAGATGATAAGGAAAAAGTGCTTACTAATATTGAATATTATCCTGACATTAAAACTATTTTAAATAATATCATGCCTAGCTATATAACTGGTTATATATATAGTGCTTTAGTTGATAGTTTTTGTTGTGAACAAGAAGCTAGAATGACGGCTATGAGTCAAGCTAATGATAATGCAAAAGCTATTATAAGTGATTTAAAATTAATGTATAACCATGTTAGACAATCACAAATTACTCAGGAGATTACTGAAGTTTGTGGAGGAGCTAAGGCTAAATTAAATAAGGAGGGCTTCTGATGAATGGTAAAATAATAGAAATTGCTGGTCCAGTTGTTGATGTATGGTTTAAAGGTGATGAACTTCCTAGTATTAAAGATGCCTTATATGTAATTGTAAATGGTAAAAAATTAGTAATGGAAGTTGCTGAACAACTTGGTAATAATAAAGTTAGATGTATAATGCTTGGCCCTTCTGAAGGCTTATCTTTAAATTTAGATGTAATTAGTACTAATTCACCGATTAAAGTACCAGTTGGCAACAAAACTTTAGGTCGTTTATTTAATGTTTTAGGTGAAACTATTGATGGTAAAGAAGAAAGTTTAGCTGATGAAGTACACTGGGAAATTTATCGAAAAGCTCCTAAATTTAGTGATCAACAAATAGCTGTAAATATTTTAGAAACAGGTATTAAGGTAATTGACTTATTAGAACCATATCCTAAGGGTGGTAAAATTGGTTTACTTGGTGGTGCTGGTGTTGGTAAAACAGTACTTATTCAAGAAATGATTCACAATATCGCAATGGAACATGGTGGTTATTCAATCTTCACAGGTGTTGGTGAAAGAAGTAGAGAGGGTAACGATTTATATTATGAGATGCAAGCATCAGGTGTTGGTGATAAAACAGCCTTAGTTTTTGGGCAAATGAATGAATCACCTGGGGTTAGAATGAGAGTTGCTTTATCTGGTTTAACTATGGCTGAATATTTTAGAGATGTAATGCATAAAGATATGTTATTATTTATCGATAATATTTTCCGTTTTGTTCAAGCTGGTAGTGAAGTTTCAACTTTGTTAGGAAGAATGCCATCAGCAGTTGGTTATCAACCTACATTAGCTGAAGAACTTGGTGGTTTGGAAGAAAGAATTACCTCTACTAAAGATGGTTCAATCACCTCTGTACAAGCTATTTATGTGCCAGCTGATGACTTGACTGATCCAGCTCCTGCTACAACTTTTAGTCACTTAGATGCGACAACTGTTTTATCACGTAAGATTGCTGAAGAAGGTATTTATCCAGCTGTTGATCCATTACAATCAACATCAAGAATTTTAGAGGCTGATATAGTTGGTAATACTCATTATGAAATTGCTCGTAAAGTTAAAGAAATATTACAAAAATATAATGATTTACAAGACATTATTGCGATTTTAGGTATGGATGAATTATCTGATGAAGATAAAACTTTAGTTTCAAGAGCTCGTAAAATTCAAAGATTCTTATCACAACCATTTTTTGTGGCTGAAAAATTTACTGGTGTTCAAGGTAAATATGTTCCTTTAAAAGAAACGATTAGAGGCTTTAAAGCTATCATTGATGGTGATATGGATAGTTATCCAGAAGCAGCTTTCTATAATGTTGGTACAATTGATGAAGTAATTGAAAAGGCTAAAACTTTAAATGGCTAAGCTATTTAAAATTGAAGCTTATGCAGCTGATCACACTTTCTATCAAGGAAATTTAATTTCAATTATCGTTCCAACAATAGATGGTGAATATCAAATTTTAGCTAATCACGCTAATTTAATTTTAGCTATTGTACCAGGCATTATTACTGTAAAATATGAAGATGAGTCTTTAGATTTTGCTGCTTGTTCAAGTGGGATTCTAAAAGTAGAAAATAATGAAGTTTTGCTTTTAGTTGATTCAATTGAACGACCAGAAGAAATAGATTTAAATCGTGCTAAAAGAGCTTATGAAAGAGCACAAGAAAAAATATTGCGTAAACAAAGTAAACGCGAATATATTGAAACTCATTCTTCATTATTAAGAGCTTTATATCGAATTAAAGCTAAAGAAAAATTTGAACATAATTAAAAAGTAGCTAGCGCTACTTTTTTTATTTAGGTATAATATAGAAGAAAGAAGGTATATTATGTCGACAATAAAAATAACAGGCAAAAGTAACTTAAGTATTAAACCTAACGTTTTAGTATTTATACTTAATGTGGAAATTAAAAATAATAGTCTAAATAATTTAATAAATGAAAGCAAAGAAGTAATTAATAATTTAAAAGAAAAATTAAATGCTTTAAATAATTTAAAAATAGTTGAAACCAACCTTTATATCAATAAAGAATATAAAGATGATAACTTCATAGGTTATAAATATAGTTCTAATCTAGAAGTAACAACTAGTTTAAAAACTGAAAACTATGTTAATATTTTAGAAACATTAAGTTGTTGTAAAGAAATTAAAAGTATAAATTATCAATTTAAGACTAATAATTTAAAAAGATATGAAGATTCTTTAATTACGAAAGCTTTGGAAGATGCTAGTAGAAAAGTAGAAGTTATTAAAAAATATTATAAATATGATAGCGTAGATGTTATGGAAGTTAAATATAACAACTATAATGATGCAAGACCTATTTTATTTAGAGCGGCTAATTTAGATGTTAAAGATATTAATTTAAGTTGTGAAGTTGAAGTTACATACGTTGTTAGGTAATTGAAATGAAAATTAAAGTAAAAGCCTTAAATCAATATGAATTAGAATTACAAACTGACGCTAAAAAAGGCGATATAATTGATTTAAAAGAAGTTAATGTAATTGATGATTCTTATATTAAAAGTATTATTAATGAAGGTGTTAATAATGCTTATAATAAAGCTTTAAACGAAGCTATTCATAAAAAAGAATTAGAAAATAAAAATCAAATTTTAGAAATAGAAAATAAATATAAAATTGAACTTCAAAATTTAAATAATCAAATTAAAGAATTAAAAGAAACTTTTGAACTAAATCTTAAAAATAAAGAATTGACTATTAAAGAAAACTATAACAATGAAATTAATAATTTAAATAATAAATTAAAAGAAGCCAGTCTTAATTATACAATTGAAAAGAATAATTTAGATAGTAATTATAAACTTTTGATTCAAGAAAAAGAAGCAAATCATCTTTTAAAATTAAATGAGCAAAAAGAATCATATCAAGAAAAAATTAATGAATTAGAAATTAAAATTGATAAATTAATTAGAGAAAAAAGCATGTTAAATGTGAAAAATATTGGCGAAGATTTAGAAACTTGGTGTGACAATGAAGTCTTAAACTATATGCAAAATGGTTTTGTAAATTGTACGTGGCAAAAAGATAATGAAGTAGTTAAAGGAGAAGATGAAACAAAAGGCTCTAAGGCTGATTTTATCTTTAAAATATATGCTGATGAAAAACATGACCCTAATAGTTTACTAGCATCTATTTGTTTAGAAATGAAAGCAGAAGATCCTAATTCTAAAAACAAAAAGAAAAATCAAGATTATTATAAACAACTTGATAAAAATAGAATTAAAAAAGATTGCAAATATGCCTTGTTAGTTTCCCAACTTGAACTTGACCAAACAAATAGAACACCTATTTATAAAGTAAGTGAATATAAAGATATGTATGTTTGTGAACCAGCCTATTTAATGACTTTTTTAAATTTGATTGTTTCACTTACTATGCGTTTTAAAGATTTAGTTTTAGATAATGAAAATGAGCGTTTAGTATTAAAAGATATTAATGAAATTTTAGCTGATTTTGAGAAAGTTAAAACAACTTATTTAGATAATCCTTTAGAAAGCTTAAAAAAGAAAGTAGAAAGTATTAAAACTGAAGCACGTAAGATTGAAGATGCTGCTAATAAAATAAATGAATATGTTAATAAAATAACTACTGATTATATTAATGAAATTGCCAATAAAATTGAAAGATTTAATATTAAACGGATAATTAATAAAGTTAGTAAAATTGACTAAAATATGTTTTTTTAGTATAATTAGCAAAGAAAAAAAGACTAGTTGTCGTCACTAGTCTTCTTTGTTTTTTTTTCTTTAGGTAAAGGTACCGGATCATAAGCCATTTTATGAAATGGGTTACATTTTAACAATCTTTTAATTGTTAAAAAAGAAGCTTTAAAGAAATTAAAGCGCATAAAACACTCTTTTGCATATTCACTACAAGTAGGTCTAAATCTACATTTGGGAGGAGTGTTTGGTGATATTTTCTTTTGATAATAATCAATAAATTTTAAAACTAATTTTTTCATGGTTTTATTATAATTAATTATTAATTAAAAGTCAATTGAGGAGGAAATATGAAAGTAGATTTACATAATCACACAATTTATTCAGATGGTATTGATGATATAAACAGTTTAGCTCAAAAAGCTAAAGAAAATAATGTTGATATATTTGCTATAACTGATCATGATACCATTAATGGTCTTAAACATATACCAAGTGAGTTAGAAAATAAGAGTATCTTAGGTGTTGAATTATCAACTAAATACAATGGTGAACACGTTCATATTGTTGGCCTTTTTAAAAATAGAAAAATTGGTAAAGATATTATTGGTTATTCAGCTAATTTTTTACAAAAACGTGTTGATAGAGCCATTTTAATGATGAATAAAATTAAAGAAATTTATGGTTTGAAAATAGATTTAACAACTTTACTTACGAATAGCAATGGTAAATCTATTACCCGTGGTAATATGTTAAGAAACATTATGCAAGCAAATAATATGAGTATGGAAGAAGCAGCTTTTTATATTTCTAATGATTCAAAAGCTTATATCCCTGCTTCTAAAATGCATCCTCAAGATGGCATTAAACTTTTACATGATAGTAATGCGATTGCTATATTGGCCCATCCGACTTTATTAAAAAAAGAAACGTTTAAAGAAGTTATTGAAATGGGTTTTGATGGCATTGAAGCTTATTATCCACTAAATAAAGAAGGTGAGGCTGATTTCTTTAAAGCAGAAGCAGCTAAAAGATGTATGTTTATTTCGGCAGGTAGTGATTGTCATGGCGATAAATCACACGCTAATATTGGAACCTCTTGTTTAAATGAAGAAGAGTTTAATAAGATAGCTGATATTTTAGGTTATGATGTGAAGGTGATGGCATGGAAATAGTTAAATCAGAATTTATAATTTCGGCAGTTAATAATAAAGGTATTAATAATGAAGGACTTAATGAATTTATGTTTTGTGGCCGTTCAAATGTCGGTAAATCTTCTTTTATTAATGCTTTATGCAATCGTAAAAATTTAGCCCGCACTAGTCAAAATCCTGGTAAAACGCAAACTTTAAATATTTATTTAATTAATGATATGTTTTATTTTGTTGATGTTCCTGGTTATGGTTATGCTAGAGTTAGTAAAAGTATGTTAGACTCTTTTGGTAAAATGATAGAGGATTATTTAACTAAATCAGAGTTTTTAAAATGTGTGTTTTTATTAGTTGATTTTAGACACACTCCTTCTGAAGATGATTTATTAATGTATAATTTCTTAAAATATTACAATAAAAAAGTGGTTGTAATTGCGACTAAAGCCGATAAAGTTAAAAATAAAGATCGTAAAAGTAATAAAGAAGCAATCATTAAAAAGTTAAACTTAACTAAAGAAGATACATTAATTATTACTTCTTCAGAAACTAAAGAAGGACTTTATTTAGTAAAAGAAGAATTGGCTAAATATATGAATTAATAAGTAAATATTAACAAATGGTGTTTTTAATCTTAAAATTATTAAAAAAAACACCATTTTATTTTTAATAATTAGCATTAGGTTGACATAAAGATTTATTTATTTTAAAATAAAAATGGATAAATAAAGCGTTTTTATTAATTGTTGTAATTATTTAGATATTTGATGTATTACTTCCAATGTTTTTGTTAAAATGAAAGGGGTGTTGTAAAATGGTAAAAAGTAATACAAAAAAACTACTTTTAATTTTAATGATGTTTCTCTTTAGTTTTTTTGGAATAAGTTGTTTAAATGATAATAATCAAACTAGTTGTTATATACTTGATATAGATCCTCTATCTAGCATAACATTTGATCATGAAAATCCTAATTATGGTTATGCTTCGCTTGCTGCCTATAAGGGTTACGTATATAAATTTAATAGTAAAAAAATATATGCTATAATTTCAGATTTTAATGATGTTCTTTTAAATAATAGTCTTGACTATGATGAGGCAAATGGAGTTATTGATTTATTTAACAGATGTGAACACTATATAAGTATAGAAGTTTCTTATAAATATTCTATAAGTGATGTGCCAAGCGATGACGCTATTGTTCATTTTTATATTTTAGAAGATGGAACTTTAGTTTTTGAAGATAATAGACAATTATTTTTACGATATTCAGAACCAAATGCTGTTGATTATGCAAAAATTCGAACCTTAATTATTAAAACTGGAGAAAAGCTAAAGTAAATATTAAGTAGTCCAAATCAAATGCAATGTCGTAATTAAAATTAAATAGTCATTGAAATTGTTTTTAAAAGCATTTCTTGCTAAAGATTAAATAGATTTTAATTGTTAGTAAGTAAATGCTTTTTATTTTATTTTTTTTAAATTTTATGATTATAGCTTAGAAGTTAAAATGTAGCTTATTTTAGCTTTATAATTAGTTTATAAAGTGGTGATAAAAATTGACTTTTGACAAGAAATAGTATATTATAGTAATATCTTAAATTATGCGAAAAGGTGATGTTTATGGCAAAAATTACATTAGAAGAATTAACTAGTTTTCTTAAAGAACAAGGCTTTATTTTCCAAGGTAGTGAGATTTATGGTGGTCTTGCGAATGCGTGGGATTATGGACCTTTAGGTGTTGAACTTAAGAAAAATGTTAAAGATTTATGGTGGAAACGTTTCGTTTCTCATAATCCTTATAATGTTGGTTTAGATAGTGCCATATTAATGAATAAAGAAGTTTGGGTGGCGACTGGCCACTTAGCTAATTTCTCTGACCCATTAATTGATTGTAAAGACTGTCATAGTCGTTTTAGAGCGGACAAGTTGATTGAAGAAGTAACTTCTGGTTTAGTTAATGGCGATGGTATGTCTAATGAAGAATTAATGAAATATATTGATGATAATCATATTAATTGTCCTGTTTGTGGAAAACATAATTTTACCCCAATTAGGCAATTTAATTTAATGTTTAAAACTCATCAAGGTGTTACTGAAGATAGTAAAAATGAAGTTTATTTAAGACCTGAAACAGCTCAAGGTATTTTCGTTAATTTTAAAAATGTTCAAAGATCAATGCGTAAGAAATTACCATTTGGTATTGGTCAAGTTGGTAAGAGTTTTAGAAATGAAATTACTCCAGGTAACTTTATTTTTAGAACACGTGAATTTGAACAGATGGAATTAGAGTTTTTCTGTAAACCAGGTACTGAATTAGAATGGTTTAATTATTGGCGTAAATATTGTATGGATTTCTTGGTTGAAATGGGTATTAATAAAGATGAACTAAAATATCGAGACCATGAAAAAGAAGAATTAGCTTTCTATAGTAATGCGACAACTGATATTGAATATTTATTCCCATGGGGTTTTGATGAACTATGGGGTATTGCTTCTCGTACTGATTATGATTTAAAAGCACATATGAATCATTCTAAAGAATCTTTAGATTATTTAGATCCAGAAACTAATCAAAAGTATATCCCTTATGTAGTTGAACCATCTGTTGGAGTTGAACGTATGATGTTAGCTATTTTATTTAGTGCTTATGATAAGGAAGACTTAGAAAAAGATAGTAGAATAGTATTACACTTCATTCCAGCAGTTGCTCCTTATAAATGTGTTGTTTTACCTTTAATTAAGAAAAATCACAGTGAAAAAGCGAAAGAATTATTTAATTTATTTAGTAATTATTTCTCTACAACTTATGATGAAACTGGTAATATTGGTAAAAGATATCGTCGTAGTGATGCGATTGGTACACCTTTTGCGATAACTGTTGATGATGAAACCTTAAATAACGGGGTTGTTACTGTTCGTGATCGTGATACTATGAGCCAAATCACTTTAAAAGTGGAAGAAGTTGTTCCATATATTTTAGATAAGATTAAATTTTAAGGGGATGTTCTTATGCTTAGTAAGGAAGATATAAATAACTTAATAGAAAAAACCGATATGGTTAAGTTAGTTGAACCTTATACTAAGCTTAAAAAAACCGGTTCTGGTTATGTAGGACTTTGTCCCTTTCATGAAGAAAAAACACCATCTTTTAGTGTTAGTCAAGATAAACATTTAGCCTATTGTTTTTCTTGTCATAAAGGTGGTTCGCCAATTCAATTTTTAATGGACATTAAACATATTGATTTTATGGATGCTGTTAAAGAATTGGCTAAGATTAATAATGTTAATTTAAATTTATCAACAAAGAGTGATAATTCACTCACTTATAAAAAATATTATGACATGAATGAATTAGCTTTAAAATTCTATCAAGCTAATTTGTTTAATACGAAAGATGGTAAGGTTGCTCTTAAATATTTACATGAACGGGGGCTTAATGATGATGTCATTAATGACTTTAAAATTGGCTTAGCTCCTAAAGAAGATAATAAGTTATATAGTCTTTTAAAAGATGCTGGTTATCTTGAACTTGATATGATAGATAATGGCTTAGTTAAGAGCAATTCCAACTCTTATCAAGATGTATTTATAGATAGAATAATGTTCCCTATTTTAGATGAAGTAGGTAATGTTGTAGCCTTTTCTGGTAGAACATATAAAGAGTCTAAAATGGCTAAATATATGAACACAACTGACACTTTCATCTTTAAAAAAAGTAATGTTTTATACAATTTAAATCAAGCAATGTCATCTATTGAACAAAATAAAAGAGTTATTTTATATGAAGGTTATATGGATGTTATCGCATCTTATAGAGCTGGCTTAAAAGAAGCTATTTGTTCAATGGGTACTGAATTAACAACCAATCAAATTAAAAAAATTAAAAAATATACTAATAATGTCATTATAGCTTATGACAATGATAAAGCTGGTTTAAACGCTACATTTAGAGCGATTAATATGTTAAGAAAAGAACATATGAATATTTTGGTTATGCGTTTAAATGGTGCTAAAGATAGTGATGAATTCTTAAAATTAAATGGGCCAGTAAAATATAAAGGTTACTTTAATAGTAATTTAAAAGAAGCCATTGATTTTATTTATGATACTTATACTAATAATGCTAATTTAAATAGTAGTACTCAAGTTGAAGAATTAAAAAAAGATATTTATAGGGAATTAAGAACTTTTAATTCAGCTTTATTAGTTGAAAAATATTTGAAAAAATTAAGTAATTTATTAAATATTAGTTATGAAGCTTTACTTAATGACTATAATAGGACAACTCCTTATAAACCTATTGAAGAAATTAAAATCGTCGAAAAAACTAAGTTAGAAGAAAAGACTATTTATGAATTAAGACTATTCGAATATGCAAAGATTAGTAAAGAAAAAGCTCTATATATTGATAATTATTTAGAAAAAAATGATTGTTTATTAGCTTTTTGTGAATTAAATCAACGCTTATGGGTCTTATTAGTAAACGAATATTATAGTCATCATCAAGAGTTTTTAGAAGATGAATTTGTTAAGCTATTAAATGAAAATAATCTATTTGATGATTATTATCAAAACACTTTGCAATTAGAAAATACTAATATAAAGTATACCGATGAAGATTTAGATAGTTGTCTTAAAAGGATGATTCAAAAAGCAAATGAGAAAAAACAAGACCTTTTACAAGAAAACATTCAAAAAGCAACTTCAGCTGAACTTCAAAAAGAACTTGTGTTAAAAAAGTTCAAAGAAAGAAAAAATAAGAAAGGGAAATGATTATGGATTTTGAACAATCAGTAAAAGAATTATTAGAATTAGCTAAGAAAAATGATGGTTGGGTAAAAACCGAAGATGTTTTAAAATATTGTGACGCTGATTCTGAAGAATTTGATAAATTAGAAAAAGAAATCATTAATGCCGGTTATGAAATTATTCCTTCATTTGATTTAGCTCAAGAAGAAGATATGCCAGCTGATTTTGCCTTAGAAGATGTTGAGCCTATCGATGTAGAAAAATTTGATGTTTTACCACCTTCGATTAAAGTAGATGATCCCGTTAGAATGTATTTAAAGGATATTGGTAAAATTCCTTTAATTGACGCTAATACAGAAACTATTTTAGCTAAACAAGTAGTGGCTGGTAATCAAGCTCAACGCATTTTAGATAGTGGTAAACTTGATGGTCATGATGTTGATGACTTAATTAAGAAAGTTGAAGTGGCTAAAGAAGCTAAAAATAAATTAGTTAATGCGAACTTAAGATTAGTTGTTTCTATTGCCAAAAAATATACAGGTAGGGGTTTACAGTTCTTAGATTTAATTCAAGAAGGTAATATGGGTTTAATTAAAGCTGTCGATAAATTTGATTATTCTAAAGGCTTTAAATTTTCTACTTACGCCACTTGGTGGATTAGACAAGCAATTACAAGAGCGGTAGCTGACCAAGCTCGTACAATTAGAATTCCTGTTCATATGGTTGAAACAATTAATAAATTAGTGAGAATTCAACGTCAATTGGTTCAAAAATTATCAAGAGAACCAAGTCCAGAAGAAGTGGCTAAAGAAATGGGCATCGATGTTGAAAAAGTTCAACAAATTCAAAAAATTGCCCAAGAACCAATTTCATTAGAATCACCAGTAGGCGAGGAAGAAGATTCATCACTTGGCGATTTCGTAGCTGATCCTACTGCTTTAGATCCGTATGATTATTCAGCTAAAATGAAATTAAGAGAAGAAATTGACCACGCTTTAACGACTTTAACTGATCGTGAAGAAAGAGTATTACGTCTTCGTTTTGGCTTGGTTGATGGTAGAACTCGTACTTTAGAAGAAGTTGGTAAAGAATTCGGAGTTACTAGAGAACGTATTAGACAAATTCAATCTAAAGCGTTACGTAAATTAAAACATCCTAGTCGTAGTCGTAAATTAAAAGATTTTATGACTCATGAGTAAAATAAGTAAAAGAATAAAAGTTATTGCTTCTAAATCAAAAGGCTATCATACCCTGGTTGATATCGGGGTTGACCATGGCTATACTATTTTAGAAGCTTTAACTATTTATGGTGTAAAAAAAGCTTATGCCATTGATATTAGCGAGGGTGCTTTAGCACAAGCTAAAAGAACACTTGCTAGTTTTGAAAATGTTACTTATATATTAAATAATGGCTTAGTAGGGCTAAATATTGATTTTGATTTAGCAGTAATTAGTGGGATGGGTTCTTTATTAATGATTGATATTATTAAAGGTGGCTACGAACTTTTAAAAAATAAAGATTTAATTTTAGAACCACAAGGTAATATTGATGAATTAAGAATATTTTTAATGAATCATAATTTTAAAATTGTTGATGAACAAATGATTTGTGATAAAGGAAAATATTATGAAATTTTAAAAGTTACGCCTGGAAAGATGCAACTTGATGAACTTGATATAATGTTTGGTCCTTTTTTAAGAAGAGAAAAGAGCGAAACTTTTATTAATTATTATAAAAAATTATTAATAAAATTTAAAGAAGCTTATAGTTTTAGTCAAAATGAAAATTTATTAAAGAAAATTAAAGGAATAGAAAAAGTGATTGGTGAGTAAAATGGAAAAAGTATATTATGATGGTAAAAATTATTACACTAAATTATTTGTAGAGACCAAAAATAGTGATTTAGTTATTATTTTCCCAGGTGGTGGATATACCCATACTTCAAATCGGGAAGCGGAAGTTATTGGTGAAAAAATAAATGCGATTGGTAAAAGCGCAATTGTCTTCCATTATCGCGAAGATTTAAAAACTTATCCTGATGTATTTTTAAATATTGCTTCAGCTTTAAAAGCATTTGATTATACTAATTTTAATAAAGTGTATGGTTTAGGTTTTAGTGCTGGTGGTCATTTGGCTTTAGAAATTGGTCTTCATTATAATTATTATGGTTTAAATAAGTGGAATGGTTTAATTTTAGGTTATCCGGTTGTAAGTAGTAGTTTAGAATGTATTCACGAAGGTTCTTTTAAAAATTTACTTGGTAGTCATGATAATGAGGAGCTAAGAAGACGTTTTTCAATGGAAAACGAAGTAACTAAAGACTCACCAAAATTATTTTTATTTGCGACTTCAACAGATGAATCAGTACCAGTTTTAAATTCTTTGAAATTGATGAATGCTTATGCTAAAAACAAAGTTAATTTTGCTAGCTTTATTTATCCGCTTGGCCATCATGGCTTAGGACTAGCAACTAAAGAAACTGCTCGTGATGATAGAGATATTATTCCTTATGTTTCAACTTGGTTTAGTTTATTAGTTGAATGGTTTAAAAATGAAGATAATAAATAATATTTTTAGTAGTGTTTTTCTATTTTTGATTGGTTATTTCTTGTTATTTACCATTTTATATTTATTAAAAATAGATTATTACTATTTATATAGTTTAATAAGTGGTGCTTGTTTTTTATTTGCTGGTTTACCATTTATTATTAGAACTAAACATGATGACATTTATGATAATGTAACTATTTTTAAAACTATTTTTCACTTAAATTACCATAAATTAGCTAGAAATGAATTAAAAAAGATTAAAAACTTAGTTATGATTTCTTTAATAATTGCCTTAATGTTATTAGCCAAACTAATTCCAATTCCTTCTGGCTTTGGGACTTTAGGTTTATCATTTAGTTATTTATTTTTTGGTATTGGAGCTCTTTTATATGGTCCATATGCTGGTATAATTATTGGCTTTTTAGTTGATAGTTTAGAATTTTTGATTTTTCCATCGGCTTATCCGTATTTTTTTGGTTATACATTAAGTTCAATGTTAACAGGTTTTATATATGGTATTTCTTTTTATAAAACGAGGTTAACTTTTTCTAAAGTTTTTATATGTCGAATATTTGTTAATTTATTAATTAATGGTATTTTAGGTACAATTTGGTGGGGAATTATTAATAGTTTTACGACTTTTGAACAATATTTTATTTATTTTATTTCAATTTCACTAGTAAAAAATTTAGTTTATTTAATTCCGCAAAGTGTTTTACTTTTTATATTAATTAAAGCTTTAATGCCGGTTTTTTTAAGAAGTAGGATGATTGATGAGAAAATAGCTTCACATGTAACTTTATTTTAAGGAGGGATATTTTGATAGCTAATATCATTGTAGATGTGAATAATAAGAATGTCGATCAAACTTTTAGCTATCTTATTCCTAAAAATTTAGAGACATTTATTAAAATTGGTTCCCGAGTTAAAGTGTCTTTTGGGCCAAGACTAATTAGTGGGATTGTTATTTCAATAACAAATAGTACTAATTATGAGGGTAATTTAAAAGAAATTATTGAACTTGTTGATTTAGAACCTTTATTATTACCTTTTCAGATTGAACTTGCCTTAAAGATGAAAGAGCTATTTTATACAAAGACAGTTGAAAATTTAAATTTAATGATTCCGCAAGCTTTAAGACTTGACTATAAAAAAGAATATAGAATTAATGATTTAAGTAAACTTTCTTTAGAATTTAAAGATTATTTAAAAGGGAAATTAACTTTTATTTATAATGAAACTTATACTAAATTTAATAAAGAAATAAGTGAAAATATATTAAATGGTAATTTAACTTTAAATGTAAACTTTAAGCAAAGAGGAAAGATCAAAGAAGAAGTTTATTTAAAATATAATAAAGATGTTAAAACTAGAGGTAAAGCTTTAGAATTATTAGATTATTTAAAAGAAATTAATAAAGAAATACCTCTTAAATTAATTTTAGAAAATGGTTATTCTACAAGTAGTGTTAATACTTTAGTTTCTAAAGAAGCCATTATTAAAATTTATAAAGAAGTTAAAAGAGATTTACAAAATATTAATATTGAAGTTTCTAAAAATGAATTAAATCAAGACCAACAAAAAGTAGTTAATAGTGTAGATTTAAATAAGTATAATACTTATTTATTAAACGGAGTTACAGCTTCTGGTAAAACTTTAGTTTATTTAAAACTAATAGAAAAATGTTTAAAATTAGGTAAAACGAGTATTTTATTAGTCCCAGAGATTAGCTTAACTCCGCAATTATATAACATTTTAGTTAATTATTTTAATAATCAAGTTATTATGATTCATTCAGGACTTAGCATGGGTGAAAAATATGATGAGTGGCGTAAAGTTAAAGAAAAGAAAGCGAAAGTTATTGTTGGAGCTCGTTCAGCTATCTTTATGCCAACAGAAGATTTAGGCATTATCATTATTGATGAAGAACATACAAAAGCCTATATTCAAGAAAACAGTCCTTATTATGATGTTAAAGAAGTGGCTCAGACATTAGCGAAGATGAATGATATACCTTTACTTTTGGCCTCAGCAACACCTTTAGTTGCTGATTATTATAAAGCTTTAAATAATGAATATAAATTATTAAAATTAGACAAAAGAGCGACTAATTTACCTCTTCCTAAGATTGAAATTGTTGATTTAAGAAAAGAACTTAAAGATGGCAATAAATCTATATTTTCAAGGTATTTACAAGAACTTATTAATGATAGGTTAAATAAACATGAACAAGTTTTACTATTTTTAAATAGAAGGGGTTTTTCAACTTCGGTAATGTGTAGAAATTGTGGCGAAATCATTAAATGTCCTAATTGTGATTTACCTTTAACTTATCATAAATATAATGATTCTTTAAAATGTCATCAGTGTAATTATGAGATGGACAATGTAAAGATTTGTCCTAAATGTCATTCTAATAAAATAAGATATGTTGGTTTAGGAACAGAAAAGATTGAACAAGAAATTAAAGCTTTATTTAAAGACGCTCGCCTTTTAAGAATGGATAGCGACGTTATGACTAAAAAGAATAGTTATAATGAAGCTTATTTAAAAATAGTTAATCATGAATGTGATATTATTATTGGAACAGAAATTGTAACAAAAGGTTTTGATTTTAAAGAACTTACTTTAGTTGGTATATTAAATGCTGACATGGCTTTTTTCTATCCTAGTTATGATGCAAGTGAAGTGGCTTTTACGCTTTTGGAACAAACTTCTGGTAGAGCTGGCCGTTTTAAAGAAGGGCTTGTAGTTATGCAAAGTTATAATCCTCTAAATAAAGCTTTAAAGGCTAGTTTAAATCATGATTATGTTAGTTTTTATGAAGATGAAATTAATAAGCGTAAATTAATGAAAAATCCGCCATTTTATAATATAATAAAAGTTAGCTTTAAATCTTTAAATAAATTTAAAGCTTATAACAAGGCTTTAGAATTAAAAACAGTCTTAAATGGTGATTACATTGTTTTAGGGCCTACAGAAGATTTATATTTTAAGGTTAACAACTATTATAATTATAATTTATTCATAAAGTTAAAAGATACTTATAATATATTAGAATTAAGAAAATTTTATGAAGAATATAATGATAAAGAAGTTGAAATGAAGATAGGACGTGGTTAGATGAAAATATGTTTTTTAGGCACACCAACTTTTGCGACCCCGATTTTAGAAGCTTTGAATGAAAAATATGAAATTTGTTTAGTTGTGACTAAAGTTGACCAAGTAGTTAAAAAGAAAGTCGTTTATAGTCCAGTTAAACAAAAAGCTTTAGAATTAGGGTTAAAGGTAATTACGCCAACTAATTTAAAAGAAGTTGCTTCTGACATTATTAATTGCGGCGCTGATATTTTAATTACTGCTGCTTATGGCATGTTTATACCATCTTTAATTTTAAATAAATTTAAATATAAAATAAATGTTCATGGATCACTCTTACCAAAAAGAAGAGGGGGCGCCCCTATTCAACGTTCACTAATTGAAGGTGATGAAATAACTGGTATTACTATTATGGAAATGGCTCATAAAATGGATAGTGGTAAGATTTATGCCAAAAGAGAATATAAAATTTTAGATTCAGATAATAATACATCTTTATTTGAAAAATTAAGTTTAATTGGCAGAGATTTGTTACTAGAAACATTACCATCTATTGTTGATGGGACTATAAAAGGCACTCCTCAAAATGAAGAAGATGCGACTTTCTCTTATAATTTAACTAAAGAAGATGAGCTAATTGATTTTAATAAAGATGCAAGAAGTGTTTTTAATCAAATTAGAGGCTTAAGTTTAGAACCTGGTGCTTATTTTAATTTTCAAAATGAAATTTTTAAAGTATATGAATCTAAAGTAGTAGAAGATAATAGTAATGCCTTACCAGGTACTATTTTAAGTACTAACAAGAAGTTAGTTATTAAATGTGGTAAAGATGCTATAAGCATTTTAGTAATTAAAGTCCAATCTAAAAAAATGATGGATGTTAAAAGTTTCTTAAATGGTCAAAAGTACTTTAAAGAAAGTTTAATTATCAATTAGAAGGGAAGTGACATCAACTTTGAATTTACATCGTTTAAAAAATACTACTTTATATAATAATATTTTTGGTTTTGAAAAAAATGTTGATGTCACTAATGACACCGCTGTTTTATGCCGTAAAAATATTGTTATTAAGAATATTATTTTTATTTCTAACTTAGTTTATACTTTTATTTTTACAATTGTTTCTATTGGTCAACCGTCAAACTGGTTTTTAACTATTTTATTTATTCCGGTTACTTTACTTGTTAACCACACTTTAAAGAAAATGATTTATAAAGATAAAGATAATCTTTTGAAACAACAAATTGCGATGTATATGTGTTGTTTTTATATGTTCTTAACAGCTATTTTAATTTATACAAGATTAAAGACAGGACCCACTAAAGATACCTTTGGGGAAGTTGGTTATATGTTACTTTATTATAGCTTAGTTATATGCTCATTTTATCAAGATAAAAAAATGTTAAAAACTGTTTATTTATGGGCTTTTTTAATTATTACAATTATTCATTTTAGTCTCACTTATAATATCTTATTTGGTGAAGCTAGTATTGAGGGTGAAAAGTATTTTTTGACTTTTGTTAAATCAGATGCTTTTAAAGATATTTTGCTTAGAACCTTTATTTTATTAGCTTTTATGTTAGTGTTATATGTTAGTGCTTCAATGAGTAAATATATGCAAGATGAAAGAAAGAAAGAATTAATTAAAAGAAAGGCCATTGAAGCAGAATATAAAGATGTAGTTACTAAAATCTTTAAGGTGACTTTAACACCTAAAGTTAGAACTAATGAAGAATTAAGAGAATTGGGCCTAGTGAAAGATATAGCTAAAAAATTGGCGTCTTTATTAGCTAAAGATAATAACTTTATTAATGATTTAGTTAGTTTTTCTGATATTCATATTAATAGTAATTTTGATTTTAATGAATCCGTAAAGGATATATCATTATTATCTAAAGAAACGAAGATGGCATCTTTAGTTTTAGAAAGAATAGAATTAGAAAGAAAAACAGAAGAAATTATTAGAGCGCATTTAGAAGGTAGTAATGATAAATCTTTTACTGAAAATATGAAGCTAAGTATTACAGATGATAAGTCGCAAATTTTAATGCTTGCGGATATGTATGTTTCTTTACGTAGTATTAGAAGTTATAAAAGAGCTTATAATCATAAAGTAACTATGGAATATTTAAGTAATGTTTATAAAGAATATTTTAATAATAATATAATTGAACGTTTTATTGAATTTAATGAAGATTTTAAAAATATGTATGATAATTTTATGGAGGAAGAAGATTGTGAATCATAAAACTTATATGACTAAAGGTGTTTGTGCAAGACAAATTGATTTCGATTATGAAAATGGAAAAATTTATAATTTAGCTTTTGTAGGTGGTTGTAATGGCAATTTAAAAGCTATTTCTAAATTATGTGAAGGTAAAGACTTAATAGAAATTAAAACTATTTTAAAAGGTAATCTTTGTGGAATGAAACAAACAAGCTGTGCTGACCAACTAGCAAAAGCGATTGAGGAGGTATTATAATGCGTCATTTATTTACAAGTGAAGCCGTAACAGAAGGCCATCCAGATAAAATAGCCGATCAAATTAGTGATGCGATTTTAGATGATGTTTTAGCTAATGATAAAGAAGGTAGAGTTGCCTGTGAAACTTTATGTACAACGGGGATGGTTTTAGTAGCAGGCGAGATTACAACAACTCATTATGTTGATGTACAAAAGATAGTTAGACAGACAGTTACTAATATTGGTTATACAAGAGGTAAGTTTGGCTTTGATGCCGATAATTTAGCGGTATTATGTGCCATTGATCCGCAATCACCAGATATTGCGATGGGGGTTGATGAAACTAGTGATCATGAACAAGGAGCCGGTGACCAAGGCATTATGTTTGGTTATGCGACAGATGAAACTAAAGAATATATGCCACTTGCGATTACTTTAGCACAAAAACTAGCTTATAGACTTTCGGAAGTTCGTAAAGAAAAGATTGTTAAGCATTTAAGACCAGATGGTAAGACACAAGTTACTGTTGAATATGATGAATTTGATAATATTACAAGAATTGATACTATTTTAATTTCATCTCAACATGATCCTGATATTGATTTAGATTTATTAAAAGAAGAAGTTAGAAAAGAAGTTGTTGATAAAGTAGTACCAGCCAACTTAATTGATGATGAAACTAAATTTTATTTTAATCCAACTGGTCGTTTTGTGCTAGGTGGTCCAGCAGCCGATAGTGGTTTAACAGGTCGTAAGATTATTGTTGATACTTATGGTGGTGCTGCTAGTCATGGCGGTGGCGCTTTTAGTGGTAAAGATCCATCAAAAGTAGATCGTAGTGCTTCTTATATGGCTCGTTATATTGCGAAAAATATAGTTGCTTCTGGCATTTGTAAAAAGTGTCAAGTTCAGTTAGCTTATGGTATTGGTATTGCTAAACCTATTTCTGTTAATGTTAATACTTTTAATACTGGTAAAGTTAAAGATGAAATTATTGCTGATGCTGTTATTAACAATTTCAATTTAACACCAAAAGCTATTATTGAAACTTTAGATTTAAAACGCCCTATTTATAAGAAAACTGCTTGTTATGGCCATTTTGGTCGTGATGATAAAGATTTTACATGGGAACGTTTAGATAAAGTGGAAGTATTTAAATCACTTTTAAAATAATATTTAATTTTTTCTTGGCTTATGCTATACTTATTATATAGAAAGGTCGGTTAAAATGTTAAGTGTTAATGTTGGTTTAGTTATTGGGATAATAGTTGTAGTGGTTTTGGTGCTTGTGATTTTAACAGTTATTTTATGGATTATTAGTACTCGTAATAAATTTATAAAAATGTTAGAAGATATTGATAATAGTTTATCTAGAATCGATGTTTATTTAACTAAACGTTATGATGAATTAACTAAATTAGTAGATGTAGTTAAGGGCTATGCTAAGCATGAAATTAATACTTTAAAAGAGGTAGTTAAATTAAGAAACCCTGGTATTAATTCTTCAATTAAAGAAAAAATGACTTTTGAAAAAGCTATTGATGATGCTTTTAAAACATTGAATGTAGTAGTTGAAAGCTACCCTAATTTAAAAGCTGATGAACTCTTTATTAATTTACAAAAAGAAATAGCTAGTGTGGAAGAAAATTTGCAAGCTGCTCGTTCAAATTACAATCAAAATGTTAGCCGTTATAATAAAGCTATTTTAGTTTTTCCAAATAGTTTAATTGCTTCTAATAGGTATTCTAAAAAAGAATATTATGAAGCTCCTACTTCTAAACAAGAAGATGTTAAGATTGAATTTTAGTGAGGCTTAGTCCTCACTTTTTTATTAGGTGATGAGATGAAAAAAAGTTATATATATTTAATAATAGCGCCTATTTTTATAATTGTTGGTTTAGTACTATGGCTTTTAATTAAAGATGATGGTTATATTTATGCAATAATAATGTCTTTAATTGGTATTTTAATTTTAATATTAGCTTATATAAACAGTAAAGATTTGGAAGAAAAAAAAGAAGTTTTTAAATTAGATGATGCAATTAAAGAAGTGTTTTTTACTAACTATTCTAAAGTTGAATTTAGTAATTCTAAAGAATATTTAAATAAATTTATGGTTTTAGAAGCAACTACTTATAAATTAAAAATTATTAACAAAAATAATGTTAACAAATTTATTAATGAGTTAGCTCATAAAGGTATTTTAATTAGTTTTACAACAACTAATAAAGATAGTCTTTTTATCTTGCCATTTGAAAACAATAAACTTGAAGCTAAGAAAATAGAACAATTACCTAATTATTATTTATATGGTGAAAAAAATGATTTAATAATTAATAAAATTATTAAACTAAATGGGGTATTTATGACTAATATATATTATGGAGAAGTTAATAACCAATGTTATATTTATATACCTTCAACTAATTTAGAAGTTAGAAAAATAGTAAATGATATAAAGGCTATATTAGAAAATGATTAGATTAATAAAGATATTTGTTAAAAGGACTTGGTTTATTATTTTACCATTTTTAGCCTATGTATTAGTATCATTATTATGGATTGATAAATATACAAATTGTCTTTTTAAGATGGTTTGTGGATTACCATGCCCGACTTGTGGAATGACAAGAGCTTTTTTAGCAATTTTAACTTTTAATTTTGAGACTAGTTTTTATTACCATCCTTTATGGATTTTAGTTATTGTTGCACTATTGGTTTTGTTTTTAGAACCAATCAAGTTTGTTAAGAAGTGGTTTTGTAATAAATATGTGTTAATTTTGTTTTTATTAACTTTTTTTATAACTTATATAATTAGAATGATTTTATATTTTCCTAATGAACCACTTAGTTATGAAAGTAGAAATTTAATTAGTATATTATTAGAGGCTATATGATTTGTCGTTGTTGTCATAATTTTTTTAAAGTAGAAAGAAGTTTTTTAGAACTTTTTAAAAATAAAATTGTTTATTTATGTCCTTGTTGTAAACAAAAGCATCCTTTAGAATTTAAATTTTTAGAACTACCTTTAGACAATTTACATGTTCTAAGAGTCTATTATCTTTATGATGAAATGTTTGGTTTTGAAAGAGAAGCTTTTAGTTATGAGTATGGCTTAGTTACAACTAATTTAATAAAAAGAAAACTTAATTTTATTTTTAAAGATACTTTTAAAGAAAGTGAACTTTACTTATATAATATGCTTGCTAAGTTGTTAGATAAAGACATTTATTTATTAGTTTATAATTTAAATGGATAAAATAGCCTAAAGCAATTGAAAAATTATTTTACATATGCTAGAATACAAGTAGAAGATACAAGCCATTTTAATAATTCTGATACTTGCCTATAAATGGCTTGTGTCAAATGTGTAGACTAGGAAACCCTAAATTTTACTACATGTTTTTAAAGGAGTGAATCAATTATGTTAAAAGTTGAAGTAGTAGGTAAAAACGGATTTACCCCATCAAAGGCGAATGAAGATTATGCCGCTAAGAAATTAGCTAAATTAGAAAATTTCTTAGATACTAGTGATGATATTATTGCCAGAGTTGTTTTAAAGGTATATCCAAAGTATCACAAGGTTGAAATCACCGTAAATGCAAAGGAAGCTATCTTAAGAGCGGAAGTTCAAGAAGTAGACGTTTATGCAGCAATTGATAAGGCTATTGATAAACTTTTAGGGCAAGTAAGAAAATATAAGACAAAGTTTAAAAATAAAATGGCTAAAGAAGCTGTAAAAGAAGTTGCGGCTAAATTAGAAGAAGAAACTTCTTTAGAACGTAAACTTACAAGACAAAAATCAATTGATCTTGAACCAATGAGTAAAGAAGAAGCAATTGATCAAATGGAATTATTAGGTCATGATTTCTTTATTTACTTAGATAAACAAACTCATAAAACTAATGTAATTTATTTACGTGATGATGGTGATTACGCAGTCATCGAAACTAATAATAAATAATAAAAGCCAGCTTCGGCTGGTTTTTTTTAAGAGAGAAAGGAATTTTATGATTAAATATATATTTTTTGATTTAGATGGAACATTACTACCCATTGATGAAAATGAATTTACTTATCATTATTTAAAAGAAATTTCTTTATATTTAGCTAAATATGGGTTTGATAAAGAATTAGTAGTTAAAGCTTTATATAAAGGGATGGAAGCTATGTATCAAAATGATGGTACTAAAACTAATGAAGAAGTTTTCATGAATATATTTAATAAAATTCTTGATAAGAACTTTACATCAAATGATTTTATTCCTTTTTATAATTCTACATATTTAAATTTAGAAAAAGCAATTAAAACAAGCATTCAATATGATAATTTATTTAATTTTTTAAAAGAAAGTAATATTGATGCATATTTAATGACTAATCCTATTTTCCCAAAAATCGCGGTTATTAATCGTATGGGGTTTGTTGGTTTGAAAGAGGATTATTTTAAATATATATCTAGTTATGAAAATTCACATTATACTAAAGGTAATTCTAATTATTATTTAGAAGTTATTAATAAATTTAAACTTAATAAAGATGAAGTTTTAATGGTTGGTAATAATGAATTTGAAGATTTGATGCAAATAGGTAAATTAGGTGTTAAAACCTTAATGATTGAAGATTTCTTAATTAAAGATGAAAAATGTAATATTCCTTATGAAAGTATAAAAATAGCTGATTTAGAAGCTAGGCTAAAATTACTATTAAAAAAAGGTAATTAATTAGCCTTTTTTATTGAAATAAAAGCCTTATTATTATAAAATAGAAAAGATTTAGATATCTTGACCCATATGACGAGTTATGTCATTAAAATTAGCCTCGGTTCGAATGGCAAACCTTAGAAAAGAAGCTTAATAGGTAGAATATGTTAGAAAGGTTAAGGTATTCCTGCTAATGTATAAAGAAATTTAAAAAGGTGATATTGATGAGCGTATTTAAAAAAATATTTGATTCTGGTTATAAAGAACTAAAACGTTGCAATAAAATTGTTGAAAAGATTTTAGCTTTAGAACCATCAATTGAAAAATTAAGTGATGAGGAATTAAAAGCTAAAACTCCTTATTTAAAAAACGAATTACAAAATGGTAAAACATTAGATGATATTATTGTTGAAGCTTATGCAGTTTGTAGAGAAGCTGCTTATAGAGTTACTGGTTTAAAAGCTTATCCAGTGCAATTGGCGGGGGCTGTAGCTATTCATGGTGGTAACATTGCTGAAATGAAAACTGGTGAAGGTAAAACTTTAACTGCAGTTTTTCCAGCTTATTTAAATGCTTTAACAGGTGATGGTGTTCATATTGTTACTGTAAATGAATATTTAGCACAAAGAGAAACAAATGGTGAAATTGGGGAAATCTATCGTTTCTTAGGTTTAACTGTTGGTCTAAATTTAAGAGAAATTTCACGTGAAGAAAAGAAACAAGCTTATTTATGTGATATCTTATATTCAACTAATAGTGAACTTGGTTTTGACTATTTACGTGATCATATGGTTGCATATAAGGAACAAATGGTTCAACGTCCTTTAAATTATGCTATTATTGATGAGGTTGACTCTATTTTAATTGATGAAGCCCGTACACCACTTATTATTAGCGGTGGTGCAATGGATAAGTCTATGGCTTATATTCAAGCTGATACTTTTGCTAAACGCTTAAAAGATGAAGATTATGAATTAGATGTGGAAACAAAGACAATCGTTTTAACACCTAGTGGTATTAATAAAGCTGAACGTTTCTTCGGAGTTAATAACCTTTATGATATTAAATATGTAACTTTAGTTCATCATATAAATAATGCTTTAAAAGCCAACTATATTTTCCATAATGGTGTTGAATACGTTGTCCAAGATGGTGAAGTTTTAATCGTTGATTCTTTTACAGGCCGTATTTTAAAAGGCCGTCAATATAGCGAAGGTTTACATCAAGCTATTGAAGCTAAGGAAAATGTAGAAATTAAAAAAGAAACAATTACGGTTGCGACCATTACTTATCAAAATTATTTTAGAATGTATAAAAAGTTATCTGGTATGACTGGTACAGCTAAAACAGAAGAAGAAGAATTTAGAGATATTTATAACATGTATGTAGTAGAAGTTCCTACTAATCGTCCAGTTATAAGAGATGATAAACCAGATTTATTATTCTATACTAAAGAAGCTAAGTTTAATGCTTTAGTAGAAGAAATTAAACGTCGTCATGAATTAGGACAGCCTATTTTAGTAGGTACAGCTGATGTTGAAACTTCAGAATTAGTTTCTCATATGCTGCAAAAGGAACATCTGGCTCACGAAGTGCTAAACGCTAAAAACAACGCTAGAGAAGCAGAAATTGTAGCGTTAGCTGGTCAAAAAGGCCAAATTACAATTTCTACTAATATGGCTGGTCGTGGTACCGATATTAAACTTGGTGAAGGTGTAAAAGAACTAGGCGGTTTATGCGTATTAGGTACTGAACGTCATGAATCTAGACGTATTGATAATCAGCTTCGTGGTCGTAGTGGCCGTCAAGGTGACCCAGGTGTATCACAATTCTTTATTTCCGCTGAAGATAATCTATTAGTTCGTTTTGGTGGCGATACATTTAAAAATCGTTTAGCTTGGGTTATTAGATTAAATGGTTCAGGTGATATGTCAAAACCAATTGAATCTAAGATGTTTACAAAGATGGTGACTTCTGCGCAACAAAGAATCGAAGGCAATAACTATGATGCAAGAAAGAATGTCTTAAAATATGATGATGTTATTCGTAAACAAAGAGAAACATTCTATAGCCAAAGAACTGAAGTTTTAACTGAACAATCTATTGAAGATGCGACTTTAAGAATGGCTAAAGAAGCTATTGTTTCTATTGTTGGTAGTCATTTAACACAAGTTTCACAAAATAAATATGATATTGATGATAATGCCATCGCAAATGATTTTAACACTCAATATTTTGGGCCTAATCGTGTTAATGTTGAAGAACTTAAAACTCGTGATGAAGAACAAATTATTGAATATTTAAATGATATATTCTTAAATATTGTTAATGAAAAGAAAGAAATGTGTCCAGATAATGTCTTCCAAGAAGTGTTGAAAGCGATTGTGCTTCGTATTTTAGATCAAAATTGGACCTCACATATTGATAAAATGGATGGTTTACGTCAAGGTATAGGTTTCAATTCTTACGCTCAACAAAACCCACTACAAATTTATCAACAACGTGGCTATCAAATGTTTGAAGAAATGATGGATAAGATTAGAAGAGAAGTGTTAAGATATTTATGTCATGTTCAAATTAGACAAAATATTGAACGTGAAGATAACACTAAAAATATAAGCACTAATCAAAATGTTGAAGATACATTAAAAGCTAAACCAAAAGTAAATAAACCTAAGGTTGGCCGTAATGATCCATGTCCTTGCGGTTCGGGTAAGAAATATAAAAATTGTTGTGGTAAAAACGAATAAAATAAAGAAATGTTGACATAGATAATATGTTGACATTCTTTTTTTATAGAAAGTATTTATCAGATGTGACATTATACTTATATTATAATTTGATAATATAAGACGTTGTCAAAGAATTTTTATTGAATGAAAACAGCTTAGATTTATAAATAACATTTTTAATTTAAAATTACCAAAAAAAGGTGGAAATCCACCTAAATTTTAAAAGTGATATTTTATTTGATTTTAAAAAAATATACGTGCTATCTTTATAAAAATATAGTATAATTTTAATGTTAGCGTTAGAATATATTTTAAATTTTAAATATTACAGGAGGTACTTTATGGAACGTTATTTATTGAATAAATATTTAACCTCTTTTAATAATAGAATAAATGATTTGAAAATTGCTTTAAACATTTCTAATAAAGAAATTTTACTTAAAGAATTAGAAGTTAAGATTAATAAAGATGATTTTTGGTCTAATCAAGAGGAAGCGACCAATATTATTAGTCAAGCTAATTTAATTAGAGAAGACATAAATTTATATAATGAATTAAATGATAATTATGAAGCTTTAAATGAACTTATATCTATTTCTTCAGATGAAGATTTAAATATGTTAGATGAAGATGTTTTAAAATTAGATTCTCTTTTCGAACAAGCAGAGAAAAAGGCTTTATTAAGCGATAAGTATGATTATAATGACGCAATTTTAGAACTACATCCTGGCGCTGGTGGCACAGAGTCAATGGACTGGGCTTTAATGCTATATCGAATGTATTTAAGATATGCTGATATGAAAGGATATAAAGTTATTGTTACTGAATATTTAGCTGGTGAAGAAGCTGGTATTAAGTCAGTTTCCATTATGATTAAAGGCCCTTACGCTTATGGAATGCTCAAAAGTGAAAGGGGAGTTCATCGTTTAGTTAGAATATCACCTTTTGATAGTGGTTCACGTAGACACACTTCTTTTACATCTTGTATGGTTACTCCAGTTATCGAACAAACCGACGACATTAAAATTAAGGATGAAGATGTGCGTATTGATGTTTATCATAGTAGTGGTGCTGGTGGCCAAAGCGTAAACACAACGGATTCAGCTGTAAGACTTACCCATTTACCTACTAATATTGTAGTTACTTGTCAAAATGAACGTAGCCAATTAAAGAATAAAGAAGTGGCTTTTAAAATTTTAAAATCAAAATTAGTAGAATTAGAAATAGAAAAAAGAGAAAATGAGTTGTTGAAGTTACAAGGTAAGAAAAGTGGAATTGATTTTGGTTCACAAATAAGATCTTACATTTTTTGCCCGTATACTTTAGTAAAGGATCATCGTACTAATTTTGAGACCAACAATGTAAATCAAGTTATGGATGGCAATATTGAAGGCTTTATTTTAGCTTATTTAAAATATGAAAGGAGCCTTAAAAATGAATAAAGAAGTAGTTTTGAAAAAAATTAAGCAATTTTTATTTATTGCCTTAGGGGTCTTATTATTAGATATAGGTTATTATTTTTTCTATAGTCCCATTAATTTAGTTGCTGGTGGGGTAACTGGCATATCAATTATCTTGGGACCGTTTCTAGATAAAATCAATATGAGTCAATCGACTTTCTTATATATTGCAGAAGGTATATGTTTATTACTAGGTTTAATATTAATTGGTAAAGATTTCTTTTTTAAAACAATAGTTGCTTCAATTTTAGCTCCTACTTTCATCTTTATATTTGAACATTTTTTTGAACAAGATTTTATTTTAAAAACTGTGCAAAATAAAGAGTTAATAGCCTTACTAATGGCTTCTTTATTATCTGGTTTAGGAATCGGCATTTGTTTAAAAAACAATGGCTCAACAGGTGGTTTAGATGTAATTCAAAAGAGTTTATCTAAATATTTACATGTTCCTTATTCAATTGCCATGTATTCAACTGATTGGATTATTGTTATTATTGGTGGCTTTAATTTTGTAAATGGCGTAAGTTATAATTTTGAAATGGCTATTTATGGTATTATATCAGTTTATTTAATTGCCTATTTAATTGATGTGATAACTTTAAATGCCCGTAGTAAAAGAACTGCTTATATCATTACTTCTAAGCCTTTGGAAGTTAAAGAGTTAATCTTTAATTTAATTGGTAGAGGGGTAACAGAATGTGATGTTAGAGGTGGTTACACTAATGAAAATAAGGTTATGCTTATTTGTGTAATGAATAAAAATGAAAGTTATCGTCTAGGAGAAGCAATTAAGAATGTTGATCACGAGGCCTTTACTTTCTATGCTTCAACAAAAGAGGTTTTTGGGGAATATGAGCGCAATCCAAAACAAAGTAGTTAAAAAATTAATACCTTTAAAAAAAGATTTATATAAAGTTACTATTAATGATGAAACATATGAATTAAATATTGAAACAGTTTTAAAATATCGTTTAGTTGTTTCTAAAGAAGTCTTAGATTTAAATGAAATTTTAGAAGCTGATCAGATGCTTTCTGATTATTTAAAAATTAAGAATTATTTAATTAAATATCCGAAGACAATAAAAGAAGTTAAAAACAAGTATAAAGATGTTTTAAAATTAGAAGATATTATTGAAAGATTAAAAGAAGAACATTTATTAGATGATTATAGATACGCTAAAAGTTATTTAGAAAACTTAATGCATAAAAATGAAAGTAAATTAGTGATTAAATATAAATTAAAAGAAAAAGGTATTGATGAAGAAATCATTAATGAATTGTTAGCTTTATATGTAGTTGATAAAGCTAAATTAAAACAAACTATTTTAAAATATAAAGATTCTAAAAATGGTGATCTTAATAAAACAATTAGTCATTTTTTACGTAAAGGTTATGATTATAATTTAATAAAAGAACTTTTAAATTAAAGTTAGGATTTTTTATCTTAACTTTTTTTATTTTGGTTAAAAATAGCTTTTAATTTAAGCTCTTGTTTGCTATAATAATGCTAGTAAAAGCGCTTTGCGGAGGTATTGCAATGGTAAGAAATAAAATAGACAGTAATTTTCTTTATTATTATGGTTCAGGTTTGGCTTTAGATATGTATGAAGTAATGGGAAGCCATGTTGTGTATGACGATAATAATAATCCTATAGGATGTGAATTTGTCGTTCACGCCCCTAATGCTAAAGAAGTATGTGTAATGGGTGAATGGAATTACTTTAATGATTATCAAGACCACATGGAAAAGATTGATGATTGTGGTATTTTCTATCTTTATTTAGAAGGTAATTATTTAAATCAACGTTATAAATACGCAATTTATACTTATGATGGTCAAGTATTATATAAAGTAGATCCTTATGCATTCTATTCTGGTTTAAGACCAAATAAAGATAGTGTTGTTTATGACATTGAAGGTTATAAGTGGCATGATTCTAAGTGGCGAATCAATCATAAGAAGACTTATCAAGAACCTATGAATATTTATGAATTCCATATGGGCTCTTGGAAAAGAAAAGGTGAAGGACCTAACGACTTTTATAATTATAGAGAAATAGCGGAAATGTTAGTTCCTTATTTAAAAGAATTTAGCTATACACATTTAGAAATTATGCCGATTTATGAATTCCCATTAGATGCATCTTGGGGATATCAAGGTACTGGTTATTATTCAGCTAACTCTCGTTATGGTACACCACATGATTTAATGTATTTAATTGATGAATTACATAAAGCTAATATTGGGGTAATTTTTGACTGGGTCCCTGGTCATATTTGTAAAGATGCGCATGGTCTTTATATGTTTGATGGTACGCCATTATATGAATATCCTAATGAACAAGATCGCGAAAATTATGAATGGGGAACTGCTAACTTAGATTTAGGTAAAGGCTTAGTTCGTAGTTTCTTATACTCTAATGCTTTATTCTTTATGAAAAAATATCATGTTGATGGCTTTAGAGTAGACGCCGTTTCTAATATTATTTATTGGTTAGGTAATAAAAACAGAGGTGTTAATGAAGGTGCTTGTGATTTCGTAAGAGGCCTATCAAACCATATTTTTAAAGAGGATGATAGAGTTTTATTAATTGCTGAAGATTCATCTGATTTTGCAAATGTTACTAAACCTACTAATATTGGCGGTTTAGGCTTCAATTATAAATGGGATATGGGTTGGATGAATGACACCTTAAAATATTTTAAGTTAGATCCTATTTATCGTAAATATCATCATAATCAAATGACTTTTAGTATGGCTTATTTCTATAATGAAGAATTCCTATTACCATTCTCACATGATGAAGTAGTACATATGAAAGGTTCTTTATTAAATAAAATGCCTGGCGATTATTGGCAAAAATTTGCGAATTTCCGTTTATTGATGGGGTATCAAATTACTCATCCTGGTAAAAAATTAACTTTCATGGGTAGCGAACTTGCACCATTCTCTGAATGGGCTTTCTATAAAGGATTAGATTGGAATTTATTAGATTATCCGCAACATCAAGGTGCTAATCTATATATTAAAGATATTAATAAAATGTATTTAAAAGAAAAAGCCTTATCAGAATTAGATTACACTTATGATGGTTTTAAATGGATAATGGTAGATAATGCTGATCAATCTATTTTCGTATATTTACGTCTTTCTAGTGATTTTAAGGAACATTTAGTAGTAGTTTTAAACTGTACACCTAACACATATCATAATTATGATATTGGTGTACCTGGTGATTATAGTTATGTAGAACTTATAAATAGTGATGCCTTTAAATATGGTGGTTCAAATCAAATTAATGAAGGAACAATTAAACTTTATGATGGCAAGCGTCATAATTATGATCATTATGTATCTATTACAATTCCACCTTTAGGAATGACGGTCTTAAAAATGAAAAAAAAGCCAAATCGCAAACAAAATGTTGAAAAAGAAGAAAAATAAGTTATAATAATAAAGGTTATTTTTTGTAAAAAGGAAGGATTAACAGATGAATTATACAGGTTTTAAGGACGTTGAAACGTTTAAAAAAACTTTTATTAGTAATGTTGAAAATAAATATGCAATTGACTTTAAAGACTCTACACCTTACCAACAATTTGTTGTTTTAGGTGAAATGACAAGAATGTATGTAGCTAATGATTGGTTACGTACACAAGAATTAATTAAAAAAGAAAAACTTAGACAAGTTTATTATTTTTCAATGGAATTTTTAATGGGTAGAATGATAACTAACAACTTAATGAATGCTGGTTTATATCCATTAGTAAAAAAAGCATTTGCAGAATTAGGTTTAGACTTAAATGAAGTAGAACATCAAGAAAGTGATGCCGGTCTAGGTAATGGTGGTTTAGGCCGTTTAGCTGCTTGTTTCATGGATTCAGTTGCCTCTTTAGCTTTACCTGTTCATGGTAATTGTATTAGATATCGTTATGGTTTCTTTGAACAAGGTATTAAAAATGGTTACCAAGTTGAACATCCCGATCGCTGGTTAAAAGATATTAACGTTTGGGAAATTAGAAAAGATAGTGAAGCAGTAGAAATTCCTTTCTATGGTTATATTGAAATGAATACCGACCATGGTAAGTTACAAGTTATTCATAAAGATTGTGAATATGTAAAAGCTGTACCTTATGATGTACCTATTATTGGCGATAATAATCATATTGTAAATACTTTACGTTTATGGAGTGCTGAACCAGCTTCAACATATCCTGATGACGCTTTTGAATATCATCGTAAAATTAGAGAAATTTCTTCATATTTATATCCAAATGATGATACATATGAAGGTAAAACTCTTCGTTTGAAACAACAATATTTCTTTGTTTGTGCTGGTGTTAAGAGTGCTATTCGTAAACATAAAGAAATGTTTAAATCAGTAACTAACTTAGATAAAAAAGTATGTTTCCATATTAATGATACTCACCCAGCTTTAATTATTCCTGAATTAATGCGCGTTTTAGTTGATGAAGAAGGCATTGAATGGACAAAGGCTTGGAATATTGTTAAGAATTGTTGTGCATATACTAACCACACAATTTTAGCGGAAGCTTTAGAAAAATGGCCAGTTGACTTATTTAAACGTTTATTACCAAGAATTTATACTATTTGCGAAGAAATTAATCGTCGTTTAATGGTTGAAATGGCTCAAAAATATGGTGAAAATTCATATGAAGCTTTACAAATGGCTATTATTAAAGATAATACTATTCATATGGCTGCATTATGTATTCATGGTTCATTTAGCGTAAATGGGGTTGCACATTTACATACAGAAATTCTAAAGAATATTGAAATGAAAGCTTTCAATGATTATTATCCAGGTAAATTTAATAACAAGACAAACGGTATTACTCACCGTCGTTGGTTAATTCAATCAAATCCTGAATTAGTTGAAATCTTAAATAAATATTGTGGTGAAAACTGGCCACATCATATGGAAGATTTAGAATTATTATTAGAACATAAAGATGATTTAAAACTTCAACAAGCTTTTGCGAAGATGAAACGTAAGAGAAAAGAAGCTTTAGCCGAAAAAATTTATAATTCACAAGGCGTTAGTTTAGATATTGATTCTATCTTTGATATTCAAGTTAAACGTCTACATGAATATAAACGTCAATTAATGAATGCCTTACATATTATGTATTTATATAATCGCTTAAAGAATGATGTAGAATTCCGTAAGAATTTCTATCCAACATCATATATCTTTGGTGCTAAGGCTGCTTCAGGCTATGTATTAGCTAAACAAATTATTAAATTAATTAACACAATTGCTGATAAAGTTAATAATGATAATGAAACTAATAGTTATTTAAAAGTGGTATTTGTTGTTAACTATAATGTTACTTATGCTGAAACAATTATGCCAGCAGCTAACATTTCTGAACAAATTTCAACTGCTTCAAAAGAAGCTTCTGGTACTGGCAACATGAAATTTATGATGAATGGTGCTGTTACTTTAGGTACTTTAGATGGTGCTAACGTTGAAATTAAAGATTTAGTTGGTGATGATAATATTATTATCTTTGGTATGAATGCTGATGAAGTTAATAATTTATACCAAGAAGGTGGCTATAATCCATATAAATATTATGAAGAAGACTCACGTATTCATGAAGTATTAGATCAATTAACTAATGGTTTCTTTGAAAGAGTTCATCCAGATGAATTTAAGATGATCAGAGATAATTTATTATATCATGATAATTATTTTGTATTAAAAGACTTTGATTCATATGTAAAAGCTCATGAAAACGCTAATGCTTTATATAAAAACCAACAAGAATGGTTAAAAATGTCAATTGTTAACGTTGCGAAATCTGGTTTCTTTACAACAGATCGTACAATGGAACAATATAACGAAGATATTTGGCATTTAGATCCAATTAAGAAATAATAAAATAAAGACCGCTTTTGGCGGTCTTATTTTTAAATAGGTGAAAACTTATGCTCGATTTAACAAAAAAAGAAGAATATCTAAAAATAAAGGCTAGTAACGATAAATTATTACATCTTTTTACCTTGATAAGAGTTTCTTTATTTATTGGTATAATTGCATTAATAATAGCTAGTTTTACTTTAGGTATAAATCCATATTTATATATTTTAATAGCTATTCTTTTAATAAGTATAACATTTATTATTTTTACAAATAAATATTATAAAAAGAATATTTATTTAAAAAATATTTTAACTTCATACTTAAAACATGAAGAAAGACAAAAAGGTAATTTAACTAATAACAAGCTTTTTTTTGACAAAGGTGAAGATTTAAGTAATCCTAATAATGAAAGAGAAAAATATTTAATTGAAGATATTGATTTATTTGGTGAACATTCTTTATATCAATTAATGTCTTCATGCAAAAGTGTAAATGGTCGTTTAAAACTTAGCAAAGCTTTAAAAGAAAACGTCAATCCAACTAATCTAAATGACCTAACAACTAAAGCTAATTCTATTATTTTACATGATGATTTAATTAAAATAGAAGCTCTAATAATGAAACTAAATATTAAGAAGAATGAAAATGATTTTGAAGCTTATGCCGCTAATTTAAACAGAAAATATCAACCTAAGAAAAAATTAAATCTTGGCTTAATTTTCTTATATATGATTGATATTATTTTAATTGTTTTAGCTTGTTTAAAAATTATTCCATTATATAGTTTAGTTATAATTTTTATTTTAAATCTTTATTATAGTACGTTTTACAAAGATGAATTAAATAGTGTTGATTCCACTAGTATGTATTTATCAATTAGTAATTATGGTGAATTATTAAATGATTTAGCGAAATTAGATTTAAGTTACGTTGATGATTGTTTTAGTAGTAATAATTTAAAAGGAAAGGCAAAATATTTTAAAAAGATTGAATTTTTATGGCAAGTTAATTCTTTTAAAAACAATATTATCTTTAAATTAGTTTTAAATGGTTTAATTTGTTTTGAAGCTATCTTTCAAACAATATTTAATTTAATTCTTAAAACTAATTCTGATCTTAAACAAACTTTAGAAGTAATTGGTGATTTAGAATATATAATTAGTATTGCTAATATTAAAACTGATTATGATGGTATAGAAGCTAAAGAAAGTAAAGAAATTAGTTTTAAAGGCATTTATAATCCATTAATAAAAGATTGTGTTAAAAATGATTTTACTTATGAAAAAGGCGTTATTTTAACTGGTTCTAACATGAGTGGTAAGACTACTTTCTTAAGAACAATGATCATTAATTTAATTTTAGCGATGTCATCATCTTTTGTCTTTGCAGATGAATTTTTATCACCTAAGATAGAAGTATTTTCATCTTTAAGAATAAAAGATGAATTAAAAGAAGGTATTTCAACCTTTTATCAAGAAATCAAAAAGATTAGATGCATGTTAAAAACAGATACTAATTTACCTAAAATTTGTTTTATTGATGAAATATTTAAAGGTACTAATACCTTAGATAGAATATATGGGGCTAAAATGCTTATTAAAAAATTAGAAGAATTAAATATTAAGTTTTTAATAAGTACACATGATTTTGAATTGTGTGATGTAGATGGTATTTTAAATTATCATTTCAGTGAACTTTATCAAAATAATTACCAAGAAATTAGTTTTGATTATAAAATAAAAAAAGGTAGATCTGAATCTACCAATGCTATATTTTTATTAAAGAGTGCTGGGGTCATCGAAGGTTAATAAAAAATCAGCCACACCATTTTCACGAGCATTTTTTACGATATAATCTGCCATCTCTTTTAATTCAGGGATGGCATTTTCTACGGCTACTTTAATATTAACTTCTTTAAATAAATCAATGTCATCAACACTATCACCAAAACAAATGCTTTTATTGAAATCTATTTGGTAATGTTCTAAAAATTTCTTTACAAAATAGCCTTTATTGGCTAAGATAGGTTTTAATCTTACTAAAGTGATATTACTATCATTAATTATTACTTGTGAAGTAATACCTAAAGCTTTAAAATTATCTTTAACTTTAAGAAAATAAGGCGTTTTTAAACAAATATATAGTTGATTATATGTATCATTATTAAAATTATCTAAATCAATAAATTCTTGTTTATCATTTTTAGGGTAGAGATTTTTAATCCTTTCCATATAATTATAAATATAGACAACATCATTTTTTTCATAGAAAAAGAAAAGAATGTCATCTTTGGCTTCTTTAAGTATTGTTGGTTTAATTTTAAAATTTAAGTTGTCACCTAGTGATGATACTGCTCCACTAGCTGCTATAAAATCCCAATCTAAATTATATTTTTTTAAAAAGGTTTTAATTTCTGATGGATAAGCACTGCTAGAAAGAACAATTTTGTAATTTACTTCAATCTTTTTAAAATCATTAAGGACCTGTTTAGATAAAGTAAGATCATCGGAGGTTAATGTATTTTGTAAATCGATAAAGGCAATGTTCATTTTAACCCTCCTATTAATTTATTTATAGCATAGTTTTAATATTTAGTAAAGAATATTTATTGTAGTTTTGTTTTTTATAAGTTAAAATAAATTAAAGGACTGATAATATGAAAAGTTTAAATATTCCTAAATTTAATAATTTAGAAGATTATATACCATTTTTAAATCAAAAAAGAAGAGCTATGCTTATAAATTTTGTTTTATGTATAATTTTAATGTCTATTTTTTACGTTTCTTTTTTTGTTTTAGTTTTAATTGGCTTAATTTTATTTGGCGATATAGCTTATTTATTTGTTATTTTTGGTTTTTTAAGTATGGGATTAGCTGGTTTCTTTTCTTATTTATTTATTAGAGCGATTAATAAATATAAAGCTTATTATTTTATGAGTTTAATTAATTATTTTAAAGCTGATTATTATGATGAATTAAATTTTAATTATAATAAAACTATTACTAAACAAAGTATTAAAGATTTAAAGATTTTTTCTAAATATAAAGAAGTAGAACCAGGTATGTATTATGAAGGTAAAGTTAAGGGACTTTCTTTTAAATCATCTTATTATGAATATGTTAGTCTTGATAAAATGAAGACTAAACAAGGAAGAATTGTGATTTTTGATTTACAAAAAAGTATAGAAACTAATCTGTTAATCGAACATAAGAAAACTAAAGTTCTTTTTAATAAGGGTTTATTTAAGGAAAAACTTAGTTTAGAATCTAGTTATTTAAATGACAATTACAATATTTATGCTGATGATAATCTTAATTGTTTTAAAATATTAGAGCCAATCTTTATTAAAGGTTTAAGTGATTATTCTTTATATTATGATGCTCAAATTAATTTGTTATTTAAAGATAATAAATTGTATATAGCGATAAATGATTATAAAAATCGCTATAAATATGGCTTAGTTAAAAAAGTAACAATTAATGATTTGATTGATTTTATAAATGAAGTTAAGATGGTAAGTAACTTAGTTTCTACTCTTAATTTAGTTAAATATAGTCTAGATATTTAAAATAGTTGTTTAAAATGCTATAATTAAAAGATGGAGGTCAATATGCCTAATCTCATGTTATCAATTATAAAATTTGATTGGTCCCTTTTGTTTGGTTTCTTGGGTGGTATGGTTGTTGGCATATCATTATTATTCTTAATTTATTTAATTCAGGTTTTAGTATCTTTTAAAAAGAATAGTAAGATTGTAAAAAGCGATGTAACTATTACAAAAGAAAGTATGCTTGAAAGAATTAATATGACAAAATTAGCTTTTAAAAATGCCAATAAGAAAGGTTATGAAGGTCTTAATGTTTGTTATAGACTTACTAAGAAGTTAATTATTGATACTGCAAGTGATTTTTTTCCAGATAGTAAACATCCACTTTTAGAATTATCAATAGATGAAATTTTAATGTTATTGAATTATATTAGTAAGAGAATAGATGAACTATTAGATCATAAAGGTTTAAGAATGTTAAGAGGTCTTAAAGCATCAACTATTTTAAGTTTAACTGAAACTAAAGGGAAAGTTTTAGATAATCCTATTATAAAAACTTCTAAAAAGTATAAAATAAAATCAACTTTAAATAGTGCTAAAAAGGTAATTAATTTAATTAATCCTTTTTGGTGGGCTAAAAAATTAGTTGTAAATGTTTCAATGAATATTGTTATTAATAAATTAGCCTTAGTTGTTATTAGTATTGTTGGTGAAGAAGTTTATAAAGTATATTCTAAAAAGGTGTTTTTAGAAGAAAGTAATATAAATTCAATAAGTGAAGATGAAATTAAAGAAATTGAAAATGAAATGGAAGAAGGAGAGGATTTAAATGAAGAATAATCGAAAAGTGGTATTTCAAGAAAAGTTTAAAATTCCCCAAATAGATTCTAAATATGATGGATTAAAAAAAGAAAAGCCTAAATTTAATCGAACAGTTGCGGCATCTCCTTTTTTTGGAACGAGAGTTAAAGATACTATCGTTGTTCCTGATACTAAAGGTAAGATTAATATTGATTTAGCTTATGATTCTTTTAGAGAAGAAGATAAAAAGCGAGTATCAGAAGAAGAATTAATTAAAAAATACGGTACTAAATATTATGATTTTCAAATTTTAAATGAAGATAAACGTAAAGAATCTTTAGGTGTTCAATATAAAGAAGATAAAGATGAAATTAAAGAAGAACTGAAAGTTATAGAAGAAGAGAAAGTAAAAGAAGAAGTTAAACCTCATGTTTCTGGTATTTTTAGAAGAGAAGTTAAAGATAATATTGTAAGACCTTCTTTAAACTTAAACTTTAATTTTGACGATGATGAAGAAAATGAAGAACCTGATGTAGTTAAGAAAGAAGAAAAAGTAGAAAACTACAAAAATGAAGATTTTAATGAAACTGTAGAAGAAGAACATAATGTTGTAGAACTAGGTCCTGATTATAGTGATTATAAATTGCCACCACTTTCTATTTTTAAACATCAAGATAATGTTAGTGATGAAGTTCCACAATGGTTAATTGAAAAGAAAGAAACAATTAATCAAATTTTAACTGACTTTGATGTTGATGGTGAAGTAGTAAATTATACTAAAGGTCCAGCTTTTACCCGCTATGAAATTATGTTACAATCAGGGGTAAAAGTAAACAAAGTATCGCAATTATATGAAAACTTCCAAATGGGTTTAGGAGCTAAATCTATTCGTATTTTAGCGCCTATTCCTGGTAAGAAAACAGTTGGTATAGAAGTGCCAAATGAAAAGACTGAAATGGTTTATTTTGGTGATTTAGTAGATGAAGATTTTGTTAATGATAATAGACCACTAAAAGTTGCGTTTGGTAAAAATATTGATGGTGAAGTTATTCGTAAAGCAATTGATGATATGCCACACTGTTTAGTTGCCGGCGCTACAAAAAGTGGTAAATCAGTATGTATGAATACAATGCTTATTTCCCTTTTAATTAAGAATAAACCAGATGATTTGAAACTTATTTTAGTTGATCCTAAGAAAGTAGAGCTTTCTTTTTATGAAGAGTTACCACATTTAGTAACGCCAGTTATCACTGACCCAGAAATGGCTTCGTTTGGCCTTAAATGGGCAGTTGATGAAATGGAAAGACGTTATGATATGTTAAGTAGTATGCGCGTTAGAAATATTGAAGATTATAACCGCAAGGCTAGTTTTGATGGTTATAAGACGGTAAAGAAAATGCCATATATTGTAATTATTATTGATGAACTTGCAGATTTAATGATGACATGTTCAAGCGATGTGGAAGATTCAATTAAACGTATTACTCAAAAAGCAAGAGCTGCGGGTATTCATTTAATCGTAGCGACTCAACGTCCAAGTGTGCAAGTTGTTAGTGGTAATATTAAAGCCAATATTCCATCTAGAATTGCTTTTAGAGTTTCTTCATTTGTCGATAGTAATACTATTTTAGATGAAGCTGGTGCCGAAACTTTACTTGGTAAAGGTGATATGTTAATTAAAGACAATGATGCCCCAGAGCGTGTTCAAGGTGCCTTTATTTCTGATGATGAAATTAATGATGTTTGTGATTTCATTCGTAAAGAAGCTAAACCAGACTATATTTTCACTCATCAAGATTTACAAAAACAAATTGATGGTTCTAAAGAAAGTAGTATGACTTTCGGTAAAGACGCTTTTGAACCAGATAGTGTATTATATGAAGTTGGTAAGTTTTGTGTTGAACATGGCAGTGGTTCAATTAATTTAATTCAAAGTAATTTTAATTTTGGCTTCAATCGTAGTCAAAGAATAGTTTCAATGTTGGAAGCTAGAGGTGTTTTAGGACCTAAATTAGGCGGTACTAAAGGCCGTGAGGTATTAGTAGATTATCAAAAATTAGATGAAATTTTCAATCGGGAGTGATAGCTTTGAAGCGTAAAGCTAAGAAAGAGATTGTAAAATCTTTAAAGAATAAGGAAATCTTAGCCGAAAATTTAATTGCCTTTAAAAAAAGCATTTTAAGTAACGCTCTTTTTAAGTTTGTCATTTCCGCTTTAGTTTTAATTTATAGTTTAGTTTTTTATAAAACTATCTCTAAACTAGCGATTATTGCTTGTGATACTGTTTTAAATCATATTTTATTTATAGAGCCTGTTTATTATTATTACATTTCTTTAGGTGTTTTAGCCTTTATTACTTTAATTACTATCATAATTATGTTATTTAAGGGACTTAATCATAATCTATCACCTAAATTTTTATATTATTATTATCGTTTTTATGATTTAGCTAGTTTTATAATGTTGATATTAGTTATTATTAATTTTATAATTATGTTTATTTTAACACCAGTAACGATAAGTGGTTCATCGATGGAAAACACTTATCATGACAATGATAAAGTTTTTGTTTGGCATTTTTGTTATGAACCTGACCTTGATGATGTTGTAATTGTTGATGCTAGTGATTATGATCCTAGTCATAAAGAAGTATTTTATATCAAAAGAATCGCAGCTTTACCTAACCAAAAATTAACTTATTTGACAGGCGAATTATATGTTGATGGTAATTATTTATTAGACATTAATCAATATGAATGGTATACTATAACGCAATCTAATGAAAATATTTATCAAATTCCTAGTAATAAGTATTTAATATTAGGTGATAATCGCAATAATAGTTATGATTCCCGTTCTTTTGGTTTAATTGATAAAGAAGCTATTTTAGGTAAAGCTATCTTAAGATATTATCCATTTAAAGATTTTGGAATTCCCAAAAAAGATGTATTAGATTAGAAGGAGGTTTAATATGGAAAAGAAGAATCGTATTAACTGGTTTCCTGGCCATATGGCCAAGATGAAAAAAGAGTTAGAAAAAGAACTTAAATTGGTAGATTTGGTAATTGAATTACGCGATTCTCGGGTTCCTTTTGCCTCTTCTAATCCAATGTTAAAAGAGATGATTAAAAATAAATTTCGTTTAGTTATTTTAACGAAGGCACTTTATGCAGACCAAGAAGTAACAAGACAATTTATTGAATATTTTAATAAAGAAGATGCGTTATGTTTAGATGTTGATTTAATTAATGGCAAAAATATTTCCTTAATTAAAAATTATATAAGAAAAGCTGCCAAAGAAATATTAGCTAAACGTAAAGCTAAAGGCATAATTAATGAAACGATAAGAGCACTTGTAATTGGTATTCCTAATGTTGGTAAATCAACTTTTATTAATAAAATAACTGGACGTAAATCTTTAAATGTTGGTAATAAACCAGGTGTTACTAAAGGAATGGATAAGTGGATTAAAGTAGAAAACTTAGAACTTTTAGATACACCAGGTATATTATGGCCTAAGTTTGAAGATGATATTGTAGGTTATAAACTAGCCTTAGTATCAGCTATAAAATTAGAAGTTTTACCAATTGAAGAGGTTGTTCATTATGGCCTAGAATATGTAGCCAACCATTATCCTCATTATTTGAAGGAACGTTATAATTTAGAAAATATTAATTTAGCGACAATTATTGAAGATATCGCTAATAGTAAAAAGCTTTATATGAAAGGCAATCTTATTGACTATAATCGTTGTTACAACATGATATATACGGATTTTAAAAATGGTAAGATAGGAAGGATTAGTTATGAACACCCAGACGAATCTATATAAAATTGAGGAAGAATTAGAAGATTCTGGCTATCATTATATATGTGGGATAGATGAGGTTGGTAGAGGTTCATTAGCGGGGCCAATTGTCGTAACTGCAATTATTATGCCTCTTGATTTTCGTATTGATGGCATTAATGATTCTAAAAAATTAACGGATAAAAAAAGAAGGGAACTATATAAGGTTATTAAAAAGAATGCTCTAGCTATTTCAACTATTTATATAAATAACGAAGAAGTTGATGAATTAAATGTTTATCAAGCCACTAAATTAGGTATGATTAAAGCTATTAAAAAGCTTAAAATTGAACCGGATTATGTTTTAGTTGACGCTATGCCCCTTGGTAATCTAGGAATTAAATATGAATCATTAATCCATGGCGATGCTAGATCGGCTTCAATAGCCGCCGCTTCCATAATTGCTAAAGTTACTAGAGATGATTACATGATTAAAATGGATTTTAAGTATCCTAACTATGGTTTTGCTCGCCATAAAGGTTATTGTACTAAAAAACATGTTTTAGCTTTAGAAACTTATGGACCAACTGAAATTCATCGTAAAACTTTTTATCCTGTATCTAAGTATTATATAGAAGATAGACAACTTAGATTTGATTTTAATACTGATGAGGAGGCAAAATAATGAAAAATGTTTTGATTGTTGAATCACCTACTAAATCAAAAACTATTGAATCATATATGGGTAAAGACTTCGTCGTTCTTTCTTCTAAAGGGCACGTAACTGATTTATCAACTAAAGGGCGTTTTGGCCTTGGTATTGATATTGAGCATGGTTTTAAACCTGATTATGTGATATCACCAGATAAAATTAAATTAGTTAACGATTTAAAAAAAGCTTGTAAAGGTAATAATGTTTATCTAGCAACCGACCCGGACCGTGAAGGAGAAGCGATTAGTTATCATTTAGCCACTTTACTTGATTTAGATTTAGAAGCTTTAAATAGAATTGAATTTCATGAAGTTACTAAACCAGCTATTTTAGAAGCTTTTAATAATCCTCGTAAAATTGATTTAAATTTAGTACATAGTCAAGAGACAAGAAGAATATTAGACCGTATTATTGGTTTTAGAGTTTCTGCCTTATTAAAAAGTAAAATTAAAAGTCAAAGTGCTGGCCGTGTTCAAAGTGTTGCTTTAAAATTAGTGTGTGATTTAGAAAAAGAAATTTTAGCTTTTATTCCTGAAAAATATTATGAGGCTGTTGCGACATTTAATGATTTTAAGCTTGATTTAGCTAAAATAGATGGTTCTAATAAAAGAATTACCAATAGAGCTATTTTAGAAGAACTAACCAAAGAAAAAGGCCCTTTTAAAGTTTTAAATATTACCACAAAAGAAACTAAAAGAGAACCAAAACCACCATTTACAACATCAACTTTACAACAAGAAGCATCTAATAAATTAGGCTTTTCTGCTAGTAAAACAATGATGATTGCCCAAAGTTTATATGAAGGTAAAGAATTAAATGGTGAACATGTTGGTTTAATTACTTATATGCGTACAGATTCAACTCATTTATCTGATTTATTTGTTAAAGAAGCTTCAAGTTATATAAGTAATCATTTTGGTGCTAATTACTTAGGAAAAGCGCGAGAAAAGAGCCAAAAATTAGCTCAAAACGCTCACGAAGCTATTAGACCAACTGCAAGTTATCGTAATCCTGAACAAGTAAAAAATTATCTAACAGCTGATGAATATAAGGTTTATAAATTAATTTATAATAGAGCCATGTCATCATTAATGACAAATGCACTTTTTTCTAATACAAAAGTAGAATTTCAATTTAAAAATAGTATTTGGGAAATTAAAGGTAAATCTTTAATTTTTGATGGTTTCTTAGTTTGTTACGGTTTTGATGAAGATGATTTAAATAAATTGATTCCTAATTTTAAAATTGGTGAAGAATATATACCATTAAATATGGAAATTAAAGATTTAGAAACGAAACCAAAACCACGTTATACAGAAGCTTCTTTAATAAAAGACATGGAAGAAAAAGGTATTGGTAGACCATCTACTTACGCCACAACGATGCAAACACTAACTAAAAGAAATTATGTGGAAATTGTTGAAAAAAAATTAATTCCAACGAAACAAGGTATGCTTACAACTAGTAAATTAGAAGAATTTTTCCCAACCATCTTTAATGTAAGTTATACTGCCCAAATGGAAGAAGACTTAGATTCAATTGCGAAAGGATTAAAAGAAGAAATTAGTTATTTAACCAGTTTCTATCAAAACTTTGAACCTATCTATAATAGTGCTTGGACTAATATGGAAAAATTAGAACCTGAAAAAACTGGTGAAAAATGTCCAGTTTGTGGTTCTGATTTAGTAATTAGACATGGTAAATATGGTGAGTTTGTCGCTTGTTCAAATTATCCAACTTGTAAGTATATTAAACAAGAAGAAAAAGAAGAAGATGTTGATACAAATATCATTTGTCCAAATTGTCATACGGGTCATTTAGTATTAAAAGTGGCGAAAACTGGTAGTAATAAAGGTAAAAAATTCTATGCTTGTAACAATTATCCAAAGTGTAAAACTATCTTTAATGATAAACCAACTGATAAATTATGTCCAAATTGTAATTCGATGATGTTGGAAAAAGAAGATGGCACTTTATATTGTTCAAAAAATTGTGATGATTCTTATACACCAGTAAAGTGTCCTAACTGTGAAACTGGACATTTAGTTAAAAAAGAAATTAGAAGAGGTAAAAATAAAGGCTCATATTTTTATGCTTGTGATAATTATCCAAAGTGTAAGACCAGTTTTATGGATGAACCAACTAATATTAAATGTGAACTATGTTCATCTTTGTTAGTTAAACAAGGTGATAAACTAATTTGTTCAAATCCTGATTGTAAAAATCATCATAGCGAGTAAAAAACCAACTTTGTTGGTTTTTTTCGCGCTATAAAGCCTTAAAATATTAAAAAGATTTGTTTTTTAATGGTTATTTTGCTATAATTTTAAAGAATGGAGTGATTTTATGGGCTTTTTCAGTTTTTTTAAAAAAGATAAAGAGAAAAACAAAAAATATAAGATGGGTCTTCATAAAACAAGAGAAGGCGCCCTTAAAAATATAAGAGAAATTTTAAAAGAAAATACTAAGATTAATGATGATTTATTTGATGCTTTAGAAGAAGTGTTTATTGGCGCTGATATTGGTGTTAACACTGTAATTGATTTTATTGATTCTTTAAAAGAAGAAGTTTATCATAAAAAAATTACAGACATTAACATTTTAGAAGAAATGTTAATTGATAAGATGTTTGAATTATATACTAATAATGAAATTGTTAATGCCAACTTGAAAATTAAAAAAGATGGTATTTCGGTAATTTTATTTGTAGGTGTAAATGGTGTTGGTAAAACAACTTCTATTGCGAAAGTGGCTTATAAATTAAAAAAAGAAGGTCATAAAGTTTTATTAGCAGCTGGTGATACTTTTAGAGCTGGCGCGATTGAACAGTTAAAAGAATGGTCTAAACGCATTGGTGTTGACATTGTAACGAAAGAAGCAGGTAGTGATCCTTCTGCTGTTATGTATGAAGCTTGTGATAAGGCTATTAAGGAAGGTTATGACATTTTACTTTGTGATACTGCTGGTCGTTTACAAAATAAAGTTAATTTAATGAGCGAACTTGGCAAAATGAAAAGAGTTTTAGAAAATAAAATTCCTGGTTCACCAACTGAAACATTATTAGTTATAGATGCAACTACTGGACAAAATGGCATGATTCAAGCTAAAGGTTTTAAAGATGTAACCGATGTTACTGGTATTATTTTAACTAAGTTAGATGGTACTAGTAAAGGTGGTATCGTTTTAGCTATTCGCCATGAAATTGGAATTCCTATTAAATTTATTGGTCTTGGCGAAGGACTTGAAGACTTAGAAGTTTTTGATATTGAACAATATTTATATGGTCTATTCGCTGATTTCTTTGAGGAAAAATAAAGAATGGATTTATCTAAACATGATTATATTTTAAATTTATATGATTTTTATCATAATTTATTGACACTTAAGCAACAAGAATATTTTGAATCATATTATTATATGGATTTATCTTTAAGTGAAATAGCCCAAAGTTTTAATTTGAGTCGTAACGCTATTTTTGATCAAATTAAAAAAGTAGAAGAAAAGTTACTTAATTATGAAGAAAAATTAAAATTATATCAAAAATATATAAAGATTAAAGAAGTTGTAAAAGATGATAGTTTAAATGAAACTATTTTAGATATATTAAAGGAGTAGATGTAAATGGCATTTGAATCATTAAGCGATCGCTTACAAAACGCCCTTAAGAAAATAACTGGTCGTGGTAAATTACATGAATCAGATATTGATGATATGCTTAGAGAAGTAAGATTATCACTGTTAGAAGCTGATGTTAATTTCAAGGTAGTTAAGAAATTTTTAAAAGAAGTAAAAGAAAAAGCCATTGGGGAAAAAATCTTAAATGGTTTAAATCCTGGCCAACAAGTAGTAAGTATTGTTCGTGATGAACTCAAACAAGTATTAGGTGATGAAGAAGCCACCCTAAATTTTAATAAAAATGGTTTAACAGTTTTTATGTTAGTTGGTCTTCAAGGTGCCGGTAAAACTACAGCTTGTGCTAAGATTGCGCTATATGCTCGTAAAAAATTAAAGAAAACACCTTATTTAATAGCTGCCGATGTTTATAGACCAGCAGCGATTGATCAATTAGTAACTCTTGGTAAACAATTAAATATTACGGTTTATGAACAAGGTATTAAAACTAATCCTCGTAAAATTGTTGAAAACGGAATTAAAGAAGCTGTTAAAGCTGGTGCCGATTTTGTAATAATTGATACGGCAGGTCGTTTACAAGTTAATCAGGAATTGATGGAAGAATTAAAAGATATTAAAGAAATAGCCCGTCCGCACGAAGTTTTATTAACTGTTGATGCGATGGCTGGTCAAGATGCAGTTAACGTCGCTTTATCTTTCCATGAACAAATTGAAATTAGTGGTATTATTTTAACTAAGTTAGATGGTGATGCCCGTGGTGGTGCTGCTTTATCAATTAAAGAAATGACAGGACTACCAATCAAGCTTATTAGTAATGGTGAAAAGCCAGATGCATTAGAAATATTCTATCCTGATCGTTTAGCTGATCGTATTTTAGGGATGGGTGATGTTTTATCTTTAATTGATACTGTGAAAGAAAATATCAATGAAGATGAAATGCAAAGCTTATCGGAAAGAATGATGAGTGAAAACTTTAATTATTATGATTTGTTAAAACAATTCAAAATGATTAGAAGAATGGGTTCTATTTCGAAGATTTTAGGCTTTATTCCTGGTCTTGGTAAGATTAAACAAGCTATGAGTCAAGTAGATGATAGAGCTTTTGATTATATGGAAGCTATTATTTCTTCAATGACTGATAAAGAAAGAAGAAATCCAAGTTTAATAGATAATTCGGCAAAACGTCGTGAAAGAATAGCGAATGGTTCAGGCCGTTCAATTACGGAAGTAAATAATTTACGTAATTCTTTAGACCAAATGAAAAGAACAATGAAACAACTAAAAGGCATGAAAGAAGAAGACATCGAAAAGATGCAACGCAATATTCAAAATGGTAACTTACCACAAAATATGCAAGGTAAGGTAAAAAAAGGCAAAGGCAAAGGGAAAGGAAATTTCCATTTCTAAGATGCTGGTTTTATCACCTAGAGATTTAAATGAGGCTAATGTTTTAAAATGTTACGCCTCTTTCTATTTAATTGGTGTTAGTGGTTTGACACCTAGTCATTTCAATAATTTTAGTTGTGAAGATATTGTTAAATTAAAGGAAATAAATAAAGTAATCTTACGTTTAGATTTTATGTATTATGACACAATGTATGATAAAATAATGGCTTTAATAAAGGATTTTAAAGATGAAGTCTTATATTATGTTTCTGATTTAGGTCTTTTAAATATTTTAAAAGAAAATAAACTTATAGCTAATACTATCTATGATCCTAAAACTATGATCACTAATAGTTTAGATGCCAAATTTTATTATGATTTAGGTCTTTGTGGTATTGGTTTTTCATTAGAAGTACCATTTAAAGATATTATAGTTAGTAAAGATTATAACTTATTTATCGAAGTTTTTGGTAAAAGATTAATGTATAATTCAAGGCGTAAAGCCATAAAAGCTTATTTGAAACATTATAATTTGAAGGCTAACATCACTAACAATATTAAAATAAAAGAAATAACTCGCAATGATTATTTTTCCTTTTATGAAAATGAATATGGTGATTTTATCTATCGTAGTTATTTTTTAAATTTGCTAAAAGAATTTAAAGAAGCTAATTTTAAATTTGAATTTATTGAGTCATTAGAAGTAAATCCTAATGATTATTTAGAAGTTGTTAAAAATTTCTACGAATATAAAAATGATTTAATTACTTTTGAAGAAGCTAATAATAATTTAAACAAATTAAATTTAAATTACGAAGAAGGTTTCTTATATAAAGATACAGTCTATGAAAAGGAGCAGATATAAATGAATAGAATTGAATTATTAGCTCCTGCTGGTGATTTAGAAAAATTAAAAGTAGCGGTTTTATATGGTGCTAACGCTGTATTTGTTGGTGGTAAAAACTTTTCTTTAAGATCAAGAGCCTCTAATTTTACTATCGAAAATCTTAAAGAAGCTTCATCTTTTTGTCATGAACATAATGCTAAATTACATGTAACGTGTAATATCGTTATGCATGAAAATGACACTAAAGATTTATTAAATTATTTAAAAGAATTAGAAGAGGCAAATGTTGATGCGATTATTACCTCATCACTTTATATGGCTAAACTAATTAAAGAAAACACGAAAATGGAAGCCCATATTTCTACCCAAGAATCTACTTTAAATAAAGAAGCTTTAAAGTTTTATGAAGAACTTAAAGTTGATAGAGTTGTTTTAGGTAGAGAACTTTCTATTTTAGAAATCGCTGAAATTAGAAAACATACTAATTTAGATTTAGAAGTGTTTATTCATGGTGGTATGTGTGCTAGTTATAGTGGTAGATGTATGTTGTCTAATAATATGACGAACCGTGATGCCAACAGAGGTGGTTGTGCTCATAGTTGTCGTTGGAATTATGATTTATTAATTGATGGTAAAAAGATTAATAATGAGACTAATTATTTTTCTTTATCAAGTAAAGATTTAAATGGTATTAGTGAAGTTAGTAAATTAGTTGATTTAAAAATCAATTCTTTAAAAATTGAAGGTAGAATGAAAAGTTTACATTATGTAGCCTCTATTACTAATGCTTACAGAAAATTATTAGATGAATATGAAACAACTAATATGATTAAAGACTTAAGTATTTATGAAAACATGATTAATAAAGCCGAAAATAGATTAACATCTACAGGTTTTTTAACTGGTGATATTGAAGATAAGATGCAACTTTATGATTTAAACTTAAGTTTACCAACTCAAACATTTATTGGTATTGTTAAGGCATATGATAAAGAGTTAAAAATGGTTTATGTTGAACAACGTAATTTCTTTAAAGCATTTAGTGAAGTAGAAGTATTTAGTCCTCAAAAAACTTTTAAAATTAAAATAAACGAAATCTATGATAAAGATAATAATGAGATTAGTTATTGTCCGCATCCACTAGAAATTGTTCATTTTAAGTGTGATATTGAACTTTTCCCTTATGATATGTTAAGACTATGTTAGAAGAAATTGCTGGTATCAAAATTATCTTTCATTATAAGCCTCTAAACAAAAAATTATATTTTAGACTTAAACCAAATGAAATTCATATTTATGGTCCTAAAATTAAAGATGAATTAATAGTAAGGTTTTATAATGAAAATCAAAAAGTCATTGAAAAATATTGTAATGTTAAAGTAGAAGAGGGCACTTTTTTACATCTATATGGCAATAAATATGAAGTTGTTTTAAAAAAAGATTATTTTGATGATGTTGAATTAAATAGTAGTAAAATGACTATTTATTACACGAATAGAAATAACATCAATAAGACCATTAAAAGATATTATGAGCATTTTGTTAAAGAACAAGTAAATTTAATTTATGAAGAAATAAAATTAGAAATTAAAGGTACTACTTTAGAAAAAGTTTTAGCTAAAAAATTTAAAGGCTTTAGTTTTGTTTATCGTAAAAGCTTTTTAGGTCGTTGTAACTATAAAACCGGTATTGTAGAAATATCTACTTATTTAGCTAAATTAAACTTTAGTTTTATTAAAGGTATAATTTATCATGAATTTGTTCATTTTTTAGAACAAAATCATGGTGATATGTTTCATAAATATTTAGATTATTATTATCCAAATAATAAAATTGATCGTAAATTAATGAAAAAAACGCTTATCGAAGCCAACCATGATTTAATTTAAATTGAAAAAATTAAAAAATAATGTATAATATTAAAGATATAAAGAATATCTGAGGAGAATTAAGATGAAAGAAGTATATGAATTAACTGAACAAGGTAAGATTGATTTAGAACAAGAATTAGAACATTTAAAGACTGTTGATCGTCCTTTAAATATTGAAGCTATTAAAGAAGCTCGTGCACAAGGTGACTTATCTGAAAATGCTGATTACGCCGCTGCTAGAGAGGAACAAGGTCGTATTGAAGGTCGTATTTTAGAAATTGAAAATATTTTAAAGAACGCTAAAATAATTGAAAAAGATAGTTCAAATAAAGTAAGTATTGGTAAAACTGTAACTTTAACTTATCAAAGTCTAAAATTAAAACGTGAATTTGAAATTGTTGGTACTGTTGAATCAGATCCATTTAGTGGTCGTATTAGTAACGATTCACCTTTAGGTAAAGCCATTATTGGTCATAAAGTTGGTGATCATGTTACTTTTAGAACTGAATCTGGTAAAGAACAAGTAGTTATCATCGAGGAAGTAAAATAATTAATAAGCATGTTAAGTAAATTTATTCCTGATTATCATACTAAATCAATTTATACAATTGATTATGACAAATTTTATAATGAGGGTATTAGATTAATCTTATTAGATTTAGATAATACTTTAATTACTTATGATGAAACAATGCCAAATGATAAGTTAAAGGCTTTAAAGTTAGAACTTGAAAATAAAGGGTTTGAGTTAATATTGGTATCTAATAGTAAGAAAAATAGAGTTACTAATTTTGCCAAGGCCCTTGATATTAAATGCATAACTTTCGCTAAAAAGCCATTCAAAAAAGGTTTTCAAAAAGCTTTAGAATTAGCTAGTAAAAAATATATGAAAGATGAAGTGTTAGAAATTGGTGATCAATTAATGACTGATGTCTTTGGTAGTAATAGAATGCATTTTACTTCCCTTTTAGTTGATCCAATTGATATTACCACTGATAAGTTTTTTACCAAAGTAAATCGTTTTTTAGAATGGCTAGTTAAATTAATACTTAAGCTTTTTAGTAAAAAGAAGTATAAAGAAGCTATTTTGAAATATAAAGGTGAAAAAAGTGATTGTTAGAGTTTGTAGTGGTTGTGGAGCTTTATTACAAGATACTGATGAAAAGAAAGCTGGTTTTGTTCCTGTTTTAAAAGAAGATACTGTTTATTGCAAGCGCTGTTTTAAATTAAAACATTACAATGAATTACCTAAATTAGTAGCCAGCTTAGATGCTTATCAAAAAGTAATAGAAGAAATTAAAAACAAAAATGCCTTATTTATTTATGTTATCGATATTTTTAATTTTTATGATACCTTTAAAGAAGAGATTTTTAAAGATTTAATCGGTAAAGACATATTTGTAGTAGTTAATAAAATTGATTTATTACCTCAATCTATTAATGTTAATGACATATTAAATTTCGTTAGCCATGAATGCGAAAGACATTTCTTAAAAGTCTTAGCTATTCATTTAGTATCAGCGAAAAAAGGTTATTATTTAGAAGATTTAATGCATAATATTGATACTTTTAGAAGAGGAAGAGATGTATATGTTTTAGGGATGGCTAACGTTGGTAAATCATCATTTATTAATAGTATTTTAAAGAAAGAAACTTCAAGAACTGATGACTTAATTACTACATCTTTAATTCAAGGCACCACTTTAAAAGCGATTAGAATTCCTTTTTTTGAGGATAATCAAGCTCTAATTGATACGCCAGGATTAATTAATTCTTGTGATATTATTAATTATTTAGATATTAAAGATTATAAAAGAATTATTCCAACTAAAGAAGTAAAAGCTATCACTTATCAATTATTTGGTAATTATACTTATTTTATTAATGATTTTATTTATTTTGAATTTATTAATATTGATAAAGCATCTTTAACTTTTTATATTGAAGATAAAGAATTAATAAAAAGAGTTAAAAATGAAAATATTGATTCTTATTTAAAGAAAGTAAAATCTTTAATTAAGTTAGATAATAAAAATTATAATACTAAGTATTTAGAAGTTAATGGTAAAAAATTAATTTATTTCCCAGGTTATGGCTTTGCCTATTTAAATGGCAAATGTAAAGTTAAGATTCACTATTTAGCTAAATTAGGAGTAATGGTTTATGACAAATTCTTTAGAAAATGAACTTTTAATAGCTACTTCTTTAGTTGAAGAAGCTTTAAAAGATCATAAAGAGCGTTTAAAACATTCATACGGAGTTATGAAAATGGCTGCTTATTTAGCGGAAAAATATAATTTAAATGTTGAAAAAGCCAAGATTGCGGCCATTTTCCATGATTATGCTAAATACTTAAATCCATTAGAATATTTAGATATGTTAACGGATGAAGAAAAAGCTTTATGTGCAGAAACAAAGGCGCTTTATCATGCTTATTTAAGTGCACATTTCTATTTAAAATTAGTTGGTAATGATATAGAAATATTTAATGCTATTAAATATCATGTGTTTGGTCGTCCTAATATGTCTAAATTAGAAGAGATAATTACGATTTCTGATTATACAGAAGAAAATAGAGTGTATAGTAGTTGTGTTAAATGTCGTGAATATGTACTAAAAGGCTTGTTAAATTTAGCTTTATATGAATCTACTTTAAATACGATAATTTACATAACTAAAGATAATATGAAGCCAGCTAAAGCACAACAAGAAGTGCTAGCTATATATAAGGAGAAGATGAAATTGGATTTATTAAAATTAATAAAAAATGCCTTAGATAAAGTTAAGGCTAGTAATATAATTACCTATGATATGCGTGAAACTTCACCTTTCTATGACTATTTAGTTATCGCTTCAGTTGGTTCTGTTAGACAAGCTGATAGTTTAAGAGGCTATATTGAAATGGAAATTGAAAACACTCCTTTTAAGCTAAGAAGCGTAGAAGGAGCGGGAACTGAATGGGTATTAATTGATTTATACGATATCGTTGTCTCAGTTTTCACTGAAGAAGAACGTGAACGTATAGGTTTTGAAAAATTATATTTAGATACTAAGAGAGTAGATATTTAGTAATTAATTCAGTTAGTTTTTTATCTTTATTGAAATAAAGATATTGATTTAATTCATTTATTAAATTGACACTTTTATTAATGGCGTCATCATAATAATTAATATTTTCTAATTTAGGACTACTTAATTCGGTTAGGTAGTCTTTTTTATTAATCTTACTAAGTATTTTTAAGTAAATTTTTTTAATAGTAGTAACTCTAGCTTTAAAATAATGATAATAACGATAGGCATTTAAAGAAGTGTTTTTATAATAACTATGATTGCCAGGATATTTAATAGTCATTCTATTTAAATAGTCTAAAAAGTTAATTTCTTCTAAATCATATTTAAAATTAGCTTTCTTATAATTTTTATAAATTTTATATTTGGTTTCTTTATTTTGCTTTAATAATGTGTTTTCTAAAGCATTAAAGTCACAATTTTCTTTTTTTAAAATCAAATAAGCAAAATAAGCATAAGTTATTAAAAGAGCGTATTTAGGATAATTATTTTTAATTAAATAATTATGCATAAAATAAAACATCTTTTGATTATATTTACCATAATATAAATCTAAATTAAGATTATTTTTTTTAAATGAAAAATAATTATAAAAAGAAGGGGCTACCATTAAATTTATATAGCTAAATATTTTATAATCATCTAAGATAAAATCAGTTAAATATAATTTATCTATTTTATTTAAAATTTCTTTAAAATAGTTGGTTAGTAAATACGGATTTTTCATAGTTAATCACCTAATTAATTATAGCTAATTATCTAGTAAAAAACTAGCTAAATATTAATGCTTGTGATAAAATAAGTTTTACAAAGGAGACTAAATAACATGTTATATTTAGAAAATGATTTTATTAATTTATTAGAAAGACAACTTTATAACAAAGCCAGAGATATGGAAGTGGCTTTATATAATAGTTTAGTAACTAAAGAATTTAAAAGTATGGCTGCCGATGCTTTACTTATGTATTATCATGATGATGGTGGTTTTGGAGAAGCTTTATATATTGATAATTACAATCCTAATTCTAATGCTTATACAACTTATTATGCTTTAAAATTAATTTATGAATATGATTTAGCTAACTTTCCGATTATTAAAAAGGTATTAAAGAAAGTATTTAATTATTTATTTAAGAAAGCTTATAAAAATAATTATTTTTTCTTTAAAGCTGAACCTAGTAATACATATCCATGTAGTAATGATTTTAAATATGATAAAAGTTATACTTTATGTCCAACTTTAGGAATTATTGGTTATGCTTTATTACTTGGTGACGATTTAGCGAAAAAAGATGCTTTAAATTTGTTAAATTTAATTAAGAATAGAATTAATGATAGTTTAATAAAAACAGGTGAAGATATCTTAAATTTAAGTATTTTAATTAAGGGTTTAAAAGAAAACAAACTTGATTTTTCTAATTATGAAACTTTATTAGTTAAATATTTAGAACCACTTTATTTTAAAACTAATGATTGTTTAATGATTGAAGTAGACACTTATTATAATTTGGATCAAGAAGTTAAAGACGTTTTATTAGATGAAATGATTAATTGTAAGAATAAACTTGGCTTTTGGGATTATGATAAGCCTTGGAATAATGAATATCCAGAAGGTGATGTAGCTCTTTTAAAATGGGTAGGCGCAACTTCTTTAAAATACTTTTATTATCTAAAGAAAAATTTACGTATTAAATAATTGCGAAATATTATTAATTGTAATATAATTTTATCGTTAAAGGAGAAGAGAAAAAATGAAACATAGACCCGTTATGTTAATGATAATGGATGGTTATGGTCTAGCTAAAAAAGGACCAGGTAATGCGGTAGAATTAGCTAAGAAACCTAATTTAGACCGTATATTTAAAGAATATGATTGTAAAACATTAGATGCATCAGGAGAAGCTGTAGGTTTACCAGATGGTCAAATGGGTAATAGTGAAGTAGGTCATATGAATATTGGTGCTGGTCGTATTGTGTGGCAATCTTTGTCAAGAATTAACAATGCGATTAAAACAGGTGAATTTAAGAATAATGTAGCTATTAATGATGCGATTAAAAATGCTTTAGAAAATGGTAAAAAGTTCCATATTTTAGGCCTTTGTTCAGATGGTGGTGTACATGCACATACATCACACATCATTGCCATTGCGAAATTAGCTCATGAAAAAGGCATTAAAGATGTTTACTATCATGCCTTTTTAGATGGTAGAGATGAACCCCCTACATCTGGTAAGGGTTTCCTAGAACACATTATCAAAGAAGGCCAAGTAGAAGTTGCGACTGTTGGTGGTCGTTATTATGGAATGGATCGTGACAAAAATTATGATCGTATTCAAAAAGCATATGATGCGATGTGTAAGGGCATTGGCGAAGTTAAAAATGACCCATTAAAAGCTTTAGAAGAAAATTATGAAGCAGGCGTTACTGATGAATTTATTGTGCCATTTATCGTTAATAAAAATGGTATGATTGAAGATGGAGATTCAGTAGTATTTGCGAATTTCCGTCCTGATAGAGCAATTCAAATTGGTACAGCTTTATCAAATCCGGCAGGTATCGTTTATAATCCAGAAAAGCCTTATCGTTTAGACACTAATAATGGTCCTAAAAAGACTTTCTTCGTATCAATGATGAAATACGCTGATAGTGTTAAGGGTGAACTTGCCTTTGGTATCCAAAAATTAGATAATTTATTATGCGATGTATTAGCTTCAAATCATTTAACTCAATTAAGAATTGCGGAAACAGAAAAATATGCTCATGTAACATTCTTCTTTGATGGTGGTGTTGACCGCACAGTTGAAGGAGAAGATCGTATTTTAGTAAATTCACCAAAGGTTGCGACTTATGATTTACAACCTAGCATGAGTGCTTATGAAGTTACTGATAAAGTAATTGAAGCTATCAAATCTAACAAATATGATTGTATTATCTTAAATTACGCTAACTGTGATATGGTTGGTCATACAGGTGTAATCGATGCGGCTGTTAAAGCAGTTGAAGTAGTAGATGAATGTGTTGGTAAAGTTGTTAAGGCCTTAGATGAAGTTTCGGGGGTTGCGATTATTACAGCTGACCACGGCAATGCTGAATGTGAATTAGCACCAGATGGTTCACCATATACAGCTCACACTACTAATTTAGTACCAGTTGTTATTACTGATAAGAATATTCAAATTAGAAATGGTATTTTATCAGATTTAGCACCTACAATTTTGGATTTATTAGGTGTTGAAAAACCAGAAGAAATGACTTCTTCATCAATTATTGTTAAAAAATAATTCTTCTTAAAAACTTAATATTCGGGGGCAGGGTGAAATTCCCGATCGGCGGTAAAGTCCGCGAGCTTAGGCTGAATAGGTGTAATTCCTATACCGACAGTATAGTCTGGATGGAAGAAATTATTTTATTTTGGGTTGCCCTCTTTTTCGGCAACCCTTTTTAAATTAAGGAGAAAAGAAAATGAAAATTAAAAGATTAGTTTTAGATGCCATGTTTGGGGCAATTACCATTGTTTTATATTGTTATGCTAAATTTAATTTACCGATGTTATTTCCGTCATTTTTAGATATTAATTTTAGTATGTTGCCGATTTTAATTTGTTTATATATGTTAGGCTTACAAGATGCTTTAATAGTGGCTATTTTGAGAATTGTTGGTAAGTTTCTTTTAGTAGGAACAAGTACGATGTATGTAGGGGAATTAGCGGACTTTTTAATGTCTATTATTATTGTTTTAGGTTGTTTCTTTACTTTTAAATTTACTAAAAATAGTATTATTAATTTTATTGCCATCTTATTATTTTGGAATCTAGCTGGTATTATAACGAATGTAGCTGTTAATATTCCTTTATATATTAAATTGATGGGTATGACTTATGAAAGTTTGGCTGATATGTGTAGTGTAATTCCTGGTATTAATGAAACTAATTTTATGGGCAAGTATTTATTATATGCCGTTATACCATTTAATTCGCTTTTAGCGATTGTTGTTGGTGGTTTTACGATGTTAGTTCATCGTCGTTTAAAAGTTATTTATGACAAAATATAAGTAATTTATAAGAATATTTGTTAGTGAAGTTTATATATTAGTAAAGCGATTTTATTTTATTGGTTAAAATTAACAGAAAATAAAAAAATTATATTTAAAATTGCTGCTAAATAATATATAATATATCCGCATTATATTGAAATTAAAGAATAGGAGATGTGTTTTATAATGCCATATATTACTGATGTCTATGCAAGAGAAGTTATTGACTCTCGTGGTAACCCAACTGTTGAAGTAGAGGTTACAACTAAATCTGGTGCTTGGGGCCGTGCTTTAGTTCCAAGTGGTGCTTCAACTGGTGAACATGAAGCTGTCGAATTAAGAGATGGTGATAAGAGCCGTTTTGGTGGTAAAGGTACATTAAAAGCTGTAAATAATGTAAATGATATCATCGCTCCAAAAATCTTAGGTATGGACTGTCGTGATCAAGTATTAATTGATCATACAATGATTGAATTAGATGGAACAGAAAATAAAGGTAACTTAGGTGCAAACGCTATTTTAGGTGTTTCTATTGCTTGTGCACGCGCAGCTGCTGATTTCTATGGTATGCCTTTATACAATTATTTTGGTGGTTTCAATGCAAAACAAATGCCACTACCTATGATGAATATTTTAAATGGTGGTGCTCATGCTGATTTCTGTATTGATTTCCAAGAAATCATGATTTTACCTATTGGTGCTCCTTCTGTTAAAGAAGCTGTAAGAATGGGTGCTGAAGTATTCCATGCTTTAAAAACTATTTTAAAGAAAAATGGTTACAACACTGCTGTAGGTGATGAAGGTGGTTATGCCCCTAAATTAACATCTAATACAGAAGCTTTCGAACGTGTAGTAGAAGCTATTAAAGCTGCTGGTTATAAACCAGGCGAAGATATTTGCTTAGGTATTGACGTTGCTGCTTCAGAATTCTATGATGCTCAAACTGGTAAATATACTTTAAAAGCTGATAAAGGTGTATTCACTTCTAAAGAAATGGTTGATAACTATTATGTACCATTAACAGAAAAATTCCCTATCATCACTATCGAAGATGGTTTAGCTGAAGATGACTGGGATGGTTGGAAATATTTAACTGAAAAATTAGGTCATAAAGTTCAATTAGTTGGTGATGACTTATTCGTTACTAACACTAAACGTTTAGCTAAAGGTATTGAAATGGGTGTAGCTAACTCAATTTTAATTAAAGTAAATCAAATTGGTACTTTAACTGAAACTTTCGAAGCTATTGAAATGGCTAAGAGAGCTGGCTATACAGCAATCGTAAGCCACCGTTCAGGTGAAACAGAAGATACAACTATTGCTGATATTGTAGTTGGTACTAATGCTGGTCAAATTAAGACTGGTTCAGCTTCTAGAACTGATCGTATCGCTAAATATAACCAATTAATTCGTATTGAAGATGAATTAAATCATCGTGGTGAAGCAAAAGTTTCTACTTTCTTAGGTAAAAAATCTATCTATTCAGTAAAGTAATATAAACTATTTAAGTATTAGGTTGTGGCCTAATACTTTTTTTTGCAAAATTTCTCTAAATTTAGTATAATTTAATTTAATGGAGGTGGGAAGATGCTAACGAATTATAAAGATTTTTTAAAGTTTTTAACAAGCTTAGAAAATAAGCCTAAACTATTGTTACATGCGTGTTGTGCACCTTGTTCATCTCATACATTAAAAGTATTAGCTCCTTATTTTGATATTACAATTTTTTATAGTAATGATAATATGGATACTAACTTAGAATATGAAAAAAGAGCTAAAGAGTTTAATAAATTTAATTTAGACAATTATGGTATTAAATTTATAGTTGATAAATATGAACCAAATTTATATTATGAGGCCATTAAAGGTAAAGAAAATTTAGGTGAACATAGTATTCGTTGTTACAACTGTTATTTAGAAAGAATGGAAAAAACAGCGATGTATGCAAAAGAAAATGGTTATGATTATTTTTCAACCACCCTATCTATTTCCCCTTATAAAAATAGTTTGTGGTTAAATGAAATTGGTTATGAATTAGAAAAAAAATATAATATTAAATATCTATATTCGAATTTTAAAAAAGGTGAAGGCTATAAAGATAGTATAATTTTAGCTAAAAAATATAATTTATATCGTCAAGATTATTGTGGATGTATTTTTTCGAAGAAAGAGAGGGATGCCAAATGAAAAAAGCTTTAGTTTTATGTGGTGGTGGTTCTAAAGGAGCTTATCAAATGGGATGCTGGACCGCTATTAAAGAACTTGGTCTTACGTTTGATATTGTAACTGGAACTTCAATTGGTTCTTTAAATGGAGCTATGTTTGTGCAAGATGCTTATGATGAGTGTTTGCATCTATGGAAAACTTCAAGAAATAGTAGTATTATGGCTAATCCCATTTCTTTAGATGGTAGTTTAAAATTAACTTTAAAGAAGATGGAAGATTTAATTCCTTTTGTAAGAAGTTATATTAGTCAACATGGTGTTGATATTACACCTTTTAAGAAAATGATGCAAGAATATATTGATCCAAAAAAAGTAAAATCATCACGTATGGATTTTGGAGTAGTAACCGCAACTTTTCCCGGATTTAAACCTTTTTTAGTTAAAATGAAAGAAGTAGATGATTCTTTAATTAGAGATTATATTTTAGCTTCTTCATCATGTTTTCCTTTATTTCCTGTTTGTAAAGTTAGAGGAATGAACTTAATTGATGGGGGGTATTATGATAATTTACCAATTGATTTTGCTCTAGAAATGGGAGCTAATTATGTAGTTGCCATTGATTTAAATTTTCAAATAACCCATAAGGAATATTTAAATAAGCCTTTTGTTAAATATATCCATCCTTCTCGTGATTTAGGTAATTTTTTTCAATTTGAAGAAAAGCCAATTAATGATAATATGATTCTTGGTTATAATGATTTTATGAAAGCTTATAATAAGTATCTTGGATATCGTTATACTTTTTATCATGAAAAGTTTGATTTAAATTTAACTACTAGTTATACTCTTTTAATTAATAGATTTTGTCATTATTTTAAAGAACACAAATTAAAAGGCATTAATAAACAAATTAAAGAATATGATTTATTTAATATTTTAGAAGCTTATACTTATGGTAATACAAGTTATCAAGCTTACTATATTAGAGGTATAGAAGAAACTTTAGAATTTTTGGGAATTGATTATTTAAAAGTTTATTTAATTAGTGAAATTAAAAATTTAGTCTACTATTCTATTTTTAATTTAGAAACTTCAACGATGGATTTTTTAAAGAAGTATCATACCTTAAAAAGTATGCAAAAAAGAAGAGAATTTTTACTTAAAACTAATCCTAAACAAATATTAAAAGAATTAGTTAATGAATTATATAATAATAAAGAAATTGATAAGAATTTAGTATTAGATTTATTAGTAACTTATCCTAATATAGTTATTATTTTGGCATTATTAAAAGTATGGAGTGATTTCGATGCAGAAGAAGAAAAAAACTTCGGTTTTGAATTTGACTTTGAATCAGAATAGAAGATATATTTTTATAAGTGATATTCATGGTGATTTAAAATTATTAAAAAAAGCCTTAAAAAAGATTAATTATGGTGGCGATGATGTTTTATTTTTACTAGGTGATTTGATTGAAAAGGGCGATGAAAACCTTAAGATGTTAGATTACCTTATGGCTTTAAAAGAAAAAAAAGAACTTTATATTTTAGCTGGTAATTGTGATGAAGTTTTAAGATTTATAACACCACCATTAAAGAAAGAAGAATTGTTATATTACTGTTTAACTAAGGGGCATACCATAATTAATGAAATGGCAAAAAAAATTAAATTAAAAATTGATGATAATATTGATGTATTAAACTTATCTAATATTTTAGAAGCTAATTTTAAAAAATATTATGATTTTATCGATTCTTTTTATGATTTGGTTATATTAAATGATAAATATGTCCTAGTTCATGGCGGAATTGATGATATTGATAATATTCCAGAAGATAACTTTAGTTTGTTAAAATATGATTCTTTTTATCTAAAGGCTAAACCATCTAATTATATTAGAATTGTTGGTCATTTTCCGACTATCAACTATTCAACAACAGTGCCTCGTTATACCCCTATTTTTGATTTTAATAAGAATGTGATTGCGATAGATGGCGGCAATAAAGTAAAATTGGCGGGGCAATTAAATGTTGTATTTTTAGAAAATGATATGTTTAGTTATACTTATGTCGATAATTATCCCAAAATTACCGCTAAAAGTGATTTAATTATAGAAAATAATAATCCTGTTCATATTGACTCTTATTTAGAAAGAGTTACTTTTAGAGGAGAACGACTTGGTGATTATTATGTTGTCTATAATCAAAATAATGTTAAGTGTTATGCTTATTATAAAGATGTAATAGTTAAAGATAATTTCTTTTTTTGTTATGACGCTTCTAATTACTTTATGGATTTAAAGAAAGGTGAAGAGTATTCTTTAGTTCAAAAAGCTAATCCTTTTTCTATTGTTAAGAAAAAAGGGATTGTTGGGTTTTTAGATACTGCAAAGATTAATGATGATGAATTATAATGTTTTTACTAAAGGGACAGTTAAAAGTTTTTTAGAAAGTTTTTATGTTTCTAAAAAAAATATTTATAAAATTAGTAATTTAAATATCTACATTAATAATGAAGAAGCAAATATTAATAGTTTATTAAATGATGGTGATATTTTAACTATTGATTTTAAGGAAACAGTTAATTATAAACCTTGTAATAAGCAAATAGATGTTGTTTATGAAGATGATTATTTTTTATTAATTAATAAAGAACCTTTAATTAAAGTTCATCCTAATAGTTTAGATGAAGTAGATACTTTATGTAACTTAGTAGCTAACTATTATTTAAAAAAGAATATTAGTTTAAATGTTAGATATATTCATAGGTTAGATTATGAAACAAGTGGTTTAATTTGTTTTGTAAAAGATTTAGTAACTGAATCTTATATGAATCATCTTTTTAGTTTACATCAATTTGAAAGGATATATTTAGGGCTTGTTAGTGGTCATTTAAAGAATAAAAGTGGTTATATTAATAAGCCCATTAAAGAAGAAGCTTATACTAATAGATGTGTAGTTCATAAGAATGGTAAAGAGGCTTTAACATATTATGAAGTTACAAAAGAATTTAAACATTATAGCTTATTGGAAATAAAATTATTTACTGGTAGAACACATCAAATAAGAGCCCATTTAAAGTCTATAAATAAAACTTTAGTTGGTGATACTTTATATGGTGATTTAAATAAAGATAGAAGAGTTATGTTACATGCTTATAGTCTTTCTTTTTATAATCCCTATTTAAAGAAAAATGTTAAGCATGTAGCTTCTTTAAAAGCTGATTTTAAGGAGTTGATTAAATGAGAATTAAAGTTTTGATAGGAGCTTTTATTACTTTAATTATTGGAACTATAATAAGTTTAATTTGTGTTTTAGAAATACCTAGATTAGCTTTTACTTATGATGAAAAAACAGATTCTTATATTTTAACTAATGTTTATGGTTCTTTTTCTAATTTAGTAATACCAACTTATCATAATGATAAAAAAGTAAGTTCGATTGGTAGAGAGGCTTTTTTAGAAAAGGATAATATTAAAGAAATTAGTTTTGAAGAAGATTCTAAAGTAAAAACCATTGAAAGTGGCGCCTTTAGTTTTATGCCTGATTTAGTTAAAATAAGTTTATCTTCTTCCTTAGAAGTAATTGATAATAATGCTTTTTATGGTTGTTCCTTATTAAAAGAAGTAAGCTTTAAAGATGATAGTAAGCTTAATATAATTAATGGTTTAGCTTTTGCGTATTGTCCTTTATTAGAAGAATTAAGTTTGCCTAGTGGTATTCGTAGTATTGGTAGTTATGCTTTTTATAATAGTGGAATTAAAAAGCTTTACATTGCGAATGCAACTACTTTTTATGAACATGCTTTAGATAGTATACCAGAAGAAAATATTATTTATTATTAGTGATTGTCTTATACTATTAGATATGATAGAATAAGGAAGTTTTAGAGGTGAAATTATGGAATTAGTGCGCTTACAAAAATTAATTGCTTTAGCAGGAACGTGTTCTAGAAGAGCGGCTGAAAAGCTTATTTTAGAAGGTCGAGTAAAAGTTGATGGTAAGGTTGTTACTACTTTAGGTGCTAAAGTAAGCAGTGATAGTAAGATTCATGTTGATAATAAATTAATAGGTGAATCTAAAAAAGTTTATTATATTATGAATAAGCCAGAAGGTTATATTTGTGATTTAAAAGATAATTATAAGCGTCATAATTTACGAGAATTATTAGATTTTAAAACATTAGGTGAAAGATTATATCCCATTGAGCCTTTAAACTATAATTATAGTGGAGCTGTTTTATTAACTAATGATGGTATTTTAAAAGATCTAATTACTAAAAAAAGTAGAACTATTACTGTAACTTATCAGGTACGTATAGATAATATTTTAAGTCAAGCTAAAACTAAACAAATCTTAAAAGGTGTTAAAATTAATGATAAAGTAGTAATGGCCAACATTATTGATTTTAGTTTTGATCGTGAACATTCTTCAACGTTAATTAAACTTAGCTTAGTTGATAGTGAAAAGGATATAGTTGTTAAATTTTTTAATCAACTTGGTTATAAGGTTAAAAAGGTTAAGCGTTTAGATTATGCTTATATTGATATTAATGGTCTAGCTAGTGGAAACTATCGACCTTTAAAAATTCATGAAATAAAAAAACTTTATAGTATATAGTTTAAACTTTGGTTAAATTGTGCTATAATTTTTATAAATGTGAGGTAATTTTATGACAAATATTCAAGTGGCTATTGATGGACCAGCAGGTTCTGGTAAATCTTCAATATCTGATATTGTAGCGAAACGTTTAAATTTTTTACATATTGATACGGGCGCTATTTATAGGGCAATAACTTTTTATGCTTTAGAAAATAATATCGATATTAATGAAGAAGAAAATTTTAATTTTATCAATAATCTAAAAATCGAATATAAAAGTGACAAAGTCTTTTTAAATGATAAAGATGTTACTAATGAAATTAGAACAGATTTAGTCACTAAGAATGTCAGTCAAGTTAGTAAGTTTAAAATTGTTAGAGATAAAGTCAATGAATTAATTAGAAAGATTAGTCAAACTGGTAAAATTTTAATGGATGGTAGAGATATTGGAACCGTTGTTTTACCAAATGCGACAGTTAAGATTTTTTTAACAGCTACACCTTTAAAAAGGGCGGAAAGACGTTATAATGAAATCAAAGATAAATTTAAGGATTTAACTTTAGAAGATGTTTTAAATGATATTAAACTACGAGATGAAAAAGATAGTAATCGCAAAATCGCTCCTTTAAAACAGGCTGAAGATGCGATTTTAGTTGATACTAGTGAATTAACAATTGAAGAAGTTTGTCAAAAAATTATTGAAATTATAAATAATAAGGTGGGAAATATTATGAATGAAGAAACTAAAGAAATTACATCAATGGCAGACGTTAAACTAGAAAAGCGTCCTCGTCCAGGTCAAATTGTTACAGGTGTTGTAGTTGATGTAAAAGATGATGAAGTATGCTTAGATTTACATGCTTTTACAGAAGGTAGAATTCATTTAAATCATTATACTTTAGATCCTAAAGTAACTTCTTTTAAAGGTTTAGTTAATTTAGGTGATGAAATGACTGTTCAAATTACTAAAGTAGAAGAAAATGATTATAGTGGTGCTATTTATTGTAGTCGCTTAAATTTATTAAAAGATGAAAAGTTTAAAGAAATTTTAACTTATGTTGATAATAAAACAAGATTTACTTGTCATGTTTTAAAGAAAGAAGAAAAAGGCTACCGTGTTTCTTATCAAGGATTTAATTTTTTCTTACCTTTAAGTCAAGCTAGAAATGTTAATGTTGGTGATGATATTGTTTGTGAATTATTATCTATTGATGAAAAAAGACAAACAGGTGTTGTTTCTAACCGTGTAGTTGTTGAAGAAGAATTAAAAGCTAATCGTGAACAAGAATTAAATTCTATTAATGTTGGTGATGTTTTAGAAGGTGAAGTAGTTAAGGTTTTACCTTTTGCGGCTTTTGTTAAATTTAATTATGTTCAAGGTGTTTTACGTATTTCTGATATTAGTCATGAATTTATTTCTAAAATTGATGAACATGTTCATGTTGGCGATAAAATAAAAGTTAAAGTTGTTACTAAAGAAGATGGTAAATTAGGCTTATCTTTAAAGGCTTTATTACCTACTCCTTTTGAAGTATATGTAAATGAACATAAAGTTGGCGAAACTGTTAAAGCTAAAGTTGTTAATAAATTACCTTATGGTTTATTATTAGAATTAGCTAGTCATGTTAGAGGTTTACTACATAGAAGTGATTATAGTTGGAATCCTAATGATAATTTCAATAATTGTGTAAATATTGGTGATGAAGTAGAAGTAGCTATTTCTGATATTAATGTAGCTAAAGAACGTATTTCTTTATCAAGAAAAGCTTTAATTGATAATCCATGGCAACGTGTTAAAGCTAAAGTTGGCGATGTTTGTGAATGTAAAATTTTAGAATTCAATGAAAAAGGGGTTAAAGTTGAAACTTTAGGTGTTGATGGCTTTATTCCTAACCCAGCTTTCTTATTAGAAGGTCAAAATGGTAAACCTTCTGATTATTATGCCATTGGCGATAAGATTGAAGCTATAATTACTGAAATTAGACCACGTGAATGGGTTTTACGCTTAAGTGTTCGTAAATTAAAACAAATTCAAGAAAAGAACAATTATACAAAATATATGCAAGAAGAATCTGACTCTACTAAAGTTACTTTAGGAGATGTATTTAAAGACGTTTTAAAGTAAGGGTGTGTTAAAATGTTGCCGAAAGTTGCGATTGTCGGTAGACCAAATGTAGGAAAGTCTTCTTTATTTAATCGAATTGTTGGCAAACGTTTATCAATCACTGACGATAAACCAGGTGTTACGCGCGATAGGATATATGAGAAAGCTTCTTGGTTGCTTAAAGAGTTCTATTTAATAGATACAGGGGGCATTGAAATTAAAGATGCCCCTTTTTCTAAACAAATTAGAGCACAAGTTGAAGTGGCGACTGATGAAGCTGATGTAATAATTTTTGTTGTTGATGTAAGAGCTAGTTTAACTGATGATGATAATTATATAGCGAAAATGTTATATAAAACGAAAAAACCAGTGATTGTAGCGGTAAATAAAGTTGACGATAATAGTTTAAAAGATAATATGTATGATTTTTATGCCTTAGGTTTTGATTTAGTAATGCCTGTTTCCACACTTCATGGTATAGGTGTTGGCGATATGTTAGATGAAGTTGTTAAGTTATTTAATAATGTTGAAACTGATGAAGAAGATAAGGCAGTTAAATTTAGTGTAGTAGGTCGTCCTAATGTTGGTAAATCATCTTTGGTTAATGCTTTACTAGGTGAAAAAAGAGTAATCGTTTCGGATATTAGTGGTACAACTAGAGATGCCATCGATACTAAATTTACTTATAATGATAAAGAATATATGGTTGTTGATACTGCTGGTTTAAAAAAGCGTGGTAAAATTTATGAAAATATTGATCGTTACGCCACTATTAGAACAGTTGATGCGATTATAAGAAGTGATATTGTTTTATTAGTGCTAGATGCCTCTGTTGGTATTATTGAACAAGATACCCATATTGGTGAGTATATTGAACAGTATAATAAGCCATGTGTAATTGTTTATAATAAGTGGGATTTAGTTAAAAAAGATAGTAATACAATGCAAAATATGATTAAAAAGACCCGTGAAACTTTTAAATATTTAGATTATGCACCAATTGTTTTTATTTCTGCTTTAACTGATAAACGTCTAGAAACTATTTTCCCAGAAATTGATTTAGTAAGTGAGGCTTATGATAGAAGAATTCAAACAGCTACTTTAAATAATGTTATAAGTGATGCAGTGGCGATGTTCCCTCCTTCTAAGTTTAATGGTGGTATTATTAAGATTTATTATACGATGCAAGCTGGTACTAAACCACCAACTTTTCAGTTTTTTGTAAATGATGAATCATTCCTTCATTTTTCTTATAAGCGTTATTTAGAAAATCAATTAAGAAAGAATTTTGATTTCTATGGTACGCCTATTAAATTAGAATTTAAGAAAAGAGACTAAATTATGAAAGTAAGTATTATAGGTGGTGGAGCATGGGGAACAACTCTTGCCCAAGCTTTAGCTGATAAAAATAATAGTGTATTAGTTAGAGATATAAATGAAGATTTTGTTAAGGCAATTAATGAATTACATATTCATCCTTCGTTTGAAGTAACTATTCCTACTAAAATTAGTGCGACTACATCTTTAGATGAAGCACTAGCTTTTTCTGATGTTATTATTTTATGTGTCCCTACTAAAGTTATGAGAAGTGTTATTAAAGAAATAAACACTAAATTAACTTCTAAAAAATTATTTGTTAATGTTTCTAAAGGTATCGAACCACAAACTTCTAAAACGGTTAGTGAAATAGTTAGTGAAGAAATAGATCCTAATAATTTAGAAGGTTATGTTGTCTTGTCTGGACCTAGTCATGCTGAAGAATTAATCTTTAGAAAATTTACTTGTTTAGTGGCGGCTTCTACCAATTTAGAATTAGCTAAAAAAGTTCAAAAAATGTTCAGTAATGAAAAATATTTAAGAATTTATACATCTTTAGATGTTATTGGTGTAGAAGTAGGTGGCGCTGTAAAAAATGCGATTGCCCTAGTTTCTGGTATTGGCTATGGACTTGGTTTAGGCGAAAATGCAAGAGCGGCTTTAATTTCAAGGGGAATGCTAGAACTTGTCCAAATAGTTGAGGCTTTAGGTGGTAAAAAAGAAACCGTTTATGGTCTTTCTGGTCTTGGTGATTTAATCGTTACGGCCTCTTCTATGAATAGCAGAAATTTTAAAGCTGGTCTAAAGATTGGTGAAGGTCAGTCTGTTGAAAAAGTATTAGAAAATGCTAGTCAAACAGTTGAAGGTGTAAGAGCAATAATAGCGTGTTATGAAATTGGTAAAAAGTATAATTTAAATTTACCAATCATTGAGACAGCTTACTCTTTAGTTTCAGGCGAAATAAGCGCGAAAGAAAGCGTAAAATTGTTACTTTCTCGTAAATTAAAGTCAGAATATATTGATTTTTAATTTAATAATGTTATAATAGTAAAAAAATATGGAGGTAGTGTTATGAATAAAGCTGAATTAGTAGCCGTAGCAGCTGAAAAATTAGATATTACTAAAATAGAAGCTGAACGTGTTTTTAATGGCTTCCTTGACGTTATATATGAAACTTTAAGTGAAGGTGAAAAGGTAGTTATTTCTGGTTTCGGAACATTTGAGGTAAGAAATCGTGTTGAACGTAGTGGACGTAATCCTCGTACTGGTGAAGATATCGTTATACCTGGTCAAAAAAGCCCAGCTTTTAAGGCTGGTAAAGCTATGAAAGATGCAGTTAAATAGGGCTTCGGTCCTATTTTTTTATTAGTTATGGAAAATATTAAACTAGCCATTATTGAAAACAACTTACCTTTAGTAAAAGAATTATTACAATATAATAACATCAATGAAGTAGATAGCGATGGTAATAATTACTTGCATCTAGCTATCATGTATAAAAAAGTTGAAATTGCCTATTTTTTATTAGAAAATAATATTTATATTAATGCTTTAAATAAATATAATATGACGCCTTTATATTTAGCTGTTCATTACAATAATATGCCTATTGTACAAGCTTTACTTAAAGCGGGAGCACAAGTGATGCTTTCTAATTTTGATTTAGAAACACCTTTTTACCATGCTTGTAGTTTAGCTAGAAGTAATATGATTAATCTTTTTTTAGAATACCAAAATTATGATTTTGATTATGTAAATGCCAAGGGTGAAAATTTAATATTTGCCCTTATTAGATCAGGTAATTTAAATTTACTTAAAAGATTTTATAATGATGATTTAAAAAACACAGTAAATAATATGGGGGATACTTATTTACATGTAGCTATTCAAACAAATAAAGAAGATGTTATTCTTTATTTATTGACATTAGGTTTAAATGTTAATGTTTTAAATAAGTTAAAAGAATCACCACTTTATATAGCCATTAAAGAAAATAATTATAATGTAATTAAATTATTATTAAAAAATGGAGCTTTAACATCGTTTAAAGATCCTAATGGTTTTACTTATAAAGAATTAATTTCTAAATTAAATAATGATTTATTAATGTTTGATCAAACTGAAGTTTATCAAAATAAGTATCCATTACATTATAGTATTATTGTGAATGACTATAGTTTGTTTTTAAATAAAATTAATGCTTATAATTTAATTATAAAAGATAACCATAATAATAGTGCTTTAGATTTAGCGTATGCTTTAAAGAATAAAACTTTCATTAAAGAGATTCTCCAATTTAAGAAAAAGTGTTAAAATAGAAGAAAGTGTTGAACATTTGTTTTATTATATGGTATAATAAATTATCTTAGAGATAAGAGAGGTTATACCTCTCTTATTTTATTGTTAGGCTGGTGATGATATGGATATTAATTTGATTAAAGAAAAAATATTAGAAGTTATACCAAATGAACTTTCTTTATATGATGTTTCTTATCAAAAAGAAGGAGGTAATCTTATTTTACAAGTTTTACTTGATAAAAAAGATGGGATTACGATTGAAGATTTAGAAGGAGCGAATAAGCTTATTTCTGATATGTTAGACAAATATGATTCTGATATGCCTCTTTATTATTTAGAAGTTTCTTCACCAGGTGCTGAAAAAGAACTTAGAAATTATGAAGAAATTAAAGAAAATGTAGGTAAATATATTTATCTTGAAACTAATTTAGTTAAATATTATGGCACTTTAGAAGAAGTTAATGAAGATAATTTAGTAATTAGAGTTAATTTTAAAGGCCGTTTTAAAAATATTAATATTAGTTTAGCTGATTTAAATTTTATTAGATTAGCAGTTAAAGTTTAAAGGAGAAATTGAATATTATGATTAATAAAGAATTTTTTAAGCAAGTTGATGAAATTGCGATAGAACGTGAATTAAATAAAGATGATATTTATGAAATAATGAAAAAGGCTTTTGAAAAAGCGTATCAAAAAGTTTATGGTCTTACATCTTGTAGAGTTCAAATTAATCCTGAGCGTTCAGAAATTAATTTATATCAATTACGTTTAGTTGTGAATGCTTATAGTTTACTTAAAAATACTGATGGTGTTGATGAAATTTTAATTGAAGATGCTTCTAAATTAAGAGGTAATAAAAACGTTAAAGTTGGTCAAATTATTGAAATTCCTGTAAGTATTAAAGATTTAGGTCGTTTAGGTGCAACTGTGGCTAAACAAACTTATAATAACTCAATTAAATCACTAGAAAGAGAAAAAGCTTATGAATATTTCAAGAGCTTAGAAGGTGAAATGATTAATGCGACTGTTACTGATACTAATGAAAATTATATTTTCTTAAGCATTGGACGTAACATTCATACTATTTTACCACGTAAAGAATTACTTCCTAATGATGATCCTAAAACAGGTGATTATTTAAAAGTGTTTATTCGTAAAGTTGAGCCAACTACGCGTGATCCTAAAGTTTTAGTAAGCAGAAATGATCGTAATTTAATCAACCGTTTACTTGAAACTTATATTCCTGAAATTGGTGAAGGAATTATTGAAGTTAAAGGAATTGCTCGTGATCCGGGTGACCGTACTAAGATTGCTGTATTCTCTAACGATCCAAATGTTGATGCGATTGGTTCTTGTGTAGGTGAAGGCGGCACTCGTATTAAAGAAATCGTTGATGCTTTAAACGGCGAAAAAATAGATTTATATAAATGGAGTGAAAATATTCCTGAACTAATCGCTAATTCTTTACAACCTGCGCAAGTTACTAAGGTGTTAAGCGTTGATCCTAAAACAAAATCATCTATTGTAATTGTTCCAGATGATCAATTATCTTTAGCTATTGGTAAACAAGGTCAAAATGTACGTTTAGCTGTTCAATCATGTGGTTGGAAAATAGATATTAAGTCTTTAAAAGATGCATTTGATGAAGGTTTAATTGAATTATCATGATGAAAGAAAAGAAAAAGGTATTACGCACTTGCGTTTGTTCTAAAGAAGTTTTAGAAAAGAAAGACTTATTTAGAATTATTAAAACTCAAGATGGTAATGTAATTGTAGATTTAAAAGGGAAAGTAAGTGCAATGGGAAAAGGTGCTTATTTGAAAAAAGATAAGGATGTAATTTTAAAAGCTAAGAAAACAAAAGTTTTAGAAAGAGCTTTAGAAACAAACATCCCTGATAATATTTATGAAGAAATGTTAGGCTTTTTAGATGGACAAGATTTTGAATAATATTGGTTTAGCCTACCGGGCTAAAGTGATTGTAATTGGGGCAGAAGAAGTTTTAAAAAATATGCGTAATAATAATATTACCTATATTTTCTTAGCTAATGATGCCGCTAAAAATACATATAAAGCAATTATGGATAAAGCAAGTTTCTATAATGTTGAAGTTTCAACAGCTTATGATAGTTTAGCTTTAGCTCATTGTTTAGGTAAAGAAAATGTTAAAGTAATCGGTTTAACTAAGAAAGGTCAACATTTTAAGCAAATTTTAAGAAAGTAGGTGCACATATATGGCTAAGAAGAATAAAAATGAAAAACGAATTTCAAATATTCCTCAAAAAGTTTTAGAAAGTGCGAATGTGGTAACTTATCGTGAAGGTATGACAGTCCTAGATTTAGCCAATGGTTTAAATAAACCGGTAGCGTTAGTTATCAAAAAATTATTTTTAAATGGCATCGTTGCGAATCAAAATCAAGTAATTGATCGCGACGCATGTGAAGTTATTTGTTTAGAATTTGATTGTGAATTAAAAGATGAAGTGGTAACAGATGCGATTCGTTTTGATGAATTTGTTATTGATGACAAACCAGAAGAATTAGTATCTCGTCCACCAGTTGTAACTATTATGGGACACGTAGACCATGGAAAAACAACATTATTAGATACCATTAGAAATTCACGTGTAGCTTTAGGTGAAGCAGGCGGTATCACTCAACATATTGGTGCTTATCAAATTAAATATGAAGGTCAACCAATCACTTTCATTGATACACCGGGACACGCTGCCTTTAGTGAAATGCGTGCTCGTGGAGCTAAAATTACCGATATTGTTGTTTTAGTTGTGGCAGCTGATGATGGTGTAATGCCACAAACTGAAGAAGCAATTGAACATGCTAAAGCAGCAAAATGTCCAATCATTGTTGCTGTAAATAAAATTGATAAGCCAGCCGCTAATCCAGATAGAGTAATGGAAGAATTATCACGTTATGGTTTAATTCCAGAAGCTTGGGGTGGCGATACTATTTTCCAACCTATTTCGGCTTTAAAAGGAACAGGTGTTAAGCAATTATTGGAAAGTATTTTATTAGTTGCAGAAATGGAAGAATTAAAAGCTAATCCAAACCGTTTAGCAATCGGTACAGTAATTGAAGCTGGTATGGATAAAGCCCGTGGTTCTTATGCCACTTTCTTGGTACAAAACGGAACATTAAAAGTAGGCGATTTCTTAGTATGTGGCGATATTTTTGCTAAAGTTAGAACCATGGAAGATGATCGTCATATTAAGTTCCAAGAAGCTTTACCAAGTCAAGCAGTAATGGTAACTGGTTTAGATGGTGTGCCTTTAGCTGGTGATAAATTTATGGTTTTCTCTTCAGAGCAACAAGCTCGTAAGATTGCGGATGAACGTAAGATTAGAACTAAGAATAAAGAATTAGAAGAAAATAAACCTAAATCAATTGATGATTTATTTAATACAGTAGATAATAAAAATAAAGAGTTAAATATTATCATTAAAGCTGATGCCCAAGGTAGTGCGGAAGCTTTAAAAGGTTCTTTCTTAAAGATAGATGTTCCAGATGTAACTCTAAATATCATAAGATCTAATGTCGGAACTATTTCCGAAGATGATATTAATCTTGCTAGTGGCTCTAATGCTTTAATTATTGGTTTTAATGTTCGTCCTATGCCACAAGTTAAAGCTTCTGCGGATGCTAAAAAGGTACAAATTCGCTTATATAAAGTAATATATGATGCAATTAATGACTTAACATTAGCTTTAAAAGGCTTATTAGATCCAGTTTATGAAGAAGTAGAAACTGGTTATGCCGAAGTAAGACAAACATTTAAAGTATCAAAAGTTGGGACTATTGCTGGTTGTTATGTAACGGAAGGCTATATTCAAAATAACGCTTTAATTCGTTTACTTCGTGATGGCGTTGTTGTCTATGAAGGTAAATTAAATACTTTAAGACGTTTTAAAGATGATGTAAAAGAAGTAAAAGCTGGTTATGAATGTGGTTTAAGTATTGATGGCTTTAATGATATTAAAGTAGGCGACATTATTGAAGCTTCTAAGATGGAAGAGGTTAATAATGGATAAAATTAAATTATCACGTCTTCAATCTTTAGCTTTACGTGAATTATCTTTATATTTACAAAATGATATTAAGATTGAAGATTTTAAAAAAGTTTCCATTATGGAAGTTAAAATAACTAATGATTTATCTTTTATGACTATTTATTATACAGTTTATAAAGATTTAGATTTAGATAAGATTAAAGATTTATTAGAAACTAATAAAGCTAAAATTAGACATTATTTAGCTTCTAAAATAAAAGCTCGTAAAATGCCTGAATTAATATTTAAATATGATAATTCTTTAAGTTATGCAAATCATATTGAAGATTTATTAAAGAATATAAAATAAAAATCGGTCGAAATGACCGATTTTTTTTATAAATTTTCTAAAGTTTTAGCTATATCATCAAACATGGAAATATCATAATCTTCAATACGACCTTGATCAACTAAACTTGCTAAGTTAGGATCAATAGGTGCTTTTAGAAGTGGTTTGATATTTAATTCCTTGCTAATTTCATCAATCTTAGATTGACCAAAAGGGTAGATGATATGTCCACATTCTTCACATTTAATATAGCTCATATTTTCAACCAAACCGATTACATTAATATTCATCATTTTGGCCATATTAAGCGCTTTTTCAACAATCATTTTTACTAAATCTTGAGGAGTAGAAACAATTATAACCCCATTAATTGGTAATGATTGGAATACAGTTAAGGCAACATCACCAGTTCCAGGTGGCATATCGACAAATAGATAGTCAAGATCACCCCATAAAACAGAAGTGTAAAATTGTTTGATTACATTGCCAATGATGGGGCCTCGCCATAATACGGGGTCAGTCTCATTTTTTACAAGTAAGTTAATAGACATTACTTTAATACCAAGACTTGTTTCAAGCGGGAACATTAAATCATTTGTGCCAGTAACTTCCCCTTTTACCCCAAATGATTTAGGAATAGATGGGCCAGTTATATCTGCATCTAAAATACCAACCTTGTAACCAAGACGAGCCATTGTCACAGCAAGTAAACTAGTAGTAGCTGATTTACCAACGCCGCCTTTACCAGAAATAACGCCAATTATTTTTTTGATATTATTAGCTTCATTAGTTTGAAATTTTAAATTAGTTGTGTCATGTTCACATTTTGATTTACAATCTTTACAGTTATGATCACAAGTTGCCATATGAATCCTCCTTTAACAACTTATATATTGTAGCATTTTTCTTAACTATTTTAAAGAAAAATGCCCAATTATTAAAAAAAAGAAAAAATATGTAAAAAAATGTCTATATATAAAATGAGGAGGAAAAAAGGATGAATAAGAAAATTTGGGTATTAGTTTTATTTTTGTTCTTTTTAGTTATTATAGATAACCAAGAAGTAAGTGCGGCTAGTGAATATAATGGTTATAGTGAAGTAATGTTACAAGAAGGTAAGTTATTAGCTAATTTTACTGATAGCGAGTATGAAGAATATTATGAAGAAGTTGAAAAAACTAAATTCTGGGGTTGGAATGTTTATTTAGTATGTGATAATACACCTCTAACTTATATTGCGAGGACTGCCTATGAAACGATTAATATGGGTGAAGAAGAGATCACTTATGAAGTTGATGTAACTTGTGAAGAAGAATCGCGAACAGTTTTAGATGCCTCGGGGTCAATTGGCTATGATTTAAGTGGTAAGACTAAAACTTTTAAACATGATTTAGATGCGAAAATATCTTTAGGATATAAACATGAAGAAACTGAATCTATAAAGAAGACGGAAAAATTAAAAATTCCTGTTGAAGGTAAAACTAAACTTTTAGTTACAATAGTTGGCGAAGGGGTCGTAACTAATGGAGTTGCTTGTTATTACATGTTTTGGCTCCAAAATATGAAAGGTGGTTTTGAATATTTTACGATCACTAATGAATATCAAAAGATAGAAAAGGTGCCTTATGAGTAAGAAAATAAGTAATATTGCGGGAATAATATTTATTATTATTCTCCTTTTAATTTTTGTATTATCAAAAGTTAAAAGAAATAGTAATACTAATGAAATATATTTTTATGCTATTGATAGTATTTATGAATATAGTTATGATCCTAGTAATAAATATACGGTAAATGTTTATATAAGAGAAGATATTAAAACTAATGAATTAAGTTTTGAAATTGGTAGTGATAATAATAAGCAAAAATTAAGTATTGATAATTTATCTTTGACGAAAATTGGTTCATCTAAATATAATGGAAGTAACTATATTATTTATGCACTAGATTTTTATTTATTAAATTCATTATATGAAAAAAATTGTTCTTTATACATTGATTATTTAGAAAATATATATAAATTAAAAATTGGTTCTTTTGTGGTAAGAGTGCCAAAAGAAGAAAATCGTAATGATTTATATACTTTGCTTGAAGGACACTATACTTATTATGAAGACGCTTTAGTTTTATGTGGTTTATCATTTAGGCCTAGTGAAGATATAAGTGTAACCTCTTTTAATTTAGGGGATGATGTTAAGGTAATATTAAATGATGTTAGTGAACTTAATGATAACCTAAATAGTAGTGTAATTGATATTGAATATGATTATGATAAAGAAGCATTTGGTAGTTTTTTATTTAAGGATAATGTTACTTATTATTTGCCTCTTAGTTATAAAAAGTTAGCTTATTTTTATAAAACTAATATCTACATAAATGATACTTATTATTTAGATGGAATTCGTTATTTAATTACTCCTAGAGAATTAAATGATTATCAAAGTTTTTTACACAAAGGTGAAATATGGAATTAATTATTAATAATTTAAATTATAAAATTGGTAAAAAACAAATTTTAAAAAATATAAATATAAGAATTAGTGAAAAGGAAATAGTATTATTAGTAGGTGAAAATGGTAGTGGTAAATCAACTATTTTAAAGTTTATTGCTAAAGCTATTTATTCAAATAAAGTTATAAACCCCTTTAAAAATGTTTTTTATTTAGCTGATGTTTTTGCCCTACCTAAAAATTATGAGGTGAGAACTTATTTAGCATTGATGTCAAGTTTTTATAATACTTTAATGCCTATCGATTATTATTTAAAGTTTTTAGAAATACCTAATATTAGAATTGATAAATTATCTAAAGGTAATTATCAAAAAGTAGGGATTTTAACGGCTTTAATAAGTAATGCTAGTTTACTTTTATTTGATGAATTATTAGATGGACTTGATCAAAATATGATAAAAAAGATTATAAAATTAATTAAATTAGCTAATAAAACTGTAATAATTATTACACACTATTTAAGTTTATTTAGGCAATATAAGTTTAAAAAATATGTATTAAAAAGTGGTGAGATTATTGAGTAGTTTAAAAATAAAGAATTTGTTTTTAAGTATCTTAAACACTAAATTTTACGTTATTACCAAAGCCATTTATTTTATTAGTTTTGTTCTTATTATTTTTAATATTGATACAAATACATATTATTCTACATCTTTAATGATAATTAAATTATGGCTTATTTTAGGGAATATTATCTATTTTTTTCATTTACAAAATATTAAGTTATATCAATTTAGTTTATTTTTTAGTTATTATAGGAAGTCTTTACTTAAGGCTTATTTAAACTTACATTTATCTTTTTTACTAAAATCAATATTTTATTTATATGTGTTATTTTTAATACCTTTATTTTTAAATAATATGACTATTTATTTTAGTTTATTTTTTGAACTTTTATTACTTGGCTTTGTTAATATGTTAGTTTTAAGTATTGTCTATTTATTATTAGAAAATAAACTAGGGGTTATATTTATTCTCATTATTAGTGTTATTTTAGCTTTACTTAATTTAAATTTATTTGATACACCCTATGTTAATGTTATTTATGATAATGAATATTATTTAAATATCCATATTTTACCAGTTATTTTAATGATTATTAGTTTACTTTTTGTTTATAGTTTACTTTTTTTAGTAAAAGAAAGAAGGTAAAAGTAAAAGCGCTATTGTTAAATTGGTATGAAAGCGCTATAATAAAAATAATAGATGGAGGTAAACTTATGTTTTTACGAAAAGAAGCTGTTGATCAAATTAAAGAAATATGTAGAAGGTATGTAAATGAACCATCACCTTTAATGCTAGTTTTATCTGATATTCAAAAAGAATATGGCTATATTCCTTTAGAAGTTCAAGAAGTAGTATCTAAAGAGTTAAATATTCCTGTTAGTGATATATATGGAGTAGTAACTTTTTATTCTTTTTTCTCATTAAAACCAAAAGGTCGTTATGTAATTGGTGTTTGTATAGGTACTGCTTGTTACGTCAAGGGTGGGCAAAATGTTTTAGATAAATTTGCTGAACTACTTGATATCAAACCTGGCCAAACAAGTAAGGACGGACTTTTTACAATTGATGGTCTACGTTGTATTGGGGCCTGTGGTATCGCTCCGGCTATCAGTATTAATGGTAAAGTTTATCCAAAAGTTAAAACTGCCGATGTTGAAAATATTATAAATGAATATCGAAAGAAAGGTATGGGTGCTTAAGAATGGAAAAAATGACCAAGATTAATACACCAGAAGTCTTAGAAAAATTAATTTCTAATTTAACTAAGAAATTGAATGATAAGATTGATGGTAAAGCTGGTATTAGAAAGATAGTTATTTGTGGTGGTACTGGTTGTCTTTCTTCTAATTCTAAACAAATATATGAAGAATTTTTAAAATTAATAGGCGAATATAATTTAAGTGAAAAAGTAGAAGTTAACATGGTTGGCTGTTTTGGCTTTTGTAGCCAAGGTCCATTCGTTAAAATTTATCCCGAAGATACTCTTTATCGAATGGTTAAGGTAGAAGATGTTAAAACAATTATTGAGACTGATTTAGTAAATCATAAGGTTTGTGAAGAGTTAGTTTATGTTGAACCTAATACTAATGTTAAATATCCAAAACAAGATGATATTCCTTTTTATCATAAACAATTAAGAATTGCATTACATGGCTGTGGGACTATTAATCCTGAAAATTTAGAAGAAGCTTTAGGTTGTGACGCTTTTAAAGGGTTAATTAGGGCTTTGAAGATGAGTCCTCAAGAAGTTATTGATGAAGTGCTTGCTTCTGGTTTAAGAGGAAGAGGGGGCGCTGGTTTCCCAACTGGTAAGAAGTGGCAATTCGCCCATAATGAAAAAAGTGATGTTAAGTATGTTGTTTGTAATGGTGATGAAGGCGACCCGGGTGCTTTTATGGACCGCTCTATTTTAGAAGGTAATCCGGTTAGTGTAATCGAAGGTATGATGATAGCTGCTTATGCAATCGGTGCTAGCAATGGTTATTTTTATGTTAGAGCGGAATATCCGGTTGCGGTTAGTAGATTAGAAAAAGCCATTCATGCTTTAGAAGAAGTTGGCCTTTTAGGTGATAATATCTTAGGTACTAATTTTAGCTTTAGAGCGCATATTAGATTAGGAGCGGGGGCCTTTGTTTGTGGTGAAGAAACAGCTTTACTAAACTCTATTGAAGGTAAAAGAGGTATGCCACGACCACGTCCACCATTCCCAGCAGTTAAGGGTTTATGGGGTAAACCTACCATTATTAATAACGTAGAAACCTTAGCTAATATTCCTTTTATTCTAAGAGAAGGAGCTAATAAGTTTAATACAATTGGTACGAAAAATTCAAAAGGGACTAAAGTATTTGCTTTAGGTGGTAAAGTTAAAAATGTTGGTTTAGTTGAAGTACCAATGGGAACTACCTTAAGAGATCTAATTTATGATATTGGGGGCGGTATTCCTAATAATAAACGTTTTCAAGCTATTCAAACAGGTGGTCCATCTGGTGGTTGTTTAACAATTAGTGAACTAGATACACATATTGATTTTGATAATTTAGTAGAAAAAGGTTCAATGATGGGTAGTGGTGGTGCTATCGTTATTGATGAAGATAACTGTATGGTTGATGTGGCTAAATTCTATTTAGAATTTATTTGTGATGAGTCTTGTGGTAAATGTTCACAATGTCGTATTGGTACTAAGCGTCTATTAGAAATAGTTGACCGTATAACTAAAGGTAAAGGTGAAATAGAAGATATTGAAAGAATGGAAGAATTATCTTCTTCAATTCAAGCTGGTTCACTTTGTGGTTTAGGTCAAACAGCTGCTAATCCAGTCTTATCTACTTTATCAAAGTTTAAAGATGTTTATATTAGACATATTGTTGATAAAAAATGTGATGCTGGTGTTTGTAAAGATTTAGTTAACTATACAATTGATGAAAATTTGTGTAAGAAATGTTCATTATGTGCAAGAAAATGTCCAGTAGGGGCAATTACTGGTACAGTTGGAAAAACACCATTTGCAATTGATCATAGTAAATGTATTAAATGTGGATTATGTTATGATTCATGTAAATTTAACGCTATAAGGAGGGGTTAAAATGGGAAAAGTTACTGTATATTTTGATAATCAACCATTTAAAGTTGATTCAGAAATGACTATTTTAGAAGCGGCGAAAGCTTGTGGTTATAATATTCCTTCTTTATGTTCATGGCAAAATGGTCGTTGTTCTTTAGCATCTTGTCGGGTGTGTTTAGTAGCTGTTGAAGGGGAAAGAAGATTAGTTCCTTCATGTGCTTATCCAGTTAGAGATGGCTTGAAAATAATGATTAATGATGAAAGAGCGATTAGAGCACGTCGTACTAGCGTCGAATTAATTTTATCTAACCATTCATTTAATTGTCAAAGTTGTCCTAAAAATGGCCAATGTGAATTATTAGAAGTTGCTCGTATTGTCGGGGCTCGCCCTAATATGTATGAAGGTGAAATGACACCAGTTACATATGATGATAAGTCGTTTGGTATTATTCGGGATACTTCTAAATGTATTTTATGTGGTCGTTGTATTGAAACTTGTAAAGAATTACAAGGTCTTGGTATCTTAGGCTTTGAACAAAGAGGTTTTAATACGATTGTTGGTCCAGCTGCCAATCGTAGTTTTAAAGATGTTCCATGTATTTTATGTGGTCAATGTGTAAATGTATGTCCAACAGGGGCTTTAATGGAACATAGTGAAATTGATAAATTAGATAAAGCCTTTAGTGAAGGGAAGATTGTTATTGTCCAAACTGCTCCAGCCGTTAGAGCGGCTATTGGTGAAGAGTTTGGAGAAAAGATTGGTACATCTTCAACTGGTAAAATGGTAGCAGCTTTGCATCGTTTAGGCTTTTACCGTGTATTTGATACTAACTTTGGTGCTGATTTAACTATTATGGAAGAAGCACATGAATGGATTCATAGAGTAACTACGAGAGTAAAAGGACCAATGATTACATCTTGTTCACCAGGTTGGGTAAATTATATGGAATATTATTATCCTGATTTAATTAATCATTTATCTAGCTGTAAGAGTCCTCATGAAATGGTAGGTGCTATTATAAAATCTTATTATGCTGAAAAACATAATATTGATCGTTCTAAAATTTGTGTTGTTTCTATTATGCCATGTACAGCTAAAAAATATGAGAAAGAACGTCCAGAAAATAGAGTTGATAATTTAAAAGATGTTGATATTGTCTTAACAACTCGTGAATTAGCTAAATTAATTAGAAGAGCTGGTATTGTTTGGAAGAAATTACCTAATGAAGAATTTGACCATGATTTAATTGGTGAATATAGTGGTGCTGGTGTTATCTTTGGGGTTACTGGTGGGGTAATGGAAGCGGCTTGTCGAACTGCTTATCATATTTTAACTGGTGATGAATTAGAACCCGTTGATTTCACTAAAGTAAGAGGCTTTAATGGTATTAAAGAAGCTTCTATTGAAATTAATGGCATTACTTATAACTTAGCGGTTGCCTCTGGCATGAAGAATGCGAAAGTTTTATTAGATGATATTAGAGCTGGTAAATCTAAATATGATTTCATTGAAATAATGGGTTGCCCAGGTGGTTGTATCAATGGTGGTGGCCAACCTTATGTTAAAGAGCTTTTCTTACCTAATGAAGATGATGATATCATGGATACATATCTAGCTAAAAGAGCGAAAGTTTTATATGATAAAGATAAATTTAAAGCTGTTAGAAGAAGTCATTTAAATAAAGATATTATTACTTTATATAATGACTATTTAAAAGAACCTGGTTCACCTATAGCTCATAAACTATTACATACATCATATACTAATAAAAGAGAATGCTATCCTAATCCTCATGAAGAAGGATTTTACGGAGAAAATTAACTTAAAGAGCGTATTTATACGCTCTTTTATTCTTAAAAAAAGTAAAAAAGCTTGCATTTAAAGCTTTTTTGTAGTATAAGTTATATAATATAGTAGTTAGGGGGGCTAATATGAAACTTAATGAACGAGGTTTATTAGTAGTATTATCAGGTCCATCTGGTGTTGGTAAAGGTACTGTTAGAAAGGCTTTGTTTCAAATGCCTGAACAAAATTTTACATATAGTGTTTCAATGACAACACGTAATAAAAGACCAGGCGAAATTGATGGTGTTGACTATTATTTTGTCACTAAAGAAGAATTTCAAAAAAGAATTAAAGAAAACAAGTTTTTGGAGCATGCTGAATTTGTCGGCAATTATTATGGTACACCACTTGATAAGGTTGAAGAACGTCTTCAAGAAGGCAAAGAAGTTATTCTTGAAATTGAAGTTGAAGGTGCCTTACAAGTTCGTGATAAAGTTAAAGATGCGGTTTTAATATTCTTAGTTCCTCCTTGTAAAGAAGCTTTATATAATCGTTTAAAATCAAGAGGGACAGAATCACCTGAAGTTATTGAAGAACGAATTAAAAAAGCTAATCGAGAATTTAAATTGGCTTATAAATATGATTATATTGTAGTAAATGATGAAGTTGTAAATGCCGCCGATCGTATTATGGCGATTATTAGAGCTGAACATGCGAAAACAGAACGTTCTATTCATAAATATATGAAACTTATTGAAGGCGAATAAAATTTGTGATATAATCTTAAGGCTAATGGAGGTAATATTGTGGTTAATCATGAAAAAATAGATGGTATGCGTTATCCATCAATTGATGAATTATTAAAAGTTATCGATTCTAAATATAAATTAGCTTATGCAGCAGCTAAAAGAGCTAAAATAATTGAAGAAGAAGAATTCACTTCTTTAGAACATCCAAAATGTGTAAAACCAGTTGGCATTGCCTTAGAAGAAATCTTAGCTGGTGATACAAAAGTTACTTTTGAGGAACAAAACGATTAATTTATTTAGTCGTTTTTTTTACTATTATGGAAGATATTAAATTAAAATTACAGCTCTTACCAGCTAAACCTGGTTGTTATTTAATGAAAGATAAAGACGGGGTAATTATTTATGTTGGTAAAGCTAAAAATTTAAAGAATCGTGTTTCTAGTTATTTTCATGGAGCCCACAACGCTAAAACCACTAAATTAGTTGAAGAAATTAATGATTTTGAATATATCATTACTGCCTCTAACAAAGAAGCTTTTATTTTAGAAATAAATCTTATTAAAAAACATGATCCCAAATATAATATTATGTTAAAAGATGATAAAACTTATCCATTTATCGCTTTAACTAATGAAAAAGATCCACGTTTAATTATCACAAGAGTACCTAGAAAAAAAGCTAATGCCAAATATTTTGGCCCTTACCCTAATGTAAAAGCGGCAAGAATTACTTGTGATTTGTTAAACCAAATATTTCCTCTAAGAAAATGCTTTAAAATTCCTAAAAAAGAATGTTTATATTATCATATGCATAATTGTTTGGGCCCTTGTATTAGTAAAGAAAAAATAGATTATGAACCAATTAAAACTGAAATTGTTAAGTTTTTAAATGGTGATGTTACCTATGTTTTAAAAGAATTAGAAACAAAGATGCAAGAAGCATCATTAAACTTAGAATTTGAAAAAGCAATGGAATATCGTGATCAAATTAATTCAATTAAATCAACTGTAGATCATCAAAAAATTGAAATTAACGATAATATTAATTGTGATTTTATTGGTACTTATAGTAATGAAGATAATTTAGCTATTCATATTTTAATAATGAGACAAGGTAAAATTATTGGTAATTATCAAGATATCTTACCAGTTTATAATGATAAAATAGATACACTTGAAAACTATTTATTACAATATTATACAAAAGAAATAACGCCTAAAGCTTTATATATTGATGAAATAAACTCTAATATTGAAATAGAAGAAATTTTAGATACAAAAATTATTTATCCTAAATGGGGAAATAAAAAGGAATTATTAGATATGGCTAATTTAAATGCCAAGAAAGATTTAGAAAATAAGCTTAATATATATCAAAATAAGGTGCTAAAGAAAATTGAAACAATTGAAAAATTAGGTAAATTATTAAATATTAAAACACCTAATTATATTGAATCATTTGATAATAGTAATTTATTTGGTGAATACCCGATATCAGCAATGGTTGTTTATAAAAATGGTAAGGCTGTTCCGTCATTATTTAGAAAATATCACATTAAAACGGTAACTGGACCTAACGATTATGCTTCAATGAAAGAAGTTATCTATCGTCGTTATTTAAGATTATTAATGGAAAACAAAGAACTGCCTGATTTAATTTTAATGGATGGTGGTCAAATTCAAGTAAATGCTTGTAAGGAAACACTAAGTTCATTAAATTTAAATATTCCAGTTGCTGGCATTCAAAAAGATGACCATCATAAAGCAACTCTCTTATATTATGAAGGTAAATTAATAAATATTGATAAAAATAGTGATGTTTTCTTGTTCTTAGCTAATGTTTCTGAACGCGTTCATAATTTCGCAATCAGTTTCTTCCGCAAAGAAAAAACAAAAGGCATTTTTGCATCTTTATTAGATGCAATTAACGGCCTTGGTCCTAAAGGTAAACAAAAGCTTTTAGAAAAATTTATTACGATTGATAATATTAAAAAAGCTTCTTTAGAAGAATTAAAAGAAGCAGGTATTAGTGAAAATGTAGCTTTAAATGTTATAAATAAATTTAAGGAGAAGGTGTAAATGCGTATATATGGTTTAATCTTAGATTATGATAATGGTTTACGTAAATTAACTATTAAAACTAAATATAAACTTTTATATCTTTATCTTAAAAAAAGTATTCACCATAAATTTAAGTTGTTTTTAAATAAAGATGTATTAATTGATGTTGAAGTTGTAAGAAATAAAAATGAACTTAATGTTTGTTACTTCAATAAAATTATTTCTTTAAATCCTTATAAAGTAACTTATGACACTTTTGAGATTGATAAAAGTTTGGCTAATGTATTAGCTAATATTGACTATTTTTTATTTTTAGATATTGAAAATACAATGCCGCCTTATGGTCATAAAGGTAGTTTTAATTCCGAAATTATTCAATTAGCTTATATTTTAAAAGATAAAAATTTGAAAGAAGTAGCACGTTTTAATAGCTTTATTAAGCCAAAAAGTGATAGTTCATTGACTGATAGAACTTGTAAGTTTCTAAATATTAAAATTAATCATTTTTATAAAGAGGCTATTTCTCCTAAAAGATTATATTATCATTTAATTGGCATCTTAAAAAAGTATCATCCAGCAATTATTATCTATGGTAAAAATGATTCTATAAGCTTAAGAAACTTTGTTTTAGATAATAAGTTAAAGCCAATTAATAATTTATTACGCTTTATAAATTTATCATCTTTAATTATGAATTATTATCATCATTCTAAAGAAGAAGGCTTATTTAATTTGTATAAATATTATAGTCATAACGAACTTGTACAAGTCCATGACGCTTTTACCGATACGATGATTACAGCCGCTGTTTTTAAATATTTTAGAGATGATGTACTTAACAATAAGTTTTCAATATAAAAAAATCTGAGTTTTTACGCTCAGATTTTTTAATTAGTCTCGGTATCTAAAACCATAAATATTGGTAAAACCATAGGTTTACGATCAGTTTCATCATAGATTAATTTAGTTAGATAGTCAGTTAAATTATATTTTAAGGTATTTAAATTAATAGTTTTATATTTATTAATTTCTTTTATTAAGAATTCTTTTGACATTTGTACTAAATGTTTAGTTAGAGCTTCACTATCTTTCATATAGATAAAGCCACGTGATACAACTTGTGGTTCAAGAGGAAGCGTTTTATTGTTAGTGTCTATAGTGATCACTAAGGCAAAAAGACCATCTTCAGATAATATTTTTCTTTCTCTAATAATAGTAGAAGAAATATCACCAATTTGGGTACCATCAATATAAACATCACCAGCTTCAACCTTACCGGCTAGACGAGCACCTCTTTCATTTATACAAAAGACATCGCCGTTTTCTAGAATAAAGGCATTTTCTTTTTTTAGACCACATTCGATTGCTAAATCAGCGTGTACTCGTTGCATTCTATATTCACCATGAACAGGAATAAAATATTTAGGTTTAAGTAATGCTTGTAATAGTTTTAATTCACCTTGGGAAGCATGACCAGAAGTATGAGTATCTGTAAGTGGTGAATGAGTAATAACATTAGCACCATTTTTAAATAAAAGGTTAATAGTTTTATTTACCCCTTCTTGATTACCAGGAATAGGTGATGAAGAGAAGATAATTGTATCACCAGGAATTAATTTAATTTGTTTATGAGTTCCTCCAGCAATTCTACTTAAAGCTGCTAAGTTTTCACCTTGTGAACCGGTACAAAGTAAAGTGATTTCTTCGGGTTTATAACTTTGGACATCTTCAGGTTCAATAATGGTACCTTTAGGGCATCGAATATAACCTACTTGTTGACCAACTTCAATTGTTTTTTCCATTGAACGACCAAAGACAGCTACTTTACGATTAGTTAAAATAGAAGCTTCAATAACTTGTTGAACACGATAAATATTAGAAGCGAAAGTAGCCACAATGATTCTTGAATGTATACGTTTAAATAAATCTTTAATGGAATTTCCAATTTTCTTTTCACTTTCCGTAAAGCCAGGAACTAAAGCATTAGTAGAATCGGCAGTTAGGCATAAAACACCTTCACTACCTAAACGAGCTAATTTTTCATATTCAGCTTGCGGACCAACCGGTGTAAAGTCAATTTTAAAGTCACCTGTGTGGACAAAATTACCGTATGGGGTTTTGAATACTAAGCAAAAACTATCAGGAATTGAATGATTTAATCTAATGAATGATAGTTCAACATCCTTAAATTGATAAGTATAATGGCTTTTATATTCAACGATTTGGACAGGTGGCATATCTTTATATTCAATCAATTTGTTTTGAATTAAATCAACAGCGATACCTGAAGCATAAATTTTAGGAATCTTAACTTTTTTAAGTAAGAAAGGGATACCACCAATATGATCTTCATGACCATGGGTAATAAAAAGGCCCACAATTTTTTCTTCATTTTGAATTAAATATGTTAAATCCTGCATAACATAATCAACACCAAGTAAGTGTTCATCAGGGAATAAGATACCAGCATCTATTATAAAAATTTGTTTTTGATATTGTAAAACATACATATTTTTTCCGACTTCTCCTAAGCCGCCTAGCGCAAAAAAAGCCAAATCTTTATTGTTAATAATTAAATCCACTTATTATCATTCCTTTCGAACTTGCTTAATTCAAAAACATTATACTATATTTTTTTAATTTTTAAAAGTATAAGGAAGGATATTTTTAAAGTAAGCGGTTTTATTTTGAAATATTATAAATATTATTAATGATTTTGTGGCAAGATTTTAGAAAAAATGCTATAATAAAAAAGTTATTTAAAGAAGAGGTGGTTAAATTGTTAGCTAGTAAAATGTTACTATCTACATTAAAAGAAGCTCCTAATGAAGCTAAAATTGCTTCTCACATTTTATTACTAAGAGCTGGTATGATAAAAAATGAAGTAGCTGGTGTGTATAATTATTTACCACTAGGCTTAAAAACATTAACTAAAATCGAACAAATTATTAAAAAACACATGGATAAATCTGGTTCTTTAGAAATTGTTTGTTCAGCAATTCAACCTAAAGAATATTGGGAAGAATCAGGTAGATGGAATAAATATGGCCCTGAATTAATTAGATTTTCTGATCGTCATGAGCGTGAATTTTGTTTAGGTCCAACTCATGAAGAGGTTTTTACGACTTTAGCTAAAGATTTAATTAAATCAAGTAAAAGTTTACCTGTTATCTTATATCAAATTCAAACTAAATATCGTGATGAAGTGAGACCTCGTTTTGGCTTAATGCGTGCACGTGAATTCATAATGAAAGATGCTTATTCATTTGATAAAGATGAAGAAGGCTTAAATAATAGTTATGAATTAATGCGTAAGACTTATGAAGATATTTTCGATGAACTTGGCTTACGTTATGAAATAGTTTTAGCTGATACAGGGGCAATTGGTGGTAATGGTTCTCATCAATTTATGGCTTTAAGTGAAATTGGTGAATCAGAAATTGCTTATTGTGAATGTGGTTACGCTGCCGATACTGAAAAAGCAACTTCTAAAGTTATAACTAAAGAAGTTTCGACAAATCTACCAAATTATAGTGAAGTGGATACACCTAATGTAAAGACTATCTTAGATTTAGCTAATTATTTAAATGTAAAAGAAGAAGAAGTTTTAAAAGCAGTAGCTTATAAAGATTTATTAAATAATAAATTAGCGGTAGTATTTGTTAGAGGTGACAAAGAAGTTAATCCGATTAAAGTTATTAATAAATTAAATACAACAGAAGCTAATTTAGTGATGGCTAGTTATGAAGATATTTTAAATATGGGCAGTGTGGATGGTTTTATTGGTCCAATTGGTTTAAAAAATTGTGAAGTATTAGTTGATGAAGAAGTTACATATATGCCATCAATTGTAACAGGCGCTAATTTAAAAGATAAACATTTAAAAAATGTTTTATATGGTCGTGATTTTAAAGGTATTGTTGATGACTATCGTTTAGTAAAGGCAGGCGATTTATGTCCAGTTTGTGGTAAGCCTTTACAATTTGAACGTGGTATTGAAGTTGGTCAAATCTTTAAATTAGGTGATAAATATTCAAAACCTATGAAAGCTTATTATGTTGATGAAGATAATAAAAATGTTCCTTATGTAATGGGATGTTATGGCATTGGGGTTACAAGAACATTACAAGCTATTGTTGAACAATACCATGATGATTATGGTATTAAATGGCCAGTAAAAGTAGCTCCTTATCATGTAGTTATATTACCAGTTAATGATAAAGATTTGGAACAAGTTAATTTAGCTAATAAGTTATATGAAGAATGTAAAGCCTTAAACATGGAAGTTATCTTAGATGATCGTAGTCAAAAATTAGGCTTTAAATTAAAAGACTGGGAATTAATAGGTATTCCATTTATCGTTATTTGTGGTAAAAAAGCTTTAGATGGTGTAGTTGAATTAAAACGTCGTTATAAAGACGATAATAAAGAAGAAGTTGAAGCTAAAAATTTAGTTTCATTGTTAGAAGATGAAATAAATGCAGAACTTAGAAGCTAAAATTAAGTTTTTAAAACAGTATATTTTAGAAGCTAAAAATATAACTATTTTTAGTGGGGCAGGTTTAAGTGTGCCTTCAGGTATTCCTGATTTTAGATCTAGTGATGGTCTTTATAGCTCCTTATATAAAGAAACATTGAGACCAGAAGAAATTATTAGTCATTCATTTTTTATGGCCGATCCTAAAACTTTCTATGAATTTTATTTTCAAAAGATGGTTTATAAAAACGCCAAGCCAAACAAAGCACATCTTTATTTTAGTAAGTTACAGGCAACTAAAAATATTAAAGTTGTAACTCAAAATATTGATGGTTTAGATATTAAGGCAGGCCTAAAAAATGTCTATGAAATCCATGGTTCTATATGGCATAATCATTGTATGAAATGTCATAAGTATTATAGTTTAAATGAGTTAAAATTAGAGGGTATTCCTAGATGTAGTTGCGGTGGTATTATTAAACCTGATGTAACTTTATATGAAGAAAGTTTAGATAATGAGGTTATAAATCAAGCTATAAAAGCTATTCAAGATGCTGATTTATTGCTTGTAATTGGCACATCTTTAGTAGTATATCCTGCCGCTTCATTTATTAATTTTTATCATAAAGATAAGTTGGTTATTATCAATAAAACTAAAACACCTGGTGATAATTTAGCTAATTTAGTAATTAATGATGATATAATAAATGTAGTTTCAATGTTAGATGAATAAACAAAAAAACGGCTATTTTTAGCCGTTTTCTTTTATTTCTAATGCAATAGATGTATTAAATAAATATTTAATTTCGTCTAAATTATTAGTTTTACCAAGCGCCCACATTAATTTAGTTAAGGCGGCTTCACTAGTCATATCTAGTACTTCAATAGCGCCTGTTTTTACAATCTTTTTACCTACTTCATAGACATTATAATTAGATTCTTCATAGATACATTGTGAACAAACTAAGACAGGGATGTTTAAATCTAAAGCGTGTTTAATTTTTGAACTAAAGTCTCTTCTTATAAAGGAAATACCGCCTTGGCCATAGCCTTCAATAACGAGACCTTTGATACCTGAATTTATTAAAATATCAATAATATTAGGATTAGTATTTGGTGTAAGTTTTAATAAGAATACATTAGTTTCAATATTAGGATATAAAATTGGTTTATGTGTTGTTTTAGGGATAAGGTTTTCATCAATAATAAGACCTTTCGCATCAATCTGACCAATATATTTTAAGTTAACTGATTCAAAAGCGAAAAAAGAAGAAGTCCTCACTTTAACAGCTCTAGTACCAAGTATAATTTTACGGTTAAATGCTAAAAAGATACCTGGTATTTTAGCTTTTAACATTGCTACAGCATATCTTAAATTTGAATAGGCATCGGTTAGAGGATGTGATAAAGGTAACTGTGAACCTGTAAAAACAACCGGAATATTTAAATTTTGAATCATAAATGACATCATTGAAGTCGTATAAGCCATTGTATCAGTGCCATGGGTAACTAAGATACCATCATATTTATCTAAATTATCATAGATTGTTTTCCCTAAAATTACCCACTCTTCTGGCTGAATATTAGTGCTATCTAAATTAAAAAGATTAATAATATCATAATTATTATCATCTATTTTTTTAAGTGCATCTATTATGTTTTCATTTGCTTCTGGTTTTAAACCTTCTTTAGTTTGAATGGAAGAAATAGTCCCTCCTGTTGTTATTAATAGAAAATTTGCCATATTTTTTCACCCTTAAAATATTAGCATTTTCTTTTTATTTATGCTAGTCTATTTAATTATTTTTTAAATAAATTCTCTTTGTTATTATGTGGCTTAAATGACTAAAATTTGGTATAATTAAGGCTGGTGATTAGAATGAAGAAGTATGCGATTATCGGTGCTGGCGCTGCTGGGATGGCTGCTGGAGTTATTTTTAATCTTAATAATGTTAGTGTTGATATTTATGAAGCTTCTAATAAAGTTTTAAGAAAAGTATTTGCTTCTGGCAATGGTAGGTGTAATTTAAGTAATCTTAATTTAGACAGTAGTTTTTATCATAATGAAGATTATTTTCATTATGACAGATATGCTTTTTTAAACCTTTTAAATGAAAATAATTTAGAAGTTATAACCGATGAAGAAGGTCGTATGTATCCTCTTTCTAATACAAGTAAAAGTGTTTGTAATTTATTAATTGATTTAAATAAAAAGAATAATATTTATTTAAATACAAGTATTAATAATATAAAAGTCGTTGATAATAAAGTGTTAATTGCGGATAAATTATATGATAAAGCGTTAATTACAACTGGTAGTTTAGCTAGTGTTAATGCTAGTTATAATCCTTATTTTTTCATTGATGATTTAAGTTTAAATTTTAATAAGATAAGGCCATCTTTAGTTGGTTTCAAAGTTAAAGAAAATATTAAAGCTTTGCAAGGCTTAAGAGTTAAAGTAAAGGCATCTTTATATAAAGATGATGATTTAATTTATGAAGAAGATGGTGAAGTTACTTTTAGAAGTGATGGAGTTTCAGGAATTGTGATTTTTAATTTATCTTTTTATTGTGATGATATTAAAAATAATAATTATTATTTAGTTTTAAATATGTATCCTAATTTAAATAATGAGGTTTTAAAATATAATGTAAATCCTCTTTTATATAATTATTTAAAAGTTTTTAAAGATATTGATATTCATAATTTTAAATTAAGTTTGTTAGATTTTTATTCTTTAAAAGAGGCTCAAAGTGCAAATGGTGGTTTAGTAATTAAAGAAATTAATCAAAATTTTTCTTTAAAGAAGTATCCTAACTTATTATATGTAGCTGGTGAAGTTATTGATGTGGATGCGAAATGTGGTGGGTATTCTTTAAATTTTGCTTTTAATAGTGGGATAAAAGCGGCCCTTTCAATGTTGGAGAAGTAATATGTTATATTTGGTTAATCTTAATGTTAGAGTAGATAGTACTAATAGTTTAAAGAAGAAATTATTAGATACTTTAAAAATTAAAGATAGTGATTTAATTAGTTATAAAATAATTAAAAAGTCAATTGATGCCAGACATAAAAATAATATTTGTTATGCTTATCAAATTGTTGTTGATGTTAAGGTGGAATTAGTCAAGTTTAAGAAATATATAGAAAAGAATGATGCACTTAATTTAAAAGTATGGAAGTATACGGACCGACCGGTTATTATTGGTTTTGGGCCAAGTTCGATGTTTAGTGCTTTATTACTGGCGCGAATGCAAGCTAGACCTATAATTATTGAACGGGGTTCAGAAGTTTTAAAAAGAGTAGAAAAAGTAGATAATTTTTTTAACAATATGATTTTGGATGAAGAATCTAATGTTTGTTTTGGTGAAGGTGGAGCTGGCACTTTTAGTGATGGGAAATTACAAACAAATGTAAATTCTGTTTATAATCGTTTTATTTTAGAAGAGTTTGTTAGATACGGCGCTGATCCGGATATTTTGGTTAATGCACTGCCTCATATCGGGACCGATGTTTTAAGAAAAATAGTTTTAAATATGCGTAAGGATTTAATTAATATGGGAGCTACTTTCTATTTTAACACTTTATTTTATGATTATATTGAAAATGAAGATTCAATAATCATAAAAGCTAAAAATGGCGAAAAAGAGCTATTATTTGAAACTAAACATTTAATATTAGGCATTGGACATAGTGCTCATGATACTTATAGAATGTTGGCTAATCATAATCTTAAATTAACTCTTAAGCCTTTTTCTGTTGGCCTTAGAATAGAACATTTAGCTAAAGACATTGATAATATTCAGTATGGTAAATTTAGTAATTATTTGCCAACGGCTTATTATAAAATGGCTGTCCATTTAAAAGAACGTAGTGTTTATACTTTTTGTATGTGTCCTGGTGGTTATGTAGTGCCTTCCCAAACTAAAAAAGAAACAATCTTAACTAATGGTATGAGTTATAAAGCTAGAGATTATATTAATTCTAATAGTGCTTTATTAGTGGAAGTAAAACCTAGTGATTTTAGTAGTGATGATCCTTTTTTAGCAATTGATTTTATTAATAATATTGAAAAAAAGGCTTTTAATAAGAAGTTTCCTTATAAAGCTCCTTTAAATTTAGTAAAGGAATTTTTAAAAGGTGAGGTGGCAACTTCTTTCAGAAAAGTTAAGCCTTCTTATGTACATGGTACTTATTTTAGTGATTTTAAAGATATTTTACCTGATTTTGTTATTGAAAGCTTGAAAGAAGCATTACCGCTTTTTAATAATAAAATGAAGGGTTTTTTAGATGATGATGCCTTACTAATTGCCCCTGAAGTAAGAAGTAGTGCACCATTAAGAATTGAAAGAATAGATTATAAGGCAATAAATAGTAAATTTATTTATCCTATTGGTGAAGGGGCAGGTTATGCTGGTGGTATTACTTCATCAGCGTTAGATGGTATAAAATGTATATTAAGTATTGAAGGTGAAATGGATGGAAAAAAAGATTAAAATAGCTTATATTGGTGGGGGTTCTAAAATGTGGGCCCGTGTATTTATGAATGATTTAGCTTTAACTGAGGGTTTAGGTGGTTCTATTTATTTATATGATATTGATGAAGAAGCTGCAACCCGTAATTATTTAATTGGTAATAAGATTAATTTACTAAACGAAACAAAATCTAAGTTTGAATATGTAGTTGCTAAGGATTTAAAAGAAGCTTTAACAGACGCTAACTTTGTTATCATCTCTATTCTTCCAGGCACTTTTAAAGAAATGGAAGTCGATGTTCATGAACCAGAAAAATTAGGTATTTATCAATCTGTTGGTGATACAGCTGGTCCTGGTGGTATTTTAAGAGCGATGCGTACAGTGCCAATTTATGAAGGTTTCGCTAAGGCTATTAAAGAAAATTGTCCAAATGCTTGGGTTATTAATTTTACCAATCCAATGAGTATTTGTGTTAAGACATTATATGATGTTTTCCCACAAATTAAGGCCTTTGGTTGTTGCCATGAAGTGTTCCATGCCGAAGAATTCTTATGTTTAGCTCTTAGAAAAGAACTTGGTATTAAAGCTACTCGTAAAGATATTTATGTTGATGTATCAGGGGTAAATCATTTTACTTGGATTACCAAAGCTTATTATAAAGATATTGACTTATTAAAGTTATTACCTAACTTTATTAAAAAATATTATGATTTAGGTTATTATGAAGGCGGCAAACGTTATCAATTTAAATATGACACTTATGCATATGGTAATAAAGTTAAGATGGATTTATTTAATCATTATGGTATTTTAGCGGCAGCTGGTGATCGTCATTTGGTTGAATTTATGGATCGTAATTGGTATTTAAAGAATCCTAAGATGGTTAAGTTCTATAAATATGGTTTAACTACAGTTAAATCAAGAGAAATCAATCAACAAGAAAAAATTGAAGAATCAATTAAAATGGCAAATGGCCAGATGCCAATTGTCTTAGAAAAATCTAGTGAAGAAGCAGTAGATTTATTAAAAGCTTTATTAGGCTTTAAAAATATTATTAGTAATGTTAATATGCCAAATTATGGCCAAATGCCTAATGTTAAACTTGGTTCAATAGTGGAAAGTAATGCTTTATTCTTAAATGATAATATTAAACCTATTATGTCTTCACCTTTACAAGATGATGTTTTAAATTTAGTTAATAGAGCTTCTTTAAATATTGATTCATGTTATGAAGGTATTAAAAATAGAGATTTAAATAAGATATTTAATTCTTTTGTTAATCAGGCTTTAGTAAGTGGTATTGATAGAAGTAAGCTTTTAGATTTGTTTAAGACTATGGTTCTAAAGACTAAAGAGTATTTATTACCTTATTATGATTTATCACAGTTAGACAATTTAAAATAAGTTAGTATAAGAGACATGAAAACGCATACAATTCATGTCTTTTTTATTGACTTTAAAAGCCTCATATAATAAAATTGTTAGCGTGCTAACAATAGCTTTTGGGAGGCCATTATGACACATAAGATTGTAGAAATGATTAAAATTATTTCGCATCAAATTGATAAACGTATGCAAGTTAAAATTGGTAAAAGGCTAGAAAGAGATTTTGATTTAACTAGCCAACAATTGCGCGTTTTATGTTTTATTATTAACAATAAGATTTCCAGTCAAAAAGAAATCGAAAAGAGATTTAGTTTATCTTCAGCAACAGTTAGTGGTATTTTAAAGAGACTTGAAAAGAATGGTTATTTGTTAAGAGTTCAGAATAAAGATAGACGTTCTAATTCTTTAGAAGCTTCTTTAAAAGCGCTTAATGTAAACGAAATCTTAAGGTCAATTGTTAATGAAAATGATAAGGAAATTGAAAAAGATATAACTGAAGAAGAACTTTTAGTTACTTATAGAGTTCTTAAAAAAATTATAGAAAATATGGAGGATTTAAAAAATGATTAGAACATTAGCTAAAAGTGTTCGTGAGTATAAGACTTACGCGATTTTAGCCCCTATTTTTGTAATTTTAGAAGTTGTTTTTGAAGTTTTAATACCGTTTGTTATGTCTAATATGTTAGATAAAGGTATTAATGAATCACGTTGGCTTTATGTGCTTGGTATGGGTGGTTTAATGCTTCTTATGGCAATTGTGTCTTTAATTTGTGGGGTATTTTCTGGTAAATTCTCATCAGTAGCGGCTGCGGGATTTGCGAAGAATTTAAGACACGATATGTATGAAAAAATTCAAACTTATTCATTTAAGAATATTGATTATTTTTCAACTGCTTCTTTAGTTACGAGATTAACAACTGATATTACTAATGTGGAGATGTCTTTCCAAATGATTATTCGTATTGTAGTAAGAGCTCCATTCATGTTGATATTTGCCTTTATTATGACTATGATTTTAAATTGGCAAATTGGTTTGATTTTCTTAGTTGCGATTCCAGTTTTAGGTTTTACTTTAATTGCTTTAATGTCTAGAAGTTTAAAACCATTCTCTAAGTTATTTAAACAATATGATGTTATTAATCGTGATGTTGAAGAAGATTTAATTAGTATAAGAGTAGTTAAATCATTCGTTAAAGAAAAAGATGAAATCGAATTATTTAAAAAAGATTCTAATATTTTAAAAGATTTTGCTTGTAAAGCTGAACAAATTTTAGCTTGGAATGGACCAATTGTTCAATTTGCAGTATATGCTTGTTCAATAGCTTTAGCTTTCTTTGGTGCTAAATGTATTGTTGAAGGCTTTGGTAATGGTGAATATATGACTGTTGGTGAATTAACTTCATGTTTTAGTTATACAATGCAAATTTTAATGAGTTTAATGTTAATTTCTAATATTTTCGTTATGCTTGCGATGTCTGTTACATCTGCTAGACGTATTGTTGAAGTTTTAAATGTTGATCCTGATATTAAAAATCCAGAAAATCCAGTTTATGAAGTTAAAGATGGAACGATTACTTATGAAAATGTTAATTTTAAATATAATGAGGATTCACCAATTTTCAATTTAACTGACATTAATGTTAATATTAAAAGTGGCTCAGTAATTGGGGTAATCGGTGGCACTGGTTCAGCTAAGTCTTCCTTTGTTTCTTTAATTCCTCGTTTATACGATGTTAGTGAAGGTAGTTTAAAAGTTGGTGGCGTTGATGTCAGAGATTATGATATTGAAACTTTGAGAAATAATGTAGCGATGGTTTTACAAAAGAATGTTTTATTTAGTGGAACCATTAGAGAAAACTTAAAGTGGGGTAATGAAGAGGCAACTGATGAAGAATTAGTAGAAGCTTTAAAACAAGCTTGTGCCTATGAATTTGTTAGTCAATTTAAAGAAGGTCTTTCTTATGATTTAGGTCAAGGTGGTACTAATGTTTCTGGTGGTCAAAAACAAAGATTATGTATTGCCAGAGCCTTATTAAAGAAGCCGAAAGTATTAATCTTAGATGATTCAACATCAGCTGTTGATACGAAAACAGATGCGATTATTCGTTCTTCATTAAAACAAACAGCGCCAGATGTTACTAAAATTATTATCGCTCAAAGAATTTCTTCTGTTGAAGATGCAGATATGATTTTAGTATTTGATGATGGTAAGATTATTGGTCGTGGTACGCACGAAGAGTTAATTTTAAATTGTCCTATTTATAAAGAAATTAATGATTTACAAAAGAAAGGTCAAGATAAGGAGGTAAATGCTAATGAATAAGAGTAGTGTTGTTAGGCGTTTAGTTCCATATATTTGGCGTCATTATAAAGTTCAAATTGTTATTGTCTTATTTTGTATTTTATTATCTTGTATTGCTAACTTAGCTTCAACTTTCTTTATAAGTATTTTAATTGATGGTTTTATTACACCTGGGACAAAAACACACATTTTAAATTATGATGAGTTTATTCCAACTTTAATCGGCTTTGGTATTTTATATTTTGCTGGTGTTTTAGCTACTTTATGTTATTCAAAATTAATGGTTGTAATTTGCCAAGGTTCTTTAAAAAATTTACGTGATGATGTATTTTCACATATGCAAACATTACCAGTTAGTTTCTTTGATTGGAATACTCATGGTAATTTAATGAGTTATTATACTAACGATGTGGAAGCTATGCGTCAAATGATTTCGATGAGTGTTCCGCAATTAATCAGTTCAGTTTTCACAGTTATTGGTGTATTTGCCATAATGGTTTATTATTCTTGGATTTTAACTATTGTTGTATTATTAATTTTAGTAGTTATGATTTGGATTATTAAAACGATTGGTCTAAAATCTACACGTTTCTTTATTGAAAAACAAAGAGTACTTGGTATTACTAATGGTTATATTGAAGAAATGATTGAAGGTCAAAAAGTAATTAAAGTTTTCTGCCATGAAGAAAAAGCCGTAGTTGATTTTGATAAGATTAATGATCGTTTAGAAAATGCCGATCGTAACGCTAACGTATTTGCCTCTATTTTAATGCCAATTATGAATAATATTGGTTTTGCGACTTATGCAATCTTAGCTTTAGTTGGTGGTATTTTAATTACTTTTAATATTAGTTTAAGTTTTGTGACTTTAACGCCTGGTGTTTTAGTTTCATTCATTATGTTTTCTCGTTCTTTTATTAACCCAATTGCTCAGTCTAGTCAACAAATGAATTCAATTGCGATGGGCTTAGCAGGAACACGACGTGTTTTTGAATTATTAGACAAAGAAAGTGAAGTAGATGAAGGTTATGTTACTTTAATTCACGGAGTTAAAGAAGGCGAACACTATGTTGAATCTAATAGTAAAGATGCCGTATGGGTATGGCGTCATCCTCATCAAGATGGAACAGTTACATATACACCTTTAAAAGGTGATGTAAGATTCTATGATGTTGATTTTGCTTATCGTCCTGATAAATTAATTTTAAAGAATGTAAGTTTATATGCTAAACCTGGTCAAAAGATTGCCTTTGTGGGGGCGACAGGTGCTGGTAAAACAACAATTACTAATTTAATTAATCGTTTCTATGATATTGCCGATGGTAAGATTCGTTATGATGATATTAACATTAATAAGATTAAAAAGGCAGACTTAAGAAGATCACTTGGTATTGTTTTACAAGATACACATTTATTTACTGGTACAATTGCTGATAATATTCGCTATGGTAAACCAGAAGCGACAATGGATGAAGTAATTGCGGCTGCTAAGTTATCAAATGCTGATAGCTTTATTAGACATTTACCAAATGGCTATGATACATATATCACTGGTGATGGTGAAGGCTTATCACAAGGTGAAAGACAATTAATTGCGATTGCTAGAGCGGCTATTTGTAATCCACCAGTTCTTATCTTAGATGAAGCAACTTCTTCAATTGATACAAGAACTGAAAAAATTATTCAAGAAGCTATGGATAAATTAATGGCTGGTAGAACAGTATTTGTAATTGCGCACCGTTTATCAACTGTTCGTAATAGTGATGCCATTATGGTATTAGACCATGGTAAAATTATTGAACGTGGTACTCACGATGAATTAATAAATAGTAAAGGTGTATATTATCAATTATATACTGGTGCCTTTGAACTTGAATAAGCTAAAAGAGTCTAGATTAATTTCTAGACTTTCTTTTAACTTTTAGAGAATGCTAATTGAAATAATATGATTTATAGAGTAAAATATTAAATACGATGTAAGTGGAGGGAGTATAACATGATCTTTGACGATATCGATATAAATATTAGTACAAAGCCCAATATTAAAGTAATTGGTGTTGGTGGTGGTGGCGGTAATGCCGTTGACCGAATGATTGAAAATGATGTTAGAGGGGTAGAATTTATTGCTGCTAACACTGATGCCCAAGATTTAAGGGAATCTAAAGCTGACATTCGTTTATTACTAGGTCGTGACACTACTCGTGGTTTAGGTGCTGGTGCACGTCCAGAAGTTGGTAAAAAGGCAGCTTTAGAAAGTATAGATGATATTAAAGAGGTAATTGATGGTGCCCAAATGGTTTTCATTGCTTGTGGTATGGGTGGTGGAACTGGTACAGGGGCTGCGCCAGTAATTGCAAAAGCTTGTAAAGAAATGGGCTGTTTAACAGTTGGTATTGTAACTAAGCCATTCTTATTTGAAGGTCCAGAAAGAATGCAAAGAGCAATCGAAGGTTTACAAGAAATTAAGCCTTTCGTTGATACTTTAATTGTTATTCCTAATGAACGTTTACGTTCAATTGTTGATGTTTCAACTTCATTATTAGAAGCTTTTAGAGAAGCAGATAATGTATTAAGACAAGGTGTTCAAGGTATTGCCGATTTAATTTCTGTTCCTGGTTTGATTAATGTCGATTTTGCGGATGTTAGAACCGTTATGAAAGATAAAGGTACAGCCTTAATGGGTATTGGTACAGCTACTGGCCCTAATAGAGCTGTTGAAGCAGCTAGAAGAGCTATCCATTCTAATTTATTAGAAGTTTCAATTGATGGGGCAACTAATGCGATAGTAAATATTACTGCTAGTCAAAATTTAACTTTAAATGAAACAGAAGCGGCCATTGCTGAAATTAGAAATAACTGTGATAAAGATTTAAGCATTATTTATGGTACAGCTATTAATAATGACTTAGGTGATGAACTTATTATTACTGTTATTGCGACTGGTTATGAATTAAAAGCTAAAGAAAGTGGTATTGAAGATATCGCTACCGAAATATTTAAAAATATTAGCCAAGAAAATATTTCCTTAAATAAGATGGTTGATGAAGAAGAGGAAGAAGAAACACCACTTTTCTTAAAAACTGATAAAAAAGCTAAAGCAAAAGAAGAAAAAGAAAAGAAATCTCTTCCTTCTTGGTTAAGAAGAAAGTAATAAAAAAACACTATTTAGAACTATGAATCTAAATAGTGTTTTTATTCGTTTTGACCACGTTTTATTTTTTTAATGTTAAAGGAATGCTTTATTTTTTCTTCTAATAATTGATGCATATTATTTTCTATATTAGTAGTTTTATCTTTTTCATACTTAGCTTTTGAAGTATCTAATTCTTGTTTAAGAGTTATCTTTTTTTGATTAAAGAATTTTTTATCTTCTTTAATTTTATTATTATATTCTGAAATATTTTTCTTAGAGATTATTGGTAAATTAGCTAAATCAAGTTTGGTACGATTTTTAAATAAAGCACTTTCTTTAGCTAATTTATTTAAATTAACTTTATTTAAACGCTTATATATTTTTTCTAATTTATAGTAGTGTTTAAGTAGATAATAACTATCAATTTTTTGTTTCTTTTCTAAATAGATAATATTATTATTTAAGGCATCAATATTTTGGTAGAATAGCTTTGTTTTCGTAGCGTATTCGTGTTTTAAATTATGATATTTTAAGGCGTAATCTTTTTCTAAATAATTAATATTATATAAATATAATTCATTTTGTTTATTAATTTGTTTAGTATTTATTTTGAGTTTATTACTTTCTTTATTTTTATTTTTTTGATATTCTTTTTCTAATTTTTTAAGTCTTTTTGCCTTTTCACTAGTGTTAGTTTTAATGAGCTTTTTATATGAATTGTTAAAACGATTTTTGGCAAATACAAAGGATTTTTCAGTTTCATATTTAAACTGATTAAAGATAGTGGTTAAGTATTTTAAGATATTATTATTGACATTTGTAATTTTAGAAATAGTTTGTTCTAAATTTATTATATAATCATATTTTTCATTAGCTTTAGGATTTAAAATTAGAATAGAATTAATCTTATTTAAGTAATCCTTTTTTTCTGCTAAGGCTTTATCTAATAATTGATAATATGAACGATATTGTCTACGTTTTTGTCTATCAATCTTATTTAATTCTTTATCATGGTTAGTAGTTAAAAGAACTAGTTTTTTTCTAAATTTTTCTCTTAATTTTTGAAGAGCGGTTTTCTTTTTGTTAATCTTTTTAATAAGTTTTAAATTATATTTAATCTTATTATTAGCTTCAACATCATAATTAAAGGTTAATTTTTGTAAAGTTGTAGTTTTAGAAGGTACCTTATTCTTTAGTTTTTCAATTTCTTTTATACAATCTTCTTTAGTTAAATCATATTTTTTCATAGTATCATTGATACTATTTAAATTATTATTTATCTTAGTTGTTTTTTCATCGTATGTTTCATTTATTTTATCAAGCATAGGTTTATATTTAAAACGACTTATGTTTTCTAGTCGGTTATCAATATAACTTGCTTCTGAATCGAAGAATAGATCAGTAAAGTTACTAATGTTTTCATTTATTATTTTTAAAAGTTCTAGAATTAAATTTAAATAATTAGAATCATAACTTAAAATTTTTGATTTTAAGTTTGTAAAAGTATTTTTATATAAATTCATAAATTTAGTAACTATTGAAAAGAAAGTAGTAGCTTCTTTAGTAATCATTAAAGAGTCATATCTAAATTCTTTTCTTTCTGAATTTAAAGAAGTTAAAGATATATTTTTATTAACAATATAATTATTTTGTTTAGTTAAATGATCAAAAGTTATTTTATTAATGTCGATTTGTTTACGATATTCACTAGCATTAAAATTAAAATTATAATTATATTTATCTAAATGTAATTTAAAGTTAGTGTTTAAGTTGTTATTTTTTTCATTAACTATCGCTTTTTGATTATTAGTTTTAGTTTCAATTATTTTTAAATTGTATTCTTTTAAATATTTATTATATAGGTCTAAAAATTTATTTTTATCTAAAATTAAATTGGCCTTAACTTTATTTAGTTTCATTTTATTTTGATAATTATCATAATCTAAAGCTGCTTTAGCTTCATGAATTTTATTAATCATTTCTAATTTATTAATTAAGATCTTTTTTTGTTTTTGTAATTCATCAATCTTAATTTCATATTTAATGGTTAATTCTGATTTTTCTTGTTGTAACTTTTCTTGTTTAATAAAGGTTTCATTACGAGCAGTATTAGCTTTTAATGTATAATTATCATTAATTATTTTATTAGCGTAAATAAATTGTCTTTGTAGATATGTTTGTAAAATATCTAGGTTGTTTTTTTGAGTTTTTAATTCAGTTTGTAAGATTTTAATTTCATAGTTTTTGTTTATTTCTGAAAGGTTTTTTTGATTACGAAGACGTTTTAAGTTAGTTTCATAACTTTTTTTAAAGTCATTTACTTGGCTTTTAAAATTATATTCTAAGGATTTAAGTTGGTCTTTATAACTTTTAACTTTTAAATTATATAGTTTTTTATTAGCTTTTTTAAGGCCAACAGATTCTTCTAAATGATTAGTGTTTTTAAGTAAGTAATTATTAAATTCATTTAAAGTATGATAATAAATGTAGTAGTGTTCACGATAGATGTGTTCTAAGTCTAAAGAGTAGTTTTTTTGAATGTTAGTTTGTTCATCATCTAAATCTTGAAGTCTTAAAACGAAGTCATCTAAAATATTTTTTGTTTTTTTTGCGTTATTTTGTTCAAAAAAGTTTTCTTGATTATCAATATCTTGATCTTTTATTGCTTTCTTTTCTTTTTCATTTTTTAAATCATCATTTTTAATTTTAGTTAGTTCAGTTATTGTATTATTAAGCTTAACTGATTCTAAAATAATGTCTTTTTCTAGTTGTTTTTGTTTGGTAACTTTTTCAATTTCATATTTTTTAATTTCTTCGTTTATTTTTTCAATTTGTTCATTTATTTCTTTATTTTGCTGCCTATTTGTTTCATCAGTTATAAGTTTATTACGTGAATAAAGACTATGTATTTTATCTTGTTCAGCCTTAAATTCATCAATTGTTTTATTGATAAATGTTTCATAGTTAATTTTAGTTTCTTCATAAAGGCTTGTAAAATGGCCAGTATTTAAATAAGCAGCTTCTTCAATAAGCTTTTCATTATCTTTTATTTGGGTATATTTTTTAAGGGTGTGGTTTTTTAAAGAACTCTTAGAATTATTTAAGTTAGCCTGAAGGCCAAAAATCTTATTATTTAATTCAGTTAAAGTAGCTTTATATTTTTGATTATCGTTATTTTGTTTAGTTTTGTTATTTTTGTTAAGATTAGCAATTATTTCATCTAATTCTAATTCGTTTATTTGTTTTGCATTTAAGTATTTGATTTTATCATTAGTTAAATCGTTAGCAGTAGAAATAAGAGTTTCTTTTAGTTGTTCGATTTCTTTTTTTAAATTGTTTTGTTCATCTTTAGTTAAAATGAATTTATTACTATTGTTTTTTAAATAAACAATGCGATTAAGGTTTTCTAAAAAGCATATTACTAATTCGTTGAAACTCATTTTCTCACCACCTTTAAGTTATTATATTATTTTCTTTAATATTTTTCTACTATTTACGGCATAAATTAAAGATTTTTGCCTATATATTAAAAGAAGTTAATAATATAATTAGAAGTCTAGCATTAATTATGATATAATCTAAAGACGGTGATATGTATGTATGGTTATATAACAGGTAAGGTAGTAGATATTACACCTAAGGATATTATTCTTGATAACAATAATATTGGTTATCAAATTATTGTGCCTAATCCTTATAGTTTTAAAATAAATGAATATTTTAAAGTTTACACTTATCAACATGTTAGAGAGGATGAAATAACTCTTTATGGTTTCATGGAAAAAGAAGAAAAAGAGTTATTTTTAAAATTAATATCAGTTAGTGGAATTGGCCCTAAGAGTGCCCTTAGTATGCTTGCGACTGGTAATGTTAGAGAAATAGTAGGTGCGATTGAAGCACGAAATGATGTTTATTTGCGTAAGTTTCCTGGCATTGGTCCAAAGGCTAGTCAACAAATTATTCTTGATTTAAAGGGCAAAGTTAATTTTGGGAATAATTATATTATTACTTCTAATAAATTAGAAGATGTTAGTGAAGCTTTAGTGGCTCTTGGTTATAAGAAAGCAGAAATTGCTAAAATTATTAGTAAACTAGATGATTCTTTAGATGAAGGGACTTTAGTAAAAATGGCCTTAAAGCTTTTAACTAAATAGGAAGGAATAATTATGGAAGATAGAATTTTAGATCCTAATTTAGAAAGTATTGATAGCGAGGATAATTTAAGTCTAAGGCCCCTTTATTTAAATGAATATATTGGTCAAGAAGCAGTTAAGGAAAGTTTAGATGTTTATATTAAGGCGGCCTTAAAAAGAAAAGAAAGTTTAGATCATACTTTATTTTATGGTCCTCCTGGTTTAGGAAAAACTACTTTAGCGCAAATTATCGCTAATGAATTAAATGTTAATCTTAAAACGATAAGTGGTCCATCAATTGAAAAAACGGGAGATTTAGCAGCCATTTTAAGTCAATTAGAAGAAGGCGATGTTTTATTTATCGATGAGATTCATCGTTTACCTCGTTTTGTTGAAGAAGTTTTATATAGTGCGATGGAAGATTATACTTTAGATATTTTAATTGGTAAGGATGAGTCTACGCGTTCGATTAAAATTGATTTACCACCTTTTACTTTAGTAGGGGCGACTACGCGTTATGGCGATTTATCTAGTCCACTTCGTGATCGTTTTGGTGTGGTTTTACATTTAAATTATTATACAACTAGTGAACTTTTAGAAATAGTTTTAAGAACAGCGAAAGTTTATAATACTAATATTACCAAAGAAGCAGCTTTAGAATTAGCGAAAAGAAGTAGAGGTACGCCAAGAATCGCTAATCGTTTATTTAGACGTATTAGGGATTTTGCAGAAGTTTTAAATAAAGGCGATATTGACATTGAAATCACTACTTTAGCTTTAAAAAAGCTTGGTATTGATGATATCGGTTTAGATGAATTAGATTATAAATATTTAAACACTTTAATTAAAATATATCATGGTGGACCTGTAGGTGTAGAAGCTTTAGCGGCCTCTATTTCAGAAGAGGTTCAGACTTTAGAAGATGTTTATGAACCTTATTTATTAAAAGAAGGTTTTATAAAGCGTTCAAGTAGAGGAAGAGTGGCTACTGAAAAAGCTTATGAGCATCTTAAAATTAGCTTTATGAAAGGATTTTTTAAGTAATGAAGACTAGTGAATTTGATTATTATTTACCAGAAGAATTAATCGCTCAAACCCCCTTACAAGAACGTAGTGCTTCTCGTTTAATGGTTTTAGATAAAAATACTGGTAAAATTTCCCATGAACATTTTTATGATATCATCAATTATTTAAATAAAGGTGATGTTTTAGTTTTAAATGATACTAAAGTATATCCTGCACGTGTTTTTGGTCAAAAGGAAGATACTTTAGCACATGTAGAATTATTACTTTTAAAAGATTTAGGTAATGATACTTGGGAATGTTTAGTTAAACCGCAAAGAAGAATTAAAATTGGTACAAAGGTTATAATTAGCGAAGATTTAAAGGCTATTTGTGTAGCCAAGTTTGATGATGGTATTTGTCATTTTAAAATGGAATATCAAGGTATTTTTATTGAAATATTAGAAAGATTAGGAGAAATGCCACTACCTCCTTATATTCATGAAAAGTTAAAAGAAAAAGATCGTTATCAAACAGTATACGCTAAAAACTTAGGGAGTGCAGCGGCTCCTACAGCAGGTCTTCATTTTACACCGGAATTATTAGAAAAAATTAAAGCTAAAGGTGTAGAAATTTTATATGTGACATTAGATGTAGGTTTAGGTACTTTTAGACCAGTAAGTTCAGATGATATTAGTGATCATCATATGCATAAAGAAACTTATCATATAACTAAAGAAGTAGCTAATTGTCTAAATAAAGCTTTAGCGGAAAAAAGAAGAATTATTGCAGTGGGAACTACTTCCGTTAGAACTTTAGAATCAGCTTATGATAATGGTTTTAAAGAAACTAAGAGTTCTGATACTTCTATTTTTATTTATCCTGGCTATCAGTTTAAAGTAGTAGATGCGTTAATTACTAATTTTCATTTACCAAAGTCTACATTAATTATGCTAGTATCAGCCTTAGCTGGTAAAGAAAATATTATTAATGCATATAATGAAGCAGTTAAAGAAAAGTATCGTTTCTTTTCGTTTGGCGACGCTATGTTTATAAAATAAAGGAGGATATATGAAAGGTCCAGTATGGTATGAATTAAAACATATATGTAAACAAACAGGGGCCCGTTATGGGATTTTACATACACCTCATGGTGATTTTGAAACCCCTATTTTTATGCCGGTAGGAACACAAGCAACCGTTAAAACTTTGGTTCCTGAAGAAATTAAAACAGTTAGTGATGGCTTAATTTTAGGTAATACTTATCATTTGTGGTTACAACCAGGAGATGAGATTATTAAAGAATTTGGTGGTATTCGTGGTTTTATGAATTGGGATGGAGCCTTGCTAACCGATAGTGGCGGCTTTCAAGTTTTTTCTTTACAAGAAATTAGGAAAATAACCGAAGAAGGTGTTTATTTTAGACACCATAAAAGTGGTGAAAAATTATTTTTATCACCAGAAAAGTCGATTGAAATTCAAACTAATTTAGGCGCTGATATCATGATGGCTTTTGATGAATGTCCACCTTTTTATGAATCAGAAGTCTATCTAAAGGATAGTGTCAATAGAACTTTAAGATGGGCTAAAAGATGTATGGATAGCCATCATAATAAAGAAAATCAAGCTTTATTCGGTATTGTTCAAGGTGGTCCATATAAAGAATTAAGAAAATATGCAATGGATAAGCTTGAAGAAATCAACTTCCCGGGCTATTCAATCGGTGGTCTTTCAGTTGGGGAAACTAAAGAAGAAATGTATGAAATGTTAAGATATTTAAAAGATATTATGCCGCAAAACAAGAGCCGTTATTTAATGGGTGTTGGTTCACCTGATGATTTAATTATGGGTGCTATGTTAGGTATTGATATGTTTGACTGTGTTTTACCATCTCGTAATGCTAGACATGGTTCGGCTTTTACTTCTTTAGGAAGAGTGCAAGTTAAAAATCAAAGTTTAAAACATGACCATAGTCCTCTTGATCCTAATTGTGATTGTTACGTATGTAAGAATTTTTCAAGAGGTTATTTAAATCATTTGATTAAGGCTAATGAAATCTTAGGAATGCGTCTTTTAACTTATCATAATCTTTATTTTTTAAAGAATTTGATGCATAATATAAGAAAGGCTATAAAAGAAGATAGATTGCTTGATTTTGCCAAGGAACAAATGATTAAATTGGGTTATAAGCATAAAGTAGAGGAGTTTTTATAATGTTTTTAGCATTAGAGGTTGAAACAATTATTATAATTGTCGTATTGGTGATTGCCTTTTTGTTATTAGTTACTTTTTCTTTAATTTTCCTAATTAGTAAAAAGAAAGCTAATAAATCAAAGGTAGATGACCTTTTTATCGCTAATTTATTAGAAGCTTTAGGTAATAGAACTAATATTAGTGATGTTAAAGTTATTCAAGGTAGATTAAATATTACTGTTAATGACTTAGAATTATGTAATTTAGAAGTTATTAAAAGTTTAGCTACAAATGGTGTTTTTGTAACTGGTTCAACTATTAAAGTTTTAATGAGAGAAGATTCAAACTTAATTAAAGAACAGTTATTAAAATAAAGAGAAAGAGAGAAGGACTAACATGATTGAAAAAAAGTTTAGAGTTATTGCAGACCAAGGATTACATGCTAAACCAGCGACATCTTTAATTATGGCAACTGACCGCTTTGTATCTGATATTACGTTAGTTTATGATGAGAAAAAGATTGATTTTAAATCAATTATTGGCGTTTTATCACTTGGTATTTATAAAGGTGAGGTTATTACTTTAATTTTTAATGGTACTGATGAAGAAGAAGCGTGTAATAAAATTAGTGAATTAATTAAAAAATATGAAATTTGTGAGGAAATATAATGAATTTTAAAAAACTCGCTTATGAAAGAAAAGAAGAATTGCTAAGTATACTAGCTAAATTAATAAGTTTTGCAAGTGTTTTAGATGAATATAAACCAAATAGTGATGCCCCTTTTGGCTTAGAAAATAAAAAAGCTTTAGAATATATTTTAGCTGAAGCTAAAAAAGATGGCTTTCAAGTTTTAAATAGTGATAATTATGCTGGTCATATTGAATATGGTGATGGTGTAGATATTTTAGGAATTTTATGTCATTTAGATGTTGTTCCTGCCATTAAAGAAGAATGGGACAGTAATCCTTTTCAATTAAGAATTTTAGGTGACACTTTATATGCTAGAGGTGTTTTAGATGATAAAGGGCCTTTAGTAGCTGCTTATTTAGCTTTAAAATTATTAAAAGAAAACAATATTAAGTTAAATAAGAAAGTTCGTCTTATTATGGGTTGTGATGAAGAATCAGGTAGTCGTTGTTTAAAGCATTATTTTAAGACGAATGAAATGCCAAGTATTGGCTTTTCACCAGATGCTGAATTCCCAGTAATTTATGGCGAAAAAGCTAATGTTTCAATAGATTTAAAATTACCTTTAGATAATAATTTAATCTTAGATATTAAAGGTGGAACTAGATTAAATGTCGTACCTTCTGAATGTATGGTTAAATTAAGTGTTAATTTAAAAGAAGAGTTCAAAACTTTCTTAAAAGAAAATAATTATGATGGTAAAGTAGTAGATGATTATACTTATATTACTTATGGTAAGGCAAGCCATGCGATGCAACCCCAAAATGGCGTTAATGCCATTTCTTTAATGTTTAAGTTTTTAGGAACATATTCATCATCAAAAGTTACTAATTATTATAATAAATATTTAGCATTTTCACCATTTGGTGATAAACTTGGTTTAAGTGTAAGTGATTTAGATATGGGTAATTTAACGATGAATGTGGCCATGATTGAAAAAGTTGATAATTTTATTAATATTAAGATTAATTACCGCATTCCTGTTGATAACTATACTTCTAAAATTAAAGAAGCTTTTAATAATTCCTTTAAAGATATTAAGGGGGAAGTTAATGTTCTTAGTGAATCAAAACTACATTACGTGCCAAAAGATTCAACTTTAGTAAAAACTTTATTAAAATGTTATCAAGATATTACAAATGATAATGATAATGAACCGTTTACTATTGGTGGTGGCACTTATGCTCAGTTTATTACAAATGCAGTGGCGTTTGGTCCTTTAAAACCAGGTCAAGATGATTGTTGTCACATCGCTAATGAACATATTAATATTAATGATTTATTAGATAGCATAGCTATTTATGCTAAAGCTATTTATTTATTAGGTAATAGTGATGAGACTAAGACACATTAAGAATGCTGATATAAAATTAAAAGAATATAGTGATTATTTAGCTTTTAATTTTGAAGAATATAAAGAGCGAAAAAGCTCTTTAAATAAGGATAATTTAGAATTAAGAGTAGAAATTGGTTGTGGGAAGGGTAAGTTTATTTATAATTTAGCTAAACTTAATCCTCATATCTTTTTTATTGCGATTGAAAAGTTTGACAGTGTTATTTTAAAAGCTTTAGAAAAGAATAAAGAAGAACGATTAAATAACTTATTTTATATCATGGCAGATGCATCTAATATAAGTGATTATTTTGATCATGAAATAAGTGTTTTATATCTTAATTTTTCTGATCCATGGCCTAAAAATCGTAATTCAAAAAGAAGATTAACATCACCATTGTTTTTAAACTCTTATAAAAAAATCTTAGCTAAAGATGGCAAGATTATTCAAAAAACTGATAATCGTAATTTATTTGAATATTCTTTAATGATGTTTAATAATAATGGTTTTGTTTTTGAAAACTTATCTTTAGATTTACATAAGACAGATATTTTTAATATTAAAACAGAGTTTGAAGAAAAATGGGAAGATAAAGGTCCTATTTATTATTTGGAGGCTAAATTAAGTGAGTAATTTTCTTTTAATTGGTGGAAAGTCTAATGAAGTTCATGCTTTAAATATTTATAAATGCTTTAAAAATAAGACTCTTTTATATGTTAATTTGGCAAAAGATGATAATGATTTAGTTGCTTATTATAATTTTATAAATGATAATAAAGATACTAAAATAACTTTATTAACTAAAAAAATGTTAAGTAATTTTTATGAAGAAGCTTTAAAGTATGATATAATTTATTTTGCGGGCGGCACTTTTCACAAATTGAAAGAAAAAGTTATAAATTATAATATAGATAAAGCGTTATTAAAATTAAAAACTAGTAATAAATTATTAGTAGGTATATCAGCAGGAGCTATCTTATTTTCTCAATATGGCTATACTGATTATGCTTCTTTTAATGATGTTGGTATTTATTATAATTTTAAATTAGAGGCAGGTCTTGGTCTTTTAGATATTATTTTTTGTCCTCATTATCAAAAAAATGGCATTGAAACTTTTAATGATGAAATTAAAAAATATCGTATAGATGCTTACGCATTAGAAGATGATACAGCCATTTTAATTAGTTTAGATGAAGTAAAAATAATAAAAGATAATTATAAAAATAGCGTTTATTATTTTAAAAAAGAAGATCATATTTTAAGATCTTTATATGCTTAAAAGAAAGGAGAACGTTAATGGAAGCATTAGATATTATATTAAAAAAACGTAATGGTTTAGAACTTACTAAAGAAGAACTAACTTTTTTTATCAATGGTTATGTGGATGGTAGTGTTAAAGATTATCAGATGTCAGCCTTTTTAATGGCCACTTATTTTGAAGGAATGACTGATGATGAAGCTACTAATTTAGCTTTAATTATGGAACATTCTGGCGATGTTATTGATTTATCTAATATTAAAGGCTTTAAGGTAGATAAACATTCTACAGGTGGTGTTGGTGATAAAACTAGTCTAGTATTAGCTCCACTTGTAGCTTCTCTTGGTGTTAAATTTGCGAAGATGAGTGGTAGAGGACTTGGCCATACCGGGGGCACTTTAGATAAATTAGAAAGTATACCTGGCTTTAATATTAGTTTAAGTAAAGAAGAATTTGTTAAGCAAGTTAATGATATTAATATCGCCATTATTGGTCAAACTGGTTCTGTATGTCCTGCTGATAAAAAAATGTATGCTTTAAGAGATGTAACAGGTACAGTTGATTCTATTCCTTTAATTGCCTCATCTATTATGTCTAAGAAATTAGCGGCTGGGGCAGATGCGATTTGCCTAGATGTTAAAGTTGGTAGTGGTGCTTTTATGAAAACAGCTCCCGATGCTTTAAAATTAGCTAATTTAATGGTTAGTATTGGTAAAAAAGCTAATAAAAAGATGACAGCTATTTTAACTAATATGGATGAACCTTTAGGTAAAGCGATTGGTAATAGTTTAGAAGTTAAAGAAGCAATTGCTACTTTAAATGGTGACGGTCCAAAGGATTTAGAAGATTTATGTTTAACTTTAGGTTCTTATTTAGTTTTAGATAGTGGTAAAGCTGAAAGCCTAAAAGAAGCTCGCCAAATGCTAGAAGAACAAATTAAAAATAAACAAGGTTTAAAAACTTTAGCTAAAATGGTAGAAGCGCAAGGCGGTAATAGCGATTATATTTATCATCCTGAATTGTTTTTAAATGCTAAAGAGATTATTGAAGTTAAAGCTAAAGATTCTGGTTATATTTCAAGAATTGATTCTTATAAAATGGGCCACGCTTCAATGTTACTAGGAGCTGGTCGTGAGAATTTAGATACAGTTATTGACCCTGTGGTTGGTATTGTCTTAAATAAGAAAGTTGATGATTTTGTGAATATTGGTGATACTTTAGCTTATATTCATACTAATGGGAAAAACACTAAAGAAGCTATCGATTTATTTTATGATAGTATTTCTTATAGCGATAAGAAAAGAGAAGTTAAACTCATTTTAGATGTTGTTCGTTAATTTGCTTGCAAATTAGATTAAAATTTGCTAAAATACATACGCTATTTTTTGGAGGTATTAAGATGAACGTTGCCGATATATTTGTACTTATTATTTCAATCTTTTTAATTATTATTGTTTTGATGCAAACATCTAAAGATGATATTAATGATGCTTTTAATGGTAATAAAAGTGAATTATTTAAAAACCAAAAAACAAGAGGTGCTGAACTTTTCTTACAAAGAACAACTTTTGTTTTAGGTGTCTTATTTATTGCTTTAGTGATTGTTTCGATAGTTCTTCATCAAACATTGTAATAATTATCCCTTTTGTTATAATAAGTAACGAAAGGGATATTTTTTTAGGAGGTTGCCATGATTAATAATATTAATTTTAGTGATATTAGTGATAAAAATGAATTAAAAGTTGTTGAAGTGTTAGTAAACACCAATAATTATAACGCTATATTAAGAAAGACATTTTTAAAAGAATATGAATTAAAAAAGATTTTAAATTCTTTAATTAATAGAAAGAAAATAATTTTAGTAGAAAAAAAATATTATTTATTATATGTGGGAACTCTTTCTTTAAAAAATTCTAATTTTGGTTTTATTGAGCCAAAACTAATTACTAATGATGAAAAAATAGAAGATGAATATGTTCATCATAAAAATTTAGGGAACGCGTATGATACAGATACCGTTTTATATTATTTAACTAAAGATAAATATCGTTATGATAAAATGGAAGCTATTATTGTTAGTGTTTTAGAACGAGGTAAAACTTTTATTGTTGGTAAAGTTGTTAAGTCACCAAGAAAGAATAGTAAAAGTTTGTTTGTTATTCCAAGTGATAATAAAACTTTTGATTGGTTTAAAATTAATGGTGGTCTAAATGTTTTACCTGGTATGATAGTTAAGGGTGAAATTAAATATTTAAAACATGATATTTATTTAATTATTAAAGAAATACTTGGTAATGTTGATGATCCTGGTATTGAGATTAAAACAATTGCATATACTTATGGTTTTGAAACTGATTTTAATGAAGAAGTTAAAGCCGAACTTTTAACAATCCCTACTAAAGTAGAAGGCAATTTAACTAATTTTAAAGATTTTCGTAATTTAGATATCATTACAATTGATGGTGATGATTCTAAAGATTTTGATGACGCTGTTAATGTTAGAATTAATGAAAATGGCAATTATTTATTAGGTGTTTATATTGCCGATGTTTCTTATTATGTTAAACCTTCATCACCACTAGATAAAGAAGCTTATAAAAGAGGAACTTCAGTATATCTAGCTGATAGAGTTATTCCAATGTTACCGCATGAACTTTCTAATGGAATTTGTTCTTTAAATGAAGGCGAAGATCGGTTAGCTTTAGCTATTACTATGGAAATTGATAGTAGTGGTAATGTTTTAAATAAAGTAATTGAAGAAGGTATTATTAGATCACGTCACCGTATGACTTATAATAAAGTTAATAAAATCTTAAAAGGTGACAGTGATTTAATTAATGAATATAATGACATTTATGAAATGTTATTAAATATGAATAAATTACATGAAATTATTCGTAAAAAACGTTATGAAAAAGGTGCTTTAGAATTTGAAACTGATGAATATAAGTTTACTTTAGATGAAAATGGTAAACCTTTAGATATTAATTTACGAGTTAGAGATGAAGCAGAAAAGTTAATTGAAGATTTTATGATTATTGCGAATGAAGAGATAGCTAAGTCTTTAACTTTACATAATTATCCTTGTTTATTTAGAGTTCATGAGACACCTGATCAAGAAAAATTAAGAGATGTATTTAATTTAATTACAAATATGGGTATTAAAATGAATAACGAAAAAGGCGATATTAATCCTAAAAAGATTCAAGATGCTCTAACTAATATTAATGAAAGTAATCTTGCCTCTATTTTAAATAACTTATTACTTCGTTCAATGATGAAAGCTAAATATGATCCTAATAATATAGGTCACTACGGTTTAGCTTTAGATTATTATTGTCATTTTACTTCACCAATTAGAAGGTATCCCGATTTAATAATTCATCGGTTAGTTAAAGATTTACTTTTAGGTGGAAGTAAAAATAAAGCTAAAACAATTAACTATTATGAAGCGGTTTTACCAGAAATGGGCCTTAAAACTTCAGTTCAAGAACGTCGTTCAATTGAATGTGAACGAGAAGTTGATGATATGCTTTATGCTTGGTACATGGAAGATAATATTTCTAAAACATTTAGTGGTATTATTACCTCTATAACCCCTTTTGGTATGTTTATAACTATTGATAAAGGTGTTGAGGGCTTAGTTAGAATAGATGATTTATTAAGTGATTATTTTACCTTTGACGAAAAGAAATTAATCTTAACATCGCCTTCTAAAACATATCATTTAGGTGATAAAGTTAAGGTAGTAGTAATTAATAGTGATAGAGAAACGAAAAAGATTGATTTCATGTTAGAAAGCGATTATAAATTAAAAGAGGAATATAAAAATGAACAATATTAAAATAGTCGCCACTAATCGCAAAGTTAATTTTGAATACTTTATTTTAGCTAAATTAGAAGCAGGTATAAAATTAACTGGTACTGAAATTAAATCGGTAAGAATGGGTAAAATAAATATTAATGATTCTTATGTCATAATTAAACATAGTACGCCTTATATTTTAAATATGCATATCGCCAAATATGAAAAAGGAAACATTTTTAATCATGATGAAACTCGCTTGCGTGAATTATTATTACATAAACATGAAGCATTGAAATTATATAACCGTGTTAAATTAGAAAGTTTAGCTATTGTTCCTTTAAAAGCTTATTTTAAAGAGGGCCTTTTAAAAATTGAAATAGGTCTTTGTAAAGGTAAGAAACTTTATGATAAAAGAGAATCAATAAAAGAACAAGATTTAAAGCGAAAAGCTCAAAAAGCTTTAAAAGATTATAGATAAAGCTTGTAAAAAGCCAAGATTTTAACTATAATCTTCTTACTTGGGGTAGTTTTTGGATTCGCTATGAATGATTAAGGTCTTTAGGCATGTCTTGGTTGTGCAAGTAAAAACACCGAGGTTTGAATAAACGCAAACACACATTTATTTGCTCGTAATAACAATATGAGCGTTCAATTAGCTTGCTAATATAGACAAGCGTCATTGTTAAGGGTACCTATTCCTTTAATGAATGATCACAACAAATAGGATATACTATTAATCTTCCTTCTGTAGATTAATAATGAATATAATCAGAATCGTTAGAAAAGTTTTGTTTGTTTTATATTTTCTAATTAAATAACAAAATAAACTAAACATGTAGAATAAAGAAGTAGATTTTTCATATACAGGGGTTCAAATCCCCTCTACTCCACCAGAGTTAATTATCGCGAACATCGTTTTCTATGCAGAAGGGATGCAATAGGTGTTTCGCTTAATAATAAAACAAGGTCGTTACCTAAAAAGTAGCGACTTTTTATATAATTCACTAGTAACTATAGGTATTTAATCAATAGAAACTAGTGGTTTTTTATTTTGTTAATAAATTAATACTTTCCTACTCTTATAGACTATACAAAATAACCATAAAGTAACTGACGGCTTTTTTTACATAATGGTATGACAAATTTAATAAAATAAACTAAATTAGTCTACATTAATTCTTTATTTGTTAATCATTTTTTGATACAATTATAACGTGTTAATCATTTTGTATAAAATGTTTACTTAGGAGATTATTTATATGATTTATGACTTTAATGCTATAGATGATAAATTAACTATTTCAAATAAAATAGTAAAAGATTTAAAGGGGACAATATGCATTATTATCAGTAATAATAAATTACTTTATGATGGTAAAATCAAAGAAGAAATTGTTCTTGAAAATTTAATGCTTGAACGCGGTGATGTAATAGATTTGTATGTCTATGTTGATGGATTATGCCGCTTTTTTATGAAAACATATTATTCATTTAGCAGATTTGTTTTCAACACAGATAGTGTTAATTTATATCGAACTGATTTTTTTAATAAAGTTTTTGAGGAGATTAAATGATGATTAATATTGAACATATTAATGAAGAAGAATATAAAATTTTATTACATTATATAGGGACTGATGTGCTTAGAGATAATTTAATTAATATCGCACCTAAACTTCCAACTAATAACCCTTATTTTATGAGTAAAAAAAGAAGTGGTATTTCTTGGAATGGTTTCAGTAATCCTTCTAAACTACCAGAATCAAGAGTACTTAATTTTTATCTAACCTGTGTTTATAAAAACAAGACCGATTGTCTCATAGAAAATTTTGGTAATCTTTTACTTAAAGTTATAGGTTTTAGCGAAGATGAATTACCTTCTAAATTAGCAGATTTAGATTCAAAAGTTACTCTTATAATTGCAAAATTGTTTAATATTGATGAATCTAAGTTTAACAAAGATGCTATAGAATTAAAACAAAAATATGATAAAATTATTTTTGAATTGCAAGAACAAATTGCCTTTTTAAATAACGAATTAGAAGATGAAAAGATTGAAAAAGAAAAATTATTAAACGAAAAAAATAAATATGATAAGATATTAGAAGAAAGAAATATAACAATTGAAAATTTAAAAAATGATAATAATAAGTTAAATGATTTAATATCAAAGCTTTATGCTAATATTCAAAAAGATAGTAATAATTTAGACATAATAAATATTTTAAATAGTTTAGATATAGATCAAAAACTAAATAATTTAAAATTTACAATTACTAATATTTTAAATGAAATTTTAGATTTATTAGGGAATAACAATTATACAGAAGTTAATAGACGAGTAATTAGCATATATATTTTAGTAAAAATGATGGAGGATGGTTTCAATGGAAGATAAAGATGTAATGATTTTAAGTAATAAATTTAGACAAATACAATATGATTATTGTTTATTATGCGAATTTGAACGTGCATTTATAACGAATACTTTTGTTCAGGTCCAATTAAAAGTTATTAGTTCTGAACCAGAAATAGTAGATAAAAATAGTTATATGTTCAATGATGGTTCTCGTGATAATGTTTGTTTTATAAAATTTGATAGTTTTGATGATTTTATAGAAAAAGAATATATTGATGCAAATTTAGATGATCAATTGGATTATATTGAAGACTATTTAACAGGCAAAATAGTTGTTGTAAAGCCGTATTATTACTATAATTCTAGTCGTAATAGTTTTTATAAAAATGGTACAGTTTATGCTGTAGTAGATAATGATGTTCAAAGTAATGATTTAACAACTATTCCTGTTATTACATCGAATACATTTGATTCTTTTTTGAAAGGTGATGCTTTTACTTTCATTAAAAAATGGTCAAAAGATTTATTGGGAACACCAAAATATGTTTATTTTGAAAAAAGAATTTATGAAGTTAAACTAGAAATTGCTTCTGATTCAAATGATAGTGTTTGGAAATGTATTAAAGAATCAGAAATGCCTCAATTGGGTAAATCTAAGATTCAGCTTAATGTTGATGAAGATGATACCATTGATTATTCCTCTGGATTGGGCTACGTTTTCTGTGATTTATACACGTTAAGAAATGCCAAAGAAGTTCAAGTAGAAGTTGTAGCTGAACAAGTCGAAGAAGAGGAGTCAGCTCCTGAAGCAAGAGAAAAGAAGAAGATTGCTGATAAATTAAATGAATTTTATGATTTTACATCAAATGTTGGTTTATATTATCAAAGAGATGATATTTATAACTTTTATACTTGTGTTAAATGTTCTCAATTAGTTATTCTAGCAGGTATGTCTGGTACTGGTAAAACGAAATTACCAGAAGAATTTGCTAAATTCTTTAATATGAGTGAAGAAAATTCTACATTACTATTTGTTCCAGTTTCACCTTCATTTACTGAACCATCTGACATCCTAGGTTTCCTAAATCCAAACAATGGTTTATATACATCTTCAGAAACATGTTTAGTTGAGTTTTTAAAACATGCGGAAGACCACTCTAACAAAATGCATATGATCATTTTTGATGAAATGAATTTAGCTCAAATTGAATTTTGGTTTGCTCCATTCATTTCTATATTAGAACGTGATGTTAAAGATAGAGTACTACATCTTTATAGCGAATCACAATATTGCATAAATAAAGAAAAATATCCAGCAACAATTAATATAGGTAATAACGTTATATTTATAGGAACTATAAATTTAGATGAAACTACAAAAAATGTATCTGATAGATTACTTGATAGATCTTATGTTATTAATTTAAAGAAAGGCCAGTTTATTGACTATCAGGCCCAACAACAAAAATTTGTTTCTAATACAGCTACTAAACAAGATACTGACTCAACCAAAGACTTTTACGAATACTTATCTGGCGAAACTCAAAATAACTTTAGCTATATAAACACATTTAATATTAGGCAACTAGAATTCTTTGATAAATTACATTCATTATTAAATACTATTGAACCACAAAAAGGCGTTTCATTTAGAAGCGTAAAAAATATAGCAATTTACATGAAAAACAAACCAGATAACGAAGCTTTAGGTTTTTCAAATGGTATGGCCTTTGATTATGCAGTTAGACAAACCATTATGAAAAAGATTAATGGCGATATTGAAAGCATTGGTCCAGTTTTAGGAACAATTAATGAAGATAACAACATTGTAAATTCTAAATTAATAGAATTATTTGATCAATATAGTGATATATCATCATTTGATAATTGTAAAATTGAAATCAGAGACAAAATAATTGAATTGAAGAAGTATGGATATGCAAGATAAGATTATTGTTATTTATAATTTTCCTAATGGCACAAATAATCCAATTGAAATACCCATTTCTTTAATGAGTGAATTTTCTACTGATCCAATCTTTCTTTTTAGAGAGTATGAAACTATAGATATTTCTTTTAAGTCATCTGATTATATCTTACAAATCGAAGGCTATTCATATAAAATAGGCTCTAATTTTCATACTTCCGAAGATAATTCTATTTATATTCATAATGATGAAAAAATTAGAATTTCTGAAAGTGGTAATGACAACTTGACCTATAGACCTGATAGATATGTGCTTAACATTTTAGATTCTACAGGTCTAGTTATAAAGACTGGCTATTTTAAGGTTAGTTATAATAAAGAAATGTCTGACAATGGAATGTGTAACATTATAGCTAACATTGAAAAATTTATTAACTCTTTATCTTTAGATTTTTTTCATAAAGGTCCAGTAAATAGTTTGTTAGTCCCAACAGATCAAAGTAAATTTTTTAAATATGAGATTTTAGAAAGAAATAAAGCTAAAATTTTAAAAAATGCTAATTTAATTTTTGAAAACATGCGTACATTTCTAAAAAAAGGAATATATCATTCATCATACGAGAAGAAGCAAAATTTAGATTCTATTAGAAAAAATATTTTTAAAAGAAATCAAAATATTATTTATAGCTATAGAAAAACTACTAACTATTTTACACCTGAAAACTTACTGTTGAAAAAATATCTAATGAGGATATTAAAACTTTTAAATAATTCTGAAAGCGATTTATCAAAATTAATTAGCGAAAAAAAAGTAAATATTGTATTAAACCAAAAGAAAAAGGAAGACGCGCAAAAAACTTTAATTTCTCTTAAAAGTAATTATTCACATTCAAATTTTGATTTTGTTAATACACAAAATAGTATTAGAAATTTTGATAGCTTAATTATTGAAGATGAAAAATGGTTAACAAAGTTTGAAGATTGGCAAGATACATTTAATAAGGTTAAATCAGTAATAAAAAAGGTTGTATTTTCAACAGAATTCAAGGATATTAGTTTAGAAAATCAATTATTATATTCTAACATTTTTATGTCTAAAAAAGAATATAAATTTTTCTACGATTTATATAATGGTTTAATTTCTAATTCAAGCATTAGTGATAGTAAAAATAAAAACTTTTTATTCAGTAATAAATCATCTTACAAGCTGTATGAAATATATGGTTTTATTGTTATTGATAATATTTTTAAAGACCTTGGCTTTTCACTTGTAAACACAAATAATGATATTTTTTCATTTATGTCTGACGCTCAATTTATCTTTGAAAAAAATGATATTAAAGTAATTGTTCAATATGACCATATGTGTAGTAGGTCAACCCTAGATGTTTCAAATGAAATAGTTACAATTAATAGTAGGAATTGCAAACCTGATTATATAATATCAATTTATAAAAACGATGCTTTTGTTAATGCTATGGTGGTAGAAATAAAATATAGAAGTTTGTTTTATATGAAAACTAACGTAAAAAATATGTCTTCTGAAACAGATTCTACTTTAAATGATTATGCACAGCTAGCATATAAAGATAGCAAAGGTAAGTTACATAGGGCAGTCGTTGAACAAGTTGTTGTTTTATATCCATCAAAAGAAGAATTTATTCTTGAATCACCAAGTGGTTTAGGTAAATACATTGGCCTAAACAGTGAAATAAATTTTAGCTTAAGTAACGGTTATAATGAATTAAAATCTATCTTGTCAAATATGATTGCTTAAATGCAATAATTTACAGTTATTTAAGGTCACTTATAGATCGTAATTTATTAACTAAAGCAGTCTACAAAATTCCTTTATTTGTAGATGTTAATGTCAATATGTAAATTACCAATTTAGTTCAAATAACTTTAGCCAATTTTGGTGTTATTCATCTTCAATAATATCTTTTGTTCTGTAAGATCTTCCAACTATATTTATTATAAAACTATGGTGTAAGAGACGATCTAGTATCGCATTTGCTAAAACTGGATCACCAAAAGTTTCTCCCCATTTAGATAAAGATTTATTAGTTGTTATAATTGTTGAGTGTTTTTCATATCTTCTAGATATTAATTGAAATAATAAGTTTGAAGACTCTAAGTCTAGTGGTAGAAATCCCACTTCATCAATTATTAATAACTTGTATTTGGTAAAAAATTTTAATCTTTGCTCTAATCTATTTTCTAAATGAGCTCTTTTTAATTCTAAAACTAAATCATTGCACGAAATAAAATAGGTAGATATATAACTTAAACACGCTTGAACTACCTTTAGAAGGGAATAAAATAGATAATGATTTTAAGTTATATGTAGCGGATACAGGTTTATTTGTCTCAATGTTAGAAAGAGAGACGGTAGGAAATATACTTAATGGTAATTTAAAAGTCTATAAAGGTGCAATATTTGAAAATATAATTGCAGAAGCTTTAACTAAATTAGGCAAAAAGCTTTATTTCTATAGTAAATCTAGCGGTCTTGAATTAGATTTTGTTGAAATAATTAATAATGAGCTAACTTTAGTTGAAGTAAAATCAACTAATGGAAATAGTAAATCATTAAAAGAAGTTTTAAATAATAAAAAATATAACAATGTTTCTAAAGCTGTAAAATTAATAGATGGGAATATTGGCTATATTAATAATATATATACTATACCACTTTATATGGCTTTTTTATTAAAATAGATTAGATAAGAGAAATTTCTAATTAACATTTAGTTCATAAAGGAGATGCTCAATATGAAATTAGCAATTAGAACATTTTTAATATTTTTGGTGATTGATATTATATTATTTATAATTTCAATTACCATTCATAGTGGTAAAGACTTTGTTGTTATCTTTTTACCAGCAATATTCATTGAAACAGCTATCTATGGTAGTTTAATATTAAATGAAGTAGCTAAAATAAAAGAAGAACATAAAGAATAGTTTACATACTTAATTAAAAACAAAGCACAAATTATAGCTTTAATAAGTCGTAATTTGTGCTTTATATCTTGTATAACTGTTTAGTGGTAATTAAATAAATTGTATTAAAATGTTGCGGAAACTGCATTTTTTGGTCAAACAAGTGTTGCGGAAACTGCATTTTTTGCTTAAACAAGTATTGCGGAAATTGTAGTTCAATGTTAAAATACTAGTCGGATGGTGATTAAAATGTTTAGACGTAAAATTACTGAACAATTGTTAGAATGGAAAGAAAAATATAGCAGTAAATATGCATTATTGCTAGAAGGTGCTAGACGTGTCGGGAAAAGCACTATTGCTGTCAATTTTGCCAATCAAAACTATAAATCATACATTTTAATTGATTTTTCAAGTGTTTCGGCTGAAATAATTGATATTTTTAAAGATATTTCAAATTTAGACATTTTCTTTTTACGATTACAGGCATTAACATCTATAAAATTATATGAACATGAATCAGTAATTATATTTGATGAGATTCAACTTTTCCCTAAAGCTAGGCAAGCTATTAAACATTTAGTTAAAGATGGAAGATATCATTATATTGAAACAGGTTCTCTAATAAGTATTAAGAAAAATGTTAAGGATATTTTGATTCCTTCAGAGGAAATGAAATTAAGTGTTTATCCTCTTGACTATGAAGAATTTTGCTGGGCATGCAATAAAGATTATTCTTTATATGAAACAATTCTCATGGCGCATAAATCGTTAGGAGAAGCTGTAAATAGATCTTTAATGAGAGATTTTAGAATATATATGGCAGTTGGTGGTATGCCTCAAGCCGTTGAAGCGTATTTGGAAAAAAGAACATTTGCTGAAATTGATAAAATAAAGAAAGAAATAATTTCGTTATATAAAGATGATTTTAAAAAAATCGATTCAAGTGGTCGAATTTCTATGATTTATGATTCAATACCTAGCCAGTTAGCATTAGGCAATAAAAAATTTAGTTTAGGTAAAGCTATAAATAGAAGAATAACTACTAGAGATGAAGAATTGCTATATGATTTACTAGATTCTAAGACAGTATTAATTTGTTATAATGTGACAGATCCAAATGTTGCTTTAAATTTAACAAAAAATATTTGCCAATATAAGTTATATTTATCTGATATTGGATTATTCACTACAATGCTATTTAATGATAAGTCTTTAATTTCAGAAAATATTTATAATAAACTATTAAGTGATAAATTAGACAGTAATTTGGGGTATTTGTATGAAAATGCTTTAGCTCAAATAATAAAGGCAAATGGTAGAGAATTATACTATCATACTTGGTATGAGAATGGTAAAAAAAGACCATATGAAGTAGATTTTTTAGTAAGTGATAACAATAAAATCATACCAATCGAAGTTAAATCATCTAATATTAATAATCATAAATCAATTGATGAGTTTGCTAAGAAATACTCTTCAGTTATTTCAAGAAGAATTTTATTTTCACAAAAAGATATAAATAATGAAGGAATGTTAGAATTAATGCCTATTTATTTAGCGCCTATTATTATAAGTAAATTTAATTAACTAATTTTAATGACATAAACTCAAAGTTTTTAATATTTTTGGAAACTAATATTATATTGTTCATAATCTTTGTTATTATCTTTTCCCAAGCAATACTTATTAAAATAACTATCTATGCTAGTTTAATATAAATGAATTATCTAAAATAAAAGATAAAGATTAATTAATTATGGTTTTTAAACACTAAAATATAAAAACTAAGATAAGTAGTAAAAAAAGAGTTAAATGCTTTTTGTGCGTTATTGGCATCAATAGTCGTATTTTCTATTAATACAATTGATAACAAAACTTGTGGTTACACTGATTTAATCGAAAACAGTTGTTTAATAAGAAGGACTGATTATATTTGTTATGTATAATTAATAATATTAAGATTTTTTTGTTTCCGGCTAAAGACCGAAGGGAGTTTGTAATTTTGCACTAGTCAAAGCTTGACTTTATACGGGGGGGTATAATTTCTATATAAATTATAGTTAAGGGATGATTAAAATGTTTTATAGTAATGAATTAACAATGAATGCTGAAGAAGTGAAACAAAAATTTTTAGAATATGCTAAAGAATTTTTAGCACTTGAAACTTCTGAAAAAATCAAAGTCTTAAAAAATGAATGTTCTTCTTTAATGGAAATTAAAGAAAAATACCACTGGCTTCAAGATGGACTAAAAAGTGTCGTAGAAGATTTTTCAAATTGTGAATTGATTAAAAAAACAGTTGTTAGAGGAACTTTTACTGCTAATGTTATTTTAAATGTTGAAGGTATGGGTTCAGAAACCTATAAATCAGTGTCATTAGACTTACATAAGAAAACTTATAGTGATGATTACGAAGTAAGACCTTCTACAAGCTATCATAGTCAAAAAGTGGTAAGGAATTGGCTAGTGCCTTACAAAAAAGATAGATATTCTTTCTCGTTTGCAAGTGATTATAATTATATAGAGTTTAGTGAAGAAGAATTAAATATAGGTAAGGATACTATATATCTTGATAGTTTTCATGATAGATTAAAAATAAATGATTTAATCGTAGAAACTTTTGCTGACTATGATAGTGAAGAAGTGAATTTCATGAATTTTCAAGATTTTATTAACAAAGAATTCGAAAAATCATTTACACTTCCATCATCTAATCTTTATTTAAATAATCGTTTAGTAGAATATTTATGTAAGGATAAGGTAAAGGGTGCTCGTTTAAATCATGTAGAAACAGAAATTATTGGCAAAGATGTAATGGACAGAAATGGTCATATTGAAACTGATAATAAAATAGATGTTTTATTTGATAATTGTTACTTTGCTGTGTGTAATGGCAATAATGCAAAAATAACTTTAAAAATTATTGTTAATAAAGATAATTCAGTTAAATTTAGTATTGAAGATATGAAAATTAATAATGTTATTTCAAATTCATATACAACTGATGATTATAGTTATAGTAGAAGTTCACGTATAGGAGTTTCTTCATCTGCAGTAAGAATTATCTCTGATGTATTTTTAAGCATTGCCTACCCATTATTATTTATCTTAGTAGCTATTTTTGAAAAAGAATTATTAAAACGTGATTTTACCCTAAAAGCTATATTTGAAGGTTTTCCTTTATGGATAAATTTAATAATTCCAGTAGGATTTTGGGTTAGTTTAGTAAAGAGAAGATATTATGGCTGGGTATATGTTTTAGTTAAGGTAGTAGCAATTCTTTATTTAATTTTTGAATTAGTTATACTTTTAAATAGTTTTATAGGTATATTTTAAATAATGCAGTATTACCTTAAACACTTATAATTAATAAAGTACATATAAAATATCAAAATATAAATTCATAATATTGAATAAAAGAATTGTTATGTTTTTAATAAGTGTAAGAAAACTATTTAAATAAATCCTTGGGGGTGAATTTATGAAAAAACTAATGTTTTTTATAGTTTCTTTGATGTTTATTCTAGTTTTAACAAGTTGTAATGAATTATCAGATAAAGAAATAGTTAAAAATTTGGCTGAAAATATAACCTTAAAAGAAGAAGGTAAGATAGTAGATAAAGATTTTGAATTACCTAGAACGGCTACATATGATAAATATGCTAGTGAAATTGATTGGGATAGTTCAAATGATAATTTAATTACTATAATTGATAATGCTACTTCAACTACTGCAAATATAAAAAGAACAAATGAAGATAAGATTGTTAGTTTAGAAGCAGAAGTAGAATATAAAGATGAAAGTTTTACAAAGACTTTCTTAGTCGTTGTGGCTGGTCTTTATGAAAATCCTGATGAGGATACGCCAGGTGGCACAGAAAAACCAGATGATAATAATCCAAGTGAAGAAAAACCAGGTGATATAGATAATCCTAGTCAAACTTTAACGCCTGCAGAAATCGCTGATGATTTACTTAATAAAATAAATGTTACAAATGCTCCTATTGAATTATCGTTTGTATTACCAAATAAAATTGCATGCGAAGGTTATGAAGCTACGCTCCTTTGGTTGTCTAATTCAAAAGCTATTAATTTATTATATACTGATGTAGCTACTATAGCAGAGGTAAATAGAGATATTACTGATGTTGATGTAATTCTAACTTGTAATTTAAGTTATGATGATATTTTGTTAACTAAAAACTTTACTGTTAAAGTTTTAAGAAAACAAGAAATCATTGATGAAGAAGTATTTACGGCAATTAAGAATAAAATGAATGAAGAATTAACTATTCCAAGTTATGTTGATAGTGATTTTTCATTACCTGCGGCTATTACAGTTGATGGTGAAGTGGGAACTTTAACCTATGAATGTGATTCTAGTAGTATTTTAGATTTTACATTAAATAATGATATTTATGACTGTAAATTTAAAATTCCAGATTTCAAGCAAACAATAACGATTGTTGTTACATTAAATTATAAAAATCTAACAGAAGACTATGAATTTACAGTTTCTACTGATTCAATAAGAGATTATATTGATATTGCTGTTGTTAATAGATTAGATCGAGGCCCTTCTTATCAACAATCTACATCATTTGATGTTGATGGTACAACTTATACAAAAGGTGATTTACTTCCAATGTGGGAAGCATTAGAAGATAAATT
>CASETY010000002.1 GCA_949291115.1 uncultured bacterium
TAGTTTTCAAAAACCTAATTGTTTCGTTGCCCTTTTCTAGACAACCTTGCATATTCTACCATATGCCTTTAACTTAGTCAACAACTATTTTTACTTTTTCTTAAGTGGTGGTTGGGGACGGTTTCGAACCGCCGAACCCTTAGGGAGCAGATTTACAGTCTGCCGCGTTTAGCCTCTTCGCTACCCAACCATTTAATTTTTTTAACTCTCATTCGAGTGCTTTTTCATTCTACTACAAACAATATCTAAAATCAAGCACAAATTTTATTTTTTTTCATTTTTTTATTTCGCTTATAAAAATAAAGAAAGGGCACCTCTAAAAAGCCATGAGATGCCCTACTATTCTTTTATATTAATATAATAAATAATTTATATAATTAATATATTAGTAGTTTTCTTTTCTAACTTCAAAGAAACTTTGTGGATGTGCACAAACTGGACAAACAGCTGGTGCATTCTTGCCCATTACTAAATGACCACAATTACGGCATTCCCATAATGTTTCTTCTGATTTAGCAAATACTTCTTTTGCTTCAACATTACTTAATAATTTACGATATCTTTCTTCATGAGCTTTTTCAATAGCAGCAACAGCTTTAAATTGATAAGCTAATTTAGTAAAGCCTTCTTCTTCAGCTTCTTTAGCAAATGTAGCATACATATCTGTCCATTCATAGTTTTCACCAGCAGCGGCAGCAGCTAAGTTTTGAGCAGTATCGCCTAATTCACCTAAAGCTTTGAACCATAATTTTGCATGTTCCATTTCGTTTTGAGCAGTTTTTTCGAAAATGGCTGCGATTTGTTCATAGCCTTCTTTACGAGCTACAGAAGCAAAATAAGTATATTTGTTTCTAGCTTGTGATTCTCCTGCAAAAGCAGTCATTAAATTTTTTTCTGTTTTAGAACCTTTTAATTCCATGTTTTTTTCTCCTTGTCATTTTTTTCTTGCAGACATTCTTTACAATAACCAGTAATAATTAATTCATAATCAGTTGCTTCATATAAATCTGATTTAGGAACATTAATTTTTGGTTCGTAAAAAACATCTATAAGTTTACCACACCTTTTACATTGAAAATGTGAATGCGGTTCACTTATATAGTCATATCTATCAGCCCCATGCAAAGCCACAATTTTTTTAATAATTTTATTTTCTACCAAATTATTAATGTTACGAAAGACAGTTGCCCTACCAATGGCTTTATATTCTTCTTTTACTTGCAAATAAATTTCATCGCATGTAGGATGATGCATAGTTTTGATAGCAGCAAGAATCAATTGTTTCTGATTAGTATTTCTTTCTTTCATCAGAGCACTCCTTATTGATATCTTGTATCAATATTATAACTCTCTTAAATCATTTATGCAACTGTTTTAACTTTCTTTATTTTTGTTTTTGACATCAACAGTACAATTTAAAGGATAAACACTATTACCTTCGATTAATTCTCCTAAAGTATCACAGACAATATGACCTTTACTTGGATTCTTAATTGATATTATATTTCCTTTAATGTCAGCTTCAACTTCACTATATTCAAATGCTAAATCAGCATCTTCCATACGACAATTAATAAGTTTTAGATTTTTAGCGTAGCATAGTGGTTGTGTCCCTTTTATTAAACAATTTATAAATGTTACATTTTCTGAATACCAAGCCAAATATTCGCCTTTAACTACAGAATCTTTAACAATGACGTTTTTAGCGTGCCAAAATGCATCTTTCGTATCTAAATAAGAATCGTTAATTTCTAAATTATTTACATACTGAAATGAATACTTCCCAGTAAATTTAACTTCATTTAGCTTTAGATTATTGCTCATCAAAAAGCCATACAATGCTTCTATTTGGGAATTGTTAATGGTAGCGCCATCGTTTTTCCAAAAGAATTCTTCTGATTTTATATGACTGTTATTAATAATAATATTTTTGCATTCTCTTAAAGCCTTAATGCCATTTAATTCACTATTATTAATATCAATATTATTACTATACCATAAAGCAGCTCTTGCATTTTCAGTCATCTTTATATTTTTAAGACTAATATTTGTATCATGCCACATCGGATATCTTAAATCAAATAGTGAATTAACAACTTCAACATTTCGACATTCTTTTAATGCTGATTCACCATCATTAGGTCCTTGAAATTTACAATTTTCAACTATGATATCTTCTTCGTTATATAAATCTCTTTCTAAATCAAACGTAAGTTCTTTAAATACTTTCATAAATACCTCCAGTTATTCACACATTATACAGCTTAAAGTTAACTTTAAAGCAATAGTTTTGCTTAATTTCTTGAAAAATATTCAGTTCGTAAATTTTTAGTTTCTTTATGAGTTCTAACAAGCATCGTAATTGGGAAAATAAAAGTAAATAGCATTAATAATACACCCGTAATAAGTGTTAATTTTGAAGATGATATTATGCTAATATCACCAAATGTTACCATCATAACTGCTTCTAAAGAAAATAATGAAACAATCGCATCTGTTAAATTAATATTTCTCAAACTCATTACATACATATTAGAAGTTTTTCTAGCTTTAAATACATTAAAAATAGCCAAAACCAATTTAGTTATTGTATAAATAGCAAAAGCTAACGCAATTATTAAACTTTCTTCTACTTTTGGTTGAATAAATAAAGCTGTAACAGCTAAGGCTAAAGGAGCCTCTAGGAACAACAATAAAATAGCGCATTCTTTAAAAATAGTAATTTCAACACCTCTTCTTGCATAATTATTGCCAGCTTTTAAAATTAATCTTGTTCCATAAATGCTTACAAAGCCTCTAATAAAACATAAAGATATATAATAAAAACCAATTTGAATAGTCCAATATTGTTCATTTACAATTCCAAATATAAAGTTAAATAAACCATAAGATATATCATATAAAGTAGTTAATAAAGCAAAAACAACTGTTCTAATTCGATAATCGTAAACAACATATCTTAAAAGTGGTAAGCGTCCTAACACTTCTTTAATTTGAACTCTTAGATATCTAATTATCAAATAAGTTACATATATAGCAGTTATCACAAATAAAATTCCAGTAACAATTCTTAAAAACAAATAGGGAATAGTTAAAGTTATAAGTAAAGAAAGCAAAGAAATAATCAAACTAAACGCAAAAATAATCATTAAATTATGACCCGGATGAATAAAAAAGTCCAAAGCTTTTTTTAACAACTTCATTTTCTCACTTCCTTGCGCTTTTATATTATTATTTTACAATAAATATTGGCTTATTAACACAAAAAATTAAAAAATTATCATAGAAACGCTAAAATTATTTCCTTAAATCTTTTTTGTGTGCTATAATAACTTGTTACTTTTGAAAGGAGTCAAAATTATGGAAAATAAATTAACTGAACAAGAGAAAATAAGACGTGATAAATTAGAATATTTAAAAGAACATAATATTAAACCATTTGGCAGTAGATTTGATCGTACTGACAATTCAAAAACAATTTTAGAAAAGTTTGATAAATATACTAAAGAAGAGCTTGAAGAAAAGAAATTTAATGTTAAAGTTGCCGGTCGTATGATTAGTAAACGTCGTCAAGGTAAAATTGGTTTCATTAATATTCAAGATAAATTTGGTAGTGTTCAATGTTATATTGCTAAAGACATGATTGGTGAAGAAATGTATGATGTTTTTATCAAATCTGACATTGGTGATATCTTAGGTATTGAAGGCTATGTAATGCGTACTAACACTAATGCTTTAACTGTTAAATGTGAAAAATTTACCCACTTAACTAAAGCTTTAAGACCTTTACCTGAAAAATTCCATGGTCTACAAGATGTTGAAGAAGCTAGACGTCGTCGTTATGTAGATTTAATTGTTAATGAAGAAAGTCGTAAAGTTGCTTTTATGCGTCCTAAAATTATTAGAGCTGTTCAACACTTCTTTGATGGTTTAGGCTTCGTAGAAGTTGAAACTCCTGTCTTACAACCTATTTTAGGTGGGGCAGCTGCTCGTCCTTTCGTTACTCATCACAATGCTTTAGATATGGAATTTTATTTACGTATTGCAACCGAATTACCTTTAAAAAGATTAATTGTCGGTGGCATGGAAGCCGTTTATGAAATTGGCCGTTTATTTAGAAACGAAGGTGTTGATGCTAAACACAATCCTGAATTCACAACTGTTGAAGCTTATTTAGCTTATTCTGATATGGAAGGTATGATGGATTTAGTAGAAAACTTCTTTAAATCAGTATCTATGGAAGTTTTAGGTACTTCTACTATTACTTATGATAATCACACTTATGACTTATCTAAATTTAAAAGAGTTCACATGGTTGATGCAATTAAAGAAAAAACAGGGGTTGATTTCTTCAAACAAATGACTTTCGAAGAAGCTAAAACAATTGCTAAAGAACACAATGTTGAAGTTTTACATCACTTTACAGGTGTAGGACATATCATTAATGCTTTCTTTGAGAAATATTGCGAAGATGATTTGATTGAACCAACATTAGTTTATGGCCATCCAGTAGAAATTTCACCTTTAGCTAAAAAGTCAGAAAAAGACCCTCGTTTTACTGATCGTTTTGAAGCTTATATTGGTAAAACTGAATATGCTAATGCCTTTAGTGAATTAAATGATCCAATTGATCAATTAGACCGTTTTGAAAAACAATTGGAAGAAAGAAAACTTGGTAATGATGAAGCTTGTGAAATCGATACAGATTTCGTTGAAGCTTTAGAATATGGTATGCCTCCTACTGGCGGTATTGGTATTGGTATTGACCGTTTAGTTATGTTATTAACTGGTAAAACTAATATTAGAGATATTATTTTATTCCCACACAATCGTCAAAGAGGTTAATAATGGATATCTATACTGATTATGCAAACTGGAAAGTTGAAAATTATGAACTATTACAACAACTAACATTAGGCGATGGTGTAATTTTTCAAAGACAAATCCCTTGCTATCTAGTATTAGAATATTTTTATGATATTATTGTGAATAAAAAAAGAATTTTAACCAGTGATGAAGAATATATCTTTAGCACTGGTTTTGAATATCTTTATGATCGCCTAGATATCATTAAAAATATTTTAGTTAGAGATTTTAATAATGACTTTTTAAGCTTAAACAAAATTAATAAAACACTAAACCTTCTTCTTTATGTTGAAGAATTTATTGATGAATTTAGCGGTAAAATAAGCAATGTAGAAATGAAGAAAATCATTGATTTTCAAAATGAAGTTGATGATTTAATTATTAAAAAAGAAAATCCAAGTGATGCTCTATTTTTAAAATTTAGTGATATGATTGATGAAATCATGACTAAAAACGAACTAGAAATAAAGCCAGTTGAAGAAATATTTTTTGATATAGCCTTAGATTATGACTTATTAGAAACTAATGATGAAGATGTTTTTAATGACTTCATTAATGAGAAAATTAAACATGAACACCATCATTAGAAAAGCAACAACACTAGACATCGATGAAATATTAAGAATTGTTGAAGATGCTAGAATTCAAATTAAAGCCTTAGACTTTAAACAATGGACTAATAATTATCCTAATTATGAAACTTTTAAAAATGATATTTTAAATGATGAACTATATGTAATAGTTTATAATAAGAAAGTTGTTGGGATGATGGCTTTAGTAAAAGCTCTTAATTTAGACTATAATAAAATTGATGGTAAGTGGCTTAGTAACGCTAAATATTATACCATTCACAGACTTGCAATAAAAAAAGAATATAGACATTTAACACTAGCACAAGAGTTATTTAATTATGCTTATAAGATAGCTTTAAATGATAGTGTTAATTTAAGAATAGATACTCATCCTAAAAATACACCAATGATTAATTTAATTACAAAGATGGGCTATTCTTATTGTGGTAAGATAATTCTTTTAAATGAAAAAACCGAACCTTTACGTTTGGCGTATGAACTTATAATACCAAACAGTGGCATTTAGCCACTTTTTTTTATAAAAAACAGGCTAAAATAATCGCCTGTAATTTAAAGATTATGTTCTTTATTATAAATATTAGTGTAAAATTCAAGCCATAGTTTACTAACATTTTCTTTTGAATAAAAGTTAGCTATACTTTCTGATTTAGCTTGATATTCTTTATAGATGTTTTCTTCATTAGCCAACTTATTAATTAAATTAGAAAATTCTAAAATATTGTTACCTTTTAAATAAGTATCCCATAAAATATTTTTATAAAGTTCTAAATCACGTAAAACTACTGGCTTTTTAGATTGAACAGCCTCTAAAATACTCATAGGGAATAATTCATTGAATGAGGGCATAAATAAACAATCACAAGCGTTGAATAATTCATTCATATGATCACGAGGAATAATTCCTAAAAATCTTAAGTTTGGTACTGGTGGGTTTTCTACTATTTTCTTTAGTTCTTTAATTCCATCAGTAATAGCTTTAAAACTAAAACCGCCACACCAAATAAACATTTTATCAGGGTTATTCTTAGCTACTTCTACGAAGTCTAATACACCTTTTCTAGTTTGGACTTGGCCACAACCCATAACAATAAATTTATCTAAAGGAAGATTATATTGTTTCTTGATATCAATTACTTCTTCTTTAGTTAAAGGGTGAAATTGTTCTTTGGAAACATAGTTAGGTATATAATGAATTTTTTCTTTTTGAATACCTAATTTTACTAATGGTTCAATAAAGATTGGATTAACAACTACTACATAATCAGCTTTTTTATAAAATTTTACTACATATTTTTTAAAAATAGCGAAGATTGGTTTAGGTAATTTAATAGAACCATCTAAAGTTTCTGGCAAAAAATGGCAATAGATTACTCTAATGCCATTTTTCTTTTTAAATCTCAAATAGAAACTAGGATTAACACTGTGTACATGAACAATATCAGCCTTTTTATGTGAATTTATAACAACATCAAAATAATCGCTTAATGTTTCTTTCACTAGTCTAACTTGTTCAATATAAGCACTACCTACACCTTGACCATCAACGCTATCTGCTTTAGAAAGCATATTAATGGTAAGTTTTTTCATCTATAAATCTAGTACCTTCTTACAAAATTCTTTTATTTCGCCATCAACAGCATCATTAAAGAAATGTTTTTTAAATGATTCACGGTTAATTGTTTGAAGTAAGAATTCTTTGTCAATCTTGTTTAAAATATCAATCATGCTAGTATGAGTAATTTCTTTTACACCATCTAAGATACGCTTATTTGTTTGTTCAGGAATAGCTCTTTCTCTTGGGTAACCTTCACCTTTAGGGCCATTGAATAATTTTTCAAAACAATATTCTAAGTTAAGTTCAGCACCCCAACCAAATCCTTTAGCAAATGGGAAAGCCACTGCATTACCATCATTGATTTGATTAAACATATAAGCATCAGATGGATCTACAATATGTCCACATAATACATTAGGGAAAGAGTTTAATGCTAACATAGCTCCTTCACCAGTTCCACAACCAGTAACAACATAATCACATGCTTTAGCATTTAGTAAAATAGCGGCAAGCAAACCATTTTGAACATATGTTAATGATTTATCATCTTGATCAAACATACCATAGTTAACTACTGTATGGCCATATTTACTAGCTACTTCTTGTAATTTAGTGTAAATTAATTGATTTTTACTAGCTTGACTATTTTCATTGATTAAAGCAATACGCATCATAACACCTATTATTCTGCTTTACCAACAGAACCGAAAATAGCCATTTTTTCTTTAACTAATTCTTTAATTGCTTCAGTTCCTGGAGCTAATAATTTACGAGGATCAAAGCCTTTTTTAACTTGATCTTTTCCTTCTTCAATATATTTTCTAGTAGCAGCAGCAAAAGCTAATTGACATTCAGTATTTACATTAATTTTGCAAACACCTAAACTAATAGCTTCTTTAATCATGTCTTCAGGAATACCTGTACCACCGTGTAATACAAGTGGCATACCTGGGCATTTTTCTTTGATTTGTTCTAATACATCAAAATTTAAACCTGGCCAGTTAGCTGGGTAAACACCATGAATATTACCAATACCAGCTGCCAACATATCAATACCTAATGAAGCAATTTTATGGCATTCTTCTGGGTCAGCAAATTCACCTAAACCAACAACACCATCTTCTTCGCCACCAATTGAACCAACTTCGGCTTCAACTGAAGCATTATAAGTTTTTGCTAAATTTACAATTTCAACAGTCTTTTCAACATTTTCAGCGAATGGATAATGAGAACCATCAAACATAACTGAAGTATAACCAGCTGCTAAAGCTGCTTTAGCACCTTCATATGTACCATGATCTAAATGTAAAGCAACAGGAACAGTGATTTTTAATGTTTCAACCATTGCTTTTACCATGTCAGCTACTACTTTGTAACCTGTCATGTATTTATTAGCACCTTCACTAACTCCTAACATAACTGGAGATTTAGATTCTTCAGCTGCTAATAAAATAGCTTTTGTCCATTCTAAATTATTGATATTAAAAGCACCAACTGCATAATGTCCTTCTTTAGCTTTTAACATCATTTCTTTTGCATTTACTAATGGCATAATTATATTCCTCCAATAAATTATGATTTTTACCGCCTATTATTATAGCTTAAATAATAATTATTTTCAACTTATGCGCGCAAAAATAAAAAATCATAATTGAAAAAGATTAAATAAATTCCTATAATTTACTAGGTGATTAGTTATGAAAATATTTATATGTGGTGATTCAACTGTCAAAAATTACGAAAATGAACAATTCATGGGTGGATTTGGTCAATTCTTACCTTTTTTTACTAATATACCTATTATAAACTGCGCAGAAGGTGGCAGGAGTACTAGATCTTTCATTAATGAAGGAAGACTTTATAAAATCCCTTATAATACCTACCCTTTTAAAGAAAATAACTCTAAACCAATTAGTGAAAATATTTGTCATAATGACTATTTGTTCATTTGTTTTTGTCATAATGATGACGAATCTAAAAAAGAAGCTTCTTATCGTACTATGTTTAATAGACTAACACCTTTAGGAAAAGCAAATCAAGATGGCATATATCCTACTAATAAAGGTCATTTAGTTACTACTTCTTACTTACCTGATGAATATATAAAAAATTATTTTGATATTAAAGGTGCTTTCGCAGAAATAAGTTTATATGGTCCTAAATATTATTCTTATGATTGTGGCGGTACTTATAAATGGTATTTAAAAGAATATATAAAATTTGCTAGAAAAAGAAAAGTAACACCTATCTTAATTACTGCTGTACCAAGAATTCATTTTAAAAATGGTAAGATAATTGGTGGGGCTTCGTTCCATGGTGAAAATTTTGCTTACATTGAAGCCATAAAACAAGTAGCCAAAGAAGAAAATGTTATTCTTATAGATTTATTTGCCAGAGCTAAAGAATTACTAGAAACTTTAGGAGAACATTTTGCTAAGTACCTAATGGCCTTAAAACCAGATACTTTAACTGGTAAATGGCCAGATGACTATGATGCATGTTATAACAATCCTAAAAAAGGTTGTCTTGGTATTGAAGATACCCATTATAATAAATTTGGTGCATTCTTGCATGCTGCTTTTATAGCAGATGAAATAATCGATAAAAAACTAGAGTTAGCTAAGTATTTTAGTAATTTACCAAATCAAGTTATTAATGCACCTAATCATCTTATTAAATTAAAATTAGAGGCTATAAATAAGCTATATAAACATGTTAAAATTAATTTATAAACTTTAACCATTTAAAAAGAGTCAAAGGAACTTCATTCCCTTTGGCTCTTTCTTCATAAATTGTTATTTATTATTTCTTAATTTAATAGCATTTTCAATCAAACCAATAAAAAGTGGGTGTGGACGATTAGGTCTTGATAAAAATTCTGGATGAAACTGTGAACATATGAAAAAAGGATGATTTTTCAATTCCACAATTTCTACTAAATTAGTTTGTGGATTAACACCACTAACTATTAAATCTTTAGTGAATATATTTAAATATTCATTATTAAATTCATAGCGATGGCGATGACGTTCTTTTATATTTTCTTTTTGATAATATTTATAAGCTAAAGTATCTTTTTTTAGTTGACAATCATATAAACCAAGTCGTAAAGTCCCACCCAAATTAATACCCTCATATTGATCTGGTAAATAATCAATAATTGGATGAGTTGTATCAGGGTCTATTTCCGTAGTATTAGCGTCAGCATAACCAAACACATCTTTAGCATATTCTATACATGCTAGCTGCATGCCATAACAAATTCCTAATAAAGGAATATTATTTAATCTAGCATATTTAATAGCTAACATTTTTCCTTCCGTTCCTCTAATACCAAAACCACCTGGAATTAAAATAGCGTCTGTTTCTTTTAACAATTCTTCTACATTATTTTTATCAATAGTGTCTGAATCTATATGATTAATAATTACATGTTTATGAAAGTAATAACCAGCATGCTTTAAAGCTTCGTTTACCGAAATATAGGCATCTTGTAAAGAAACATATTTACCTACTAATGTTACCTTTACATCGCCATTTAAATTCTTAATATTATCAATCATAGCTTCCCATTCAGATAGGTCTGCTTCTTTACAATCAAAACCAAAATGCTTACAAATTAAATCATCTATTTTTTGCTTATGCAAATTCAAAGCTATTTCATAAAGAATATCAACATCCTTTGCCTCAAACACACAATTTTCTGAAACATCGCAAAATAAGGCTATTTTATCACGTTGTTCTTTAGTGATTGAAACTTCTGTTCTTAAAATAATCATATCTGGTTGAATACCAAGACTTCTTAATTCTTTAACAGAATGTTGAGTTGGTTTAGTTTTAATTTCACCAGCTGCTCTTAAATAAGGAACTAATGTGTTATGAATATATAAAGTATTGTTATAGCCAAAATCTCTTCTAGCTTGTCTAATTGCTTCTAGAAATGGTAATGATTCAATATCACCAACAGTCCCACCAATTTCTGTTATAACCACATCGGCACCACTAACATCAGCTGCACTTTTTAATTTTAATTTGATTTCATTAGTAATATGAGGAATTACTTGAACTGTCGCCCCTAAATAATCCCCTCTTCTTTCTTTACTAATTACATTAGAATAAATCTTACCAGTAGTAATATTAGATTCTTTAGTTAAATTTTCGTCAATAAAACGTTCATAATGGCCCAAATCTAAATCAGTTTCGGCCCCATCATCAGTAACAAAAACTTCACCATGTTGATAAGGTGACATTGTCCCTGGATCAACATTAATATAAGGATCAAACTTTTGCATAAACACTTTTAATCCTCTATTTTTTAATAGTCTACCAATTGAAGATGCTGCTATACCTTTACCAAGTGATGAAACTACACCACCAGTTACAAATATAAATTTAGTTTGTTTCTTTGCCATATTTACGTTTCTCCTTTCAAAAAAAAGAAAAGTTCTTCACTTGGAAGAACTTAGTGCCCTTATTAATTATATAATAATCATTGGTTAAAGGCAACTTATATTTTTACAACTTTATTAGCATAATTATCAAATTCATTTTTATGAGAAATTGCGATAACTGTAATATCATTCTTTTTACAATATTCACTAACTTTTTTAGCTAAATTAGTTGTTGTATTTTTATCTAATGAAGCAGTGATTTCATCTAATAATAACAATTTAGGTTTCCTAATTAAAATACGTGCTAAACAAATTCTTTGTTTTTCACCACCGCTAATATTAGAATCCATTTGATCAACTTCTTTATCTTCTTTATAATCTTTTATGAAATTAGTTAATTCACATACATTATAAATTTCTTCTAACTCTTCTTTACTATAATTTATACCACAACATATATTATTTAAAATAGTATCATGGAACAAATAATTATCTTGCGTTACACATAAAATATTACAATTATAATCTAGTTTAGAAGCGTCTTTGTCATTTATCTTAATATTAATATCTTCATAATAATCTTCTTGCATAATTAGTTTTAAAATAGTCGATTTGCCACAACCAGATTATCCACTTAGTAAACAAAAATCACCTTTGTTAACAACAAAATTTAAATTATTCAAAATATTTTTTTCGTTAAACAAAATACCTTTATCGCTTTTAAATTCTAAAATTTTAAAATCAGCAATTACTTCTTTATCAGTAGGTTTTATTTCTAATAAATCTTTTACTAATAATAAATTTTGTTTATTTTTCTTATAATCACCAATAACTACAGCTGTTTGTCTAATCGGTTCTTGTAGATTACCAATAACTGAATACATAGCTATAACCGCTCCTAAACCAATCATCAAATAGTCTTTAAATAAAATACCAAGAACTAAAGTAATTAATGGTAATAAATAAACTAAAATTCCATATAATGAAGTATATAATGCTTCTAGCAATTTAAAGTGCTTAATTTTTACAAAATAATCATTACTATAACTTGTTTTATAGGTTCCTTCATAATATTTATTTTGTTTAAGCATTTTTATAATTCTAAAATTGCCTAATAATTCATTAAAATTAGTAAATACCTTATTTTGTGATTTGACAGCTTCTTTACTAAAATCTGCTATTTTATTAGATACTTTTGATACTAAAATACTTAAAATTATAATTAAAGCTAAAACAATTAAGGCCATTATATAACTATAATAAAATAAAATTCCTAAAGTAATAATAAAAGAAAAAACATTAACGATAATATTAGGCCAAAAACCAGCATAATATGAGCCTATATCTGAACACACATTTTTAGTTAAATTGAATACTTCTCCACTAGAATTATTTTTAAAGAAATTAACATCTTTTTTCATTATTCTATTTATAGCAAAAAAATCAGTATCTCTATCAGCTTTTATAAACATTAACCTAAATAAATAAGGATAGATAAATTGAACAATAATAGTTACTACTAAAACCCCTAAAATTTTAAATGCATGTTCACTAAACACAAAGGTGTCATTTTCAATAGTCTCGATCATTTGATTAATAAAAATAGCTAATATAGCAATTGATGCTTGCATTAAAATGCCAAATATAACTGAAAGAATTTGTTCCTTTTTAATTTTTAAACATCCCTTGATATCTTTTACTAATCCCATAATACAGTTCCCCTTTCTTTAGTATAATTATACTAAAGATGTACTAAAAATCTACAAAAAAATCGCGTAATTACATAGAAAAAACGCGATCATAATTATTTTAGTATAAAGAGATTAGGTATATTAGTGTGATTTGGTATATTAGACACTTCAACAAAAGTATTATCTGTATTACATTCCCTTAATTTTCTATAAAGGGAACTATAGCTAATACCTTCTGATAAAGCAAACTCTCTTACTGATAATGAACTTTCATTAAATTTTGAAAGCATTAAATCCCAATCTATTCTTTTAGTCATATATTGATTCCTCCTAAATATGACTAAATTTTAACAAAAGCTAGATTGTTATTTAACCCATATTATTTTTAACGCTTACCTTAGAATTTAAAGAACCCTTATTTAATATTTTTAAAAATCATTATTGCATTTTCTACATCTTCTTTAGTTGAAACATAAGAAGTTACTAAACGTATTATTGTTTCTTCTTTTAAAGTTACAAATGATTCAAAGAGTATTTTTGAACTTAAATACTCTAAATCTTTATTTTTAACGTAAACAAATGTTTGATTTGTATCATTATTTGCGTATAATTTAAAGCCTAATTTTTGCAAACCGACTTTTAATTCATTAGCTAAATCATTAGCTTTTTGACCAATTTCATAAAAAAGTTTGTCTTTAAATAAACCATAAAATGTTAAGCCTAAGAAGCGGCCTTTAGCTAATAAAGCCCCTCTTTGTTTAATAGTTTGTAAAACTCCTTCTTTTAAATTAGGATTAGATATTATTAAAGCTTCACCAATTGGTAGACCATTTTTAGTGCCACCAATATAAAATAAATCAGTATATTGATTGATTAATTCTAAAGTTAAATCATTAGACTTGGCAGTTAAAGCACTACCTAAACGAGCACCATCTAAGAATAAGTAAAGATTATATTTATCGGCAATTTCTCTTAGTTTCTTTAAATCTTTTAAAGTATAGATAGTCCCATACTCTGTTGTATTAGATATGTAAATAGCTTTAGGGTATGACATGTGTTGATCTTCTTTATGCATTTTAACTTTAACTTCTAAATCATAAAAGTCCATTTTACCATCAATACTTTTAATGTGAATTAAAGGATGAGCACTAGTTCTTTCAATAGCACCTGCTTCATGAGTGGCAATATGACCAGTATCACAAGTTAAAATAGCTCCGTATGAAGGGATTAAAGAAAGACCAACTACATTAGTTTGTGTACCACCTACTAAAAAATAAACATCTGCATTTTCATCATTTATTTCTTTTTTAATTAGTTCTTTGGCTAGAGATGTATATTTATCAGTGCCATAGCCTGTTAATAATTCATTATTAGTTTTTACAATTAAATCTAATATTTTAGGATGCATACCATCGCTATAGTCATTTTTAAAATTAATCACTATCTTTTCCTCATAACTTCTTCAATATCATCAATTTCTTTAATAATAGATGCTGATAAATTTATAGCTTTATCATTAGTAATTAATAAATCATCTTCTATTCTAATACCAATATTCCATTCTGGAATATATAAACCTGGTTCATTTGATATAATAGAACCTGCTTCTAACGGTCCATATGAACAAAAATCGTGACAATCCATACCTATATGATGACTTACACCATGGAAATAATATTTTAAGACTTCTTCTTTTTTATTTATTAAACCAATTTCTTTCAATTCTTTAGCATAAAATTCAATAACCATTTGATTTAAATCTTTAGTAGTAAGGCCTATTCTAGCTTTATTTTCAATCATTTTTTGGGCATTTAAAACGATTGTATATACTTTCTTTTGTAATTCTGTAAATTTGCCATTTACAGGGAATGTTCTTGAAACATCAGCACAATAGGTATTTAAAGAAGCACCTAAATCAAAAAGAATTAAATCACCATCTTTAAGTTCACCTTGATTACTGTTGTAATGTAGGCAAGTAGCATTTATACCACTAGCCGCAATTGTTGGGAAAGAAAAGCCAGTTGCACCGTAATATTTAATTGCTTGATCAAAATATGATTCAATTTGATATTCTTTTAATCCTGGTTTTAAATGTTTTAAAATATTTAAAATACCTTTATTAGTTATTTCATTAGCTTCTTTAATTAAGGTAATTTCTTCTTCATCTTTAATTGTTCTTAAAGATTTAACCATTTCATTACTTGAAGTAATGGTAACTTTTTTATGATTAGCTAATTCTAAAGCAAAATTATTTTCATAACTATATTTAAATGCTTCTCCTTCTTTTACTACAAAATAAATTTTACTATTTTCATCTAATAGTTCTAATAACTCTGTCATAAAAGTATTATTGTTATATCTAACATCCTTTATATTAGCTATTTGTTCTGCTTCTTCTTTTCTTAATTTTTTACCTGTCCATTTTTCTTCGTTTAAGTCAATAGGGGCTAAATAAAGTATTTCTTTGGCAACATTATGTTTCTTATAAATTAATAAAATATTATCAAACTCATTAATACCTGTAAAATAGTAAAAATTACGTTCAACATCAAAAGCTGTCATATCACTATTTAATCTCTTGTTAAAAAATAATAGAAAACTATTATCATTCATTTTTGCCATTAAATTTTGACGTCTCTTTTTATAATCCATAAAAATACCTCCAAAACATTATCATTATACCATTTTTAAAGGTTAAGTTAATAGCTTTATTTTTAAAAAAAAGCCTATTTAGCAATTGCTAAATAAGCTTTTTAAAACAATTATTCTTCATCTAATGATTCATCATCTAAATCATCAAATTCATCGTCTTCATCGTATTCATCATTGTCAAAGTCGTCTTCTAATTCTTCATCCTCAAAATCATCATCTTCTTCAACATCTTGACGAATAAATACTTCTTTTTCTTCCTCTTCTTCTACAGGTTTATGAATACATTCAAATGTTTTATCATGTAAAACACCTGTACCAGCTGGAATTAAACCACCGATAATTACATTTTCTTTAAGACCTTGTAATGTATCTACTTTTGATCTGATAGCTGCAGCTGTTAAAATACGAGTTGTTTCTTGGAATGAACATGCAGATAAGAATGAATCTGAAGCTAAAGCTGCTTTAGTGATACCTAATAAAATTGGACGAGCAACTGGTAATTCACCACCAACTTCGATCGCTTGTTTTGTTGCCTTCTTGAATTCTTCAATAGAAACGTCACGACCAGGAAGTAAGTTAGAAGAACCTTCTTTAACAACATATAATTTACGTAACATTTGTCTTACAATAATTTCAATATGTTTGTCGCCAATTTCTACACCTTGACCACGATATACTTTTTGAACTTCTTCTACAATATATTTTTCTACAGCTTCTTCATCTTTAATTCTTAATAATTCTTTAGGAGCAATAGGGCCTTTAATTAAACGATCACCACGTTGAATTTTATCGCCAACCTTAACTAATAATTCACTAGTTACTTCAACAGTTTCATTTTCTTCTTCGCCATCTTCACCTAAAATAGTTATTAATAGACCGGCTTTTGTTTTTTCAATATTAGTAACTGTACCATCGATTTCAGCGATAGTTGCCTTACCTTTTGGTTTACGTGCTTCAAATAATTCTTGAACACGTGGTAAACCTTGAGTGATATCAGCAGTTGAAGCAACACCACCAGTATGGAAAGTACGCATTGTAAGTTGGGTACCTGGTTCACCGATTGATTGAGCAGCTACGACACCTACAGCTTCACCTACTTCAACTAATTTGTTAGTTGCAAGGTTACGTCCATAACATTTCATACAAACACCGTTTGTACAATCACAAGTTAAGTTTGTTCTTAAATATAATTTCTTAATACCGCATTTTTTAATCTCAGCAGCGATAGTTTCATCAACCATTTCATTACGTTTACATAATATTTCCCCAGTTTCAGGGTTAATAATATCACGAGCGGCGTAACGACCAATAGCTCTTTCATGAACTGGTAAAATTACTTTACCATCATCACCCATAATATCTTCTAACCACATACCACGTTCAGTACCGCAATCTACTTTTGAAATAATTACATCTTGTGATACGTCTACTAAACGTCTAGTTAAATAACCAGATTCTGCAGTCTTTAAAGCAGTATCAGTAGAACCTTTACGAGCACCGTGAGTAGAAATGAAGAATTCAGATACTGATAGACCTTCACGGAAGTTAGCCTTAACTGGCACTTCAATAGCTTCACCAGCTGTGTTATTCATCAAACCACGCATACCAGCTAATTGGGCAAAGTTTGAAGAACTACCACGTGAACCACTATCAGCCATCATGAAAATTGCATTATCACGATGACTCTTTAATTCACTCCATACATCATCTTCAATTTCATCACGAGTGATTGTCCATTCTTCTTTAATTAACTTTTTACGTTCTGCTTCTGTTAATAAACCAAGTTCATAAGCTTCTTCAATACGATCTACTTTTTCATCAGCTTGTTTAATTCTTTCATCCTTACCTTTACAGTTAATAACGTCAACCATAGAGATAGTGATACCTGATTTAGTAGAATAATGGAAGCCCATATCTTTTAATCTATCTAACATTGCTGAAGTTTCTGTAATTTGATGTTTCTTAAATACTTCGGCAATGATTCTTGCTAAGAATTTCTTTTTAAATGGTTCTACTTCTGGTCTATCTAACATTTCTTGATAATTATCTTTCTTTGGATTAAAGAAATATTTATCAGGAGTTTCTATAGTTAAATTATCTTCAGAAGCTTCATTTAAATAAGGGAAATCAACAGGAATGATAGTGTTAAAAATCATTTTACCTATTGTTGTAAATAAATATGCGCCTTTATGTTTAGCACTATATCTAGATTCTGGTAAATAACTAGGATCAACAAAAATACGTGTATGAAGAGTAATTTCATTATTTTTATAAGCTAAATAAGCTTCTTCATAATCTTTAAAGAAATGGCCTTCGTTTGGTTCACCTTTTCTTTCAATTGTTAAATAGTAGTTTCCAAGTACCATATCTTGTGATGGTGTAACTACTGGTTTACCATCTTTCGGATTTAAAATGTTATTAGAAGCTAACATTAAAAGACGTGCTTCAGCTTGTGCTTCTAAAGATAAAGGTACATGGACAGCCATTTGGTCACCATCAAAGTCAGCATTAAACGCTGTACAAACTAATGGATGAAGTCTAATAGCTTTACCTTCAATTAAAACTGGTTCAAAGGCTTGAATACCTAAACGGTGTAATGTAGGGGCTCTGTTTAATAATACCGGATGTTCACGTACTACATTTTCTAAAATCCCCCATACAATATCTTCTTGTCTTTCACAACAACGTTTAGCTGCTGGAACTGATAATTGACCATTTTTAAGCTTAACTAATTCATGAATAACAAATGGTTTAAATAATGTTAAAGCCATTTCTCTAGGAATACCGCATTGGTACATTTTTAAACTTGGACCAACAACGATAACTGAACGTCCTGAATAATCAACACGCTTACCAAGTAAGTTTTGACGGAAACGACCTTGTTTACCACGAAGCATATCTGATAAGCTCTTTAAATGATGGTTCTTTTCAACAACTTGGCGTTTACCACGTTTAGAATTATCAATTAAAGCATCAACTGCTTCTTGTAACATTCTCTTTTCATTTTTAGTAATAAGGTGAGGTGCACCTTGTTCAATTTGTTTCTTTAAACGATTATTTCTATTTAAAATACGACGATATAAATCATTTAAGTCAGTAGTCGCAAATCTACCACCATCTAATTGGACCATTGGTCTTAAGTCTGGTGGAATAACTGGTAAAATTGTTAAAACCATCCATTCGGGTTTATTAGTTGAATTTAAGAAAGATTCAACAATTTCTAAACGTTTAATTACATTATCACGACGTTGTTTAGAAGCTGTTTTTAATTTCTTTCTTAAATTTTGAGCTTCTTTTTGTAAATCAATTTCTTGTAATAATTTCTTAACGGCTTCTGCACCTGTTAAAGCCACGAAAGTATTACCATATTTTTCATACATTTCTGAATATTTAGCTTCATCTAAAATTTCTTTTCTAGCAAGTGGAGTTTTGCCTGGATCAATAACAATATATGAAGCAAAATAAACAATACTTTCTAAATCTTTATTTTTAATATCTAATAAAATTGCTAGTGGTGAAGGTGTATTCTTTAAAAACCAAGTATGAACAACTGGACTAGCTAAAACAATATGTCCTAAACGTTCTCTTCTTACTTTAGATTCAGTTAATTCTACACCACATTTTTCACACACTTTACCTTTATCTGTACTTCTTTTAGATTTACCACAAGCGCATTGGTAATCTTTCATCGGACCAAAAATCTTTTCACAGAAAAGACCATCTGGTTCTGGTTTTAAAGTACGATAATTGATAGTTTCATGTTTCTTAACTTCACCATGTGACCATGATAAAATTTCTTCTGGTGAAGCTAAGCCGATTTTTATATATTTATAATGTTTTGCCATGCTTTTCCTCCACTACATACCTAATTTAGAAATAACATCATCTACACCATAATCAACGATAGATTGATTAGCTTCATCAACACCATCTTCATTAATTAATTCAACATGAATAGCTAATGATTGTAACTCACGAGTTAATACTCTAAATGATTCTGGAATAGCTGGTTCTGGAATAGCTGTACCATCAGTAATAGCTCTAAATACTTTATTTCTACCAACAATGTCATCAGATTTTACTGTTAACATTTCTTGTAAAGTATGAGATGCACCATAAGCTTCTAAAGCCCAAACTTCCATTTCACCAAAACGTTGACCACCGTTTTGAGCTTTACCACCCATTGGTTGTTGAGTAACTAATGTATAAGGACCAACTGATCTTGCGTGTAACTTATCATCAACCATGTGATGTAATTTAACGAAGTACATAATACCAACATTAACTTTATTTTCGAAAGGTTCACCACTTCTACCATCATATAAAACTTCTTTACCATCATATGGTAGATTAGCTTCTTTCATAATTTCTTCAATATCTTCAATAGTAGCACCATCAAATACTGGCGTAGCTACTTTAATACCTAATTTTTTGGCCGCAATACCTAGATGAAGTTCTAGAACTTGACCGATATTCATACGTGAAGGAACACCTTGCGGATTTAACATAATATCAATTGGTTGACCATCAGCTGTAAATGGCATATCTTCAACTGGTAAAATGTTAGAAATAACACCTTTATTACCATGACGACCAGCCATCTTGTCACCAACTTTAATCTTACGTTTTTGAACAACATATACTCTAACTACTTCATTTACCCCTGGCGCAAGTTCATCACCATTAGATTTCTTGAAGTGTTGAATTGATTGAACAATACCACCACCACCATGAGGTACTTTTAAAGAAGTATCTCTAACTTCACGTGACTTTTCACCAAAAATAGCAAGTAATAATTTTTCTTCTGGGGTAGGTTCACTAACACCTTTAGGAGTAATTTTACCAACTAAAATGTCGCCTTCTTTAACTTCTGTACCTGGAATAACAATACCATGTTCATCTAAGTGAGCGATCATATCTTCGCCAACATTAGGTATTTCAGTTGTGAATTCTTCTTTACCTAATTTTGTATCACGAGCTTCAATTTGATATTCATCAATATGTAAAGATGTATAAACATCATCATATACCATTCTTTCACTCATGATAACGGCATCTTCATAGTTGTAACCATCCCAAGTCATGAAAGCTACTCTAACATTGCGACCTAAAGCAAGTTCGCCATCTTTCATAGCTTGACCATCGGCAATGATATCACCTTTTTCTACTCTTTCGCCAACTTTAACAATTGGACGTTGCATATTAGCAGTTGCAGAGTTAGAACGTAAGAATTGATATAATTCATATGTTTCAATATGACCATCATCTTCTTTAACTTTAATATGTTTAGCATCAGCATAAACTACTATACCATCACCAGTACAAATTAAAGCACTACCAGAGTCCTTAGCAGCTCTATATTCCATACCTGTACCAACAATTGGGCTTTCTGGATTAATAATAGGTACCGCTTGACGTTGCATGTTTGCACCCATTAAAGCACGAGTTGCATCATCGTGTTCCAAGAAAGGAACGCACGCAGCTGCAACAGAAACAATTTGTTTAGGGGAAACGTCCATATAATTAACTTCTTCTGGTGCCACCATTTCTGTTTCACCATTACGACGACCAATTACTTTTTCATCTAAAATATGGCCTTTTTCATCTAACTTAGTTGACGCAGAAGCAATAACAACGCCTTCTTCTTTATCAGCAGATAAATATTTAATCTCATCACTTACATACTTTAGGCCGTTTTCATCTTCTTTAACTACGAAATAAGGAGATTCAATGAAACCATATTCATTAACCTTAGCATAAGTAGCTAAAGAAGTAATTAAACCAATTGATGGACCTTCTGGTGTTTCAATCGGACACATTCTACCATAGTGAGAATTGTGAACGTCACGAACTTCAACACTCGCTCTATCACGGGCAATACCACCACTACCTAAAGCTGAAATACGACGTTTTTGAGTAATTTCCGCAAGTGGATTAATTTGATCCATGAATTGTGATAATTGGCTTGAACCAAAGAATTCTTTTAAAGATGAAGTTAATGGTTTAATATTAATTAAATTTTCAGGAGTTGCTTCATTAATGTCAACAGTAGACATTCTATCAACAACACTCTTTTCTAACTTAGCAAAACCAATTCTAAATTGATTCTTTAATAATTCACCAATTAAACGTAAACGACGATTACCTAAATGATCGATATCATCTAAAGTACCAATACCTTTATATAAATTAAAATAATAAGATAAAGAGGCAATAATATCAGATAAAGTAATGTGTAATGCTTGTTCACGAGAATCGTTACCAATAACTTTAATGTTTTCTTCATGAGAAGTGTTAACATATAAAATTTCGCAATAAGGATCTTGATCTAAAGTATTACCTAAATCAATAACTTCTCTAAAAGCTGCTCTATTAGCTTTTAAAGTTTCCAATACTTCTCCTTCAATAACCGCACCTTTAGGCGCAATTACTGTGCCTTTTTCTAATTTTAATTCGCCAGTTTCGTCATCAAAAATATCATCTTTGCAAACTACATCTTGTGCTAAGGTTAAGCCTTTAACTCTTTGGAAAATGTCTAATTTAATATTATATTTATAACGACCAACTTTTTGTAAGTCATAACGTTTGTCATCAAAGAAACGTTCTTTTAATAATCTTCTTGCGCCATCTGTAGGTACATTTTCTTCGCCTACTCTTAACTTCGCATAAACAAGTTTTACCGCATCTTCTGAGTTAGTTGAATCATCTTTTTCAAAAGTAGCGTTAAAATGTTCATCTTCACCAAATAAATTAATGATTTTTTCGTTAGTATCTAAACCAAAAGCTCTTAAAACCGTTGTTAAAGGAATCTTTTTAGAACGATCTAATTCAGCATACCAAACATCACGGCTACCCATTTCATAATTAATCCATGCACCACGTGTAGGAATAATTTGACCACTAAATTTAATATCACCGGTCTTCTTATCTACTTCTTTAGCATAATAAACACCAGAAGATCTAACAATTTGGGAAATGATAACACGTTCAGCACCATTAATGATAAATGTCCCAACTGGGGTCATGTAAGGAATATCACCCATGAATAATTCTTTTTCAATTTGTTCACCTGTATTCGCTTTTTCAAGACGAACTTTAACCTTTAAAGGACGTGAATAATTGATATCACGGAGTTTACAATCAACAATACCATATTTTGGTTCATCAAAATAATAATCATCAAAATAAATTTTTAACTGATGGTTAAATGATTCAATGGGTGAAACATCGGCTAATAACTCTTTTAAACCAGTTTTCACAAATTGATCAAATGATTTAGTTTGAATTTCTACTAAATCAGGAATATCAACATCTGTTCTAATTTTAGAATAGTTTCTACGTTCAGATTTTTTACCATATTGAACAACTTTATAGTTCATAAATACACCCCTTAAATTAGTATATTAATGGAATATAGGCGCACTTATCCCACTAATTATGCATTTTATAATTATACGCTACATCAAGCAAATAGTCAACAAAAATAAAAAGAGTTTTCAACAAAAAACTCTTTTAGTTTATAATTAATGTTAGCCATTAAAAGAAGCCAATTCATACTCAACAAAATGCTTTTTTCTTTGATAAACAATGTAGAAAGATGGAATTAGTAACATACAAGCACCTATCCACGCGAAAACTTCAGTTAGATAAACACCAAGTTCAGCAAAAACACTTGGTAAAGTATAAGCAAAGCTAATACGCATTACTAATTCTACTACTCCAGAAAGCATCGGAATAACTGTATTTCCTAACCCCTGTAATGCACTTCTATAAGTATATAATAAATATAATGTGCTTAAAGCATAAGCCATAACTTTTATATAATCATAACCAACTTTTATTACCTCTACACGATTTGCTTCCCCTTCTTTGACGAAGAAACTTATTAAATAGTCACCTAGGAAAATAACTGCTACACTAATAAAAATAGACATAAAGACAGCTAATACAGCCCCTTTATTGACACCTTCTAAAATTCTTTTAAAATTTTTAGCTCCATAATTTTGACTTACATAAGTAGTCATTGCTAAACCAAATGAAGTGGCACAAATTTCAAGCATACCATATAACTTATTAGAAGCTGTACAACCAGCGATAAATACTTTCCCAAAACTATTAATGACATTTTGAACAAATAAACCACCAATTGAAATAATTACCCCTTGCATAGCTACTGGTAAAGCCAGAATAACTAATTCTTTTATTATTTTTAAATCAATTCTAAATCCTTTTAAACTAACCAATTTATGCTTAATTACAAAAAATAAAACTACTAGGCCACTAGCCCCTTGACTAATAATAGTAGCTATCGCTGCTCCGGCAATCCCCATATTAAAAGTTATAACAAATAATAAGTCTAAACCTATATTTAATAAGGCCGCTACTATCATTGCAATTAATGGTGATTTACTATCACCAAAACTTCTTAAAATACTAGCATTTATTTGAAATAACATATTTAAAGGAACGCCATAAATAATAATTTTTAAATATAAGACTGCTAAATCTAATATTTCATCAGGTGTATGCATCATCACTAAAAAGTGACGTAAACTTAATTCACCAATTAAAACTACTAAAATAGCAATAATTATACTTAAAAATATACTATTTTGAATGGCTAATTTTAAAGTATTTTGATCTTTTTTCCCAAAAGCCTTAGCGATTAAAATGCCAAATCCTTGTGGAAATAACAAAACAATAGATGTAAATAAATAATTAAGCCAATCGGTAGCTCCTACAGCTGATAATGCATCAGTTCCTACAAATTTACCAACAATAGCAGCATCAATCACATAATATAACTGATTAAAAACATTGCCTAGCATAAGTGGTAAAGAAAATAATAGTATTAGTTTTAAAGGTTCTCCTTCTGTTAATTTCTTTACTCTTTGCAAGAAAATCACAACCTTTCTGCTTTTATTATGTAATACCCTTTCTTATGATTAATAATAGAAACTTTAGAAAATAAATTTTCAAGACACTTAATGGTTGAAGGTGCTCCTTGTTTCTTTTGAATTACTACATATAAAGCCCCTCTTTCCATTAGTCGTTCATAAGCCCCTTTATAAATAGCAAAGACAATTTCTTTGCCAGCTCTAATAGGCGGATTTACTAAAATATCTTTAAACTTACATTCTGGTAAGTTTTCATACAAGTTGCCAGTAAAAAGCTTAGTTTCAACATTATTTAATAATAAATTATCTTTATTTAAATTATAACAACGTAAATTAATATCTGTTTGATAAACATCTAAATTATAAAGCTTTTTTAATACTATACCAATAACTCCATAACCAGAACACATATCTAAAACAGGCCCTTCTAAACTATTTGGCTCATAATTATCGATTAATAGATAACTACCAAAATCAATATAATTTTTAGAAAAGACACCACTATCAGTTTTAAAAACAAATTCCAAATTACGATAATTAAAAGTAAATGTCTTAGGATTTGATTTAGATGTTTGCGTTTGATCGTAATAATGACTCATAAAAAAAATAAAAGGGCAAATGCCCTTTTACCTCCAAAATTACTTAACTTCTACTTCAGCACCAGCAGCTTCTAATTTTTGTTTTAATTCATCAGCTTCTGCTTTGCTTACTTTTTCTTTAACAGCTTTAGGAGCATTGTCTACTAAATCTTTAGCTTCTTTTAAACCTAAACCAGTAACTTCTTTTACAACTTTAATTACATTTAATTTGCTAGCACCAGCAGCTTTTAAAACTACATCGAATTCAGTTTTTTCAGCAGCTGCAGAAGTTTCGCCACCTTGAGCAGGAGCAGCAGCTACTGCAGTTGGGTCGATACCAAATTCTTCTTTCATAGCATCTACTAATTCTTTTACTTCAAGAATAGTCATTTCTTTTAATGATTCAATAAATTGTTCTTTTGTTAATTTAGCCATTTTCTTTTCCTCCAATTAATAATAATTAAGCTTGACTACTTTCTTTTTGTTCAACTAACATATTTAAGCCGATAGCAAGTTGACTTACAGTACCTAACATACCAGCTGCTAATTGAGTTAATAATGTTTCGTATGATGGTAACTTAGATAATTGTTCTAATTTAGCATAGTCATAAACATCACCATCAACAACACCAGTAACAACTTCAACCATTGAGTTGTCCTTAGCAAATTTGAAAATTTCTTTTGCTGGGGCAACCATATCTTCACTTGCAAAAATTAAAGCAAGTGGGCCAGCGATTAAATCAGCAAATCCATCATAACCGCATTCTTTTGCAGCTCTACGAGAGATGTTATTTTTAATAACAGCTACTTCACAACCATGTGAACGCATATCTCTACGTAATTGCATGAATTTTTCTACGCTAAGACCTTGATATTTAAAGGCTACCACAGATTTTGATGATTTCATCTTTTCAACCAATTCATTAACTTGGTTAACTTTTAGTTCTACTGAACTATTCATGTGACACCTCCACAAAATAATAAAATCTTCTCTCCGAAATAGAAAGAAGATTTTTTTAATCTTTATTCTACCTCGGTAGAAATTAAGTGCTTACGCACACCTACTGTCTTTGGTAAAAACAATATTTATTTAGTAGCTTCAACAATAGTGTCTGGATTTAATTTAACACCAGGACCCATTGTAGAGGCAACAGATACATTTTTAATATATGCACCCTTAACTGTTGAAGGGCGTACACGCATTAAAGTGTCATAAACTGCTCTTAAGTTTTGAGCTAATTTAACGGCACCAAATGATGCTTTACCGATAGTCATTTGAATATTACCTACTTTATCAGGTCTATATTCAACTTTACCATTTTTAATCTCTGCTACAGCTTTAGCAACATCCATAGTTACTGTACCAGTTTTAGGGTTTGGCATTAAACCTTTAGGACCAAGTACACGACCTAAACGACCTAATTCACCCATCATATCTGGAGTAGCTACGATAACATCAAAATCAAACCAACCTTGGTTAATCTTTTGAATATATTCGCTATCACCAACATAATCAGCTCCAGCGTTTTGTGCTTCAGCTTGTTTAGCTCCACGGCATAAAACTAAAACTTTACGAGTTTTACCAGTACCATTAGGTAATACAATGGCACCACGAATGTTTTGTTCAGCCTTACGTGGATCAAGATTTAAACGGAAAGCAACATCAATAGAAGCGTCGAATTTAGTAGTTGATGTTTTGCAAGCTAAGTCTAAAGCTTCTTTAGCACTATATACTTTAGTTTGGTCAACTAATTTAAGAGCTTCTACGTATTTTTTTCCTCTTTTCATATTTATCCTCCTAAAATGTGGTATAAGCGGGATTTTCCTCCCACAAATTTAGGCTGTTTTAACAACCTTGAAAATAACTATTCAACAACAATACCCATGTTTCTAGCTGTACCTTCGATAATACGAGCGGCAGCTTCAACATCGTTTGCGTTTAAATCAGGCATTTTCATTTTGGCAATTTCCATTACCTTGTCTTTAGATACTTTGCCAACCTTATTTGCTTTAGGGTTGCCAGAGCCTTTTTCAATACCAGCAGCTTTCTTTAATAAGTCAGAAGCTGGTGGAGTTTTTACAACAAATGTAAAAGAACGATCCTCGTACACTGAAATTACTACAGGTAGTACGTATCCCATTTTATCTTTAGTTTGTTCATTGAATTGAGAACAGAAGCCTGGGATATTAACGCCTGCTTGGCCTAATGCTGGACCAACTGGTGGCGCTGGATTAGCTTTGCCGGCTTGAATTTGTAGTTTTACAACTTTAACAACTTTCTTAGCCATCTTTTTTTCCTCCTTCTTTCAATGATGTGGTCTAACGGATAAATCCTCCCACCCACGCTTTATACGTGCTTTGGTATTATAGCAAATTAACTTCTCAATTGCAACAATAAAATACGATTTTTTCGTTTTAGTTATAAGAAAAAAAGCCTATATTAGGCTTCTCGTTCACTAATTAAATTTTTAAAGTAAGGGTAGATGTCATTACTTAGCTCTAACGTCTTTAAATTGTTTAAATTTAATTTAAAATTAGTGGGTCTTTCTTTATCATAATTAATAATATCTAAAAAATCACTACTAGAAAAAGCACCATCACCTTTGCCCTCAAAAGATAAAATATCACTTAACTTAAAGAAAATAGGCTCTTTATTAACACTATTTAAATCTGGATATTTAAAAATATAACTTTTTTTGAATTTTTTAATTTCTTCTCTAACTAAAACATCTTCTTTAATATAAAAATAAAAATCATCATAAATGAAATAAACAATCTTCTTATTTATATTAAATTTAGTATGGTTATTAAAATTAACAGCTTTAAAATGCATATCTTTATATGAAGATAGGGAAACTTCTAAAAATATATTTAAATTTATTAGATAAAGCTTTTCATAAATAGCTGGTATTGGCATTATATAAACAACTGTTAATATCGCCATTATGTAAAAAATAACTTCTAAATATAAATAGATATTTAAAAAATGAAAGATAACACCAACAACTAAAAGAATAAAACTAAAAATTAAACCCATAATTTCTAAATTAGTAAAAGAAAGTCCTAAATAAGACTTAACTATCCTTAAATCATGTTTACTTAGGACTTCCCCTTTACTAAGCTTCTTTAAAATCAAAATATAACTAATCAATGTATTCACCATCAAAATTAATTATAAAATATAGTTTTTGTTTATTATCTTTAAAATATTCTTCTACTTTTGTTTTAATCTCTTCTTCTGTTAATTTATATTTAAAAGGAACTACAACATCAAATAAAACATTAGTATGGCTATCACCTTTAACAATTCTAAAATCATGGAAATGAAGATTTAATTCATCCATTAAAATAGTTAATTTAGCTTTTAATTCTAAACTATATTTATCATTAATATCGATTGGATCCATATGAATTGTTAATTCTAGTTGATATTTGTTGCCGATTTCTCTTTCAATATTATCTATCTCATCATGAATAAGCAATAAATCTTTTGAACTATCCACTTCCACATGTAAAGTCATAAATGATTTAGTTGGTCCATACATATGACATCTTACATCATGGACACCTAATACTACTTTATATTTTTTAATATCATTTAATATATTTTGGATATATTCATGGTCAGGAGTTACCCCAATTAACGGATCAACTGTTTCTTTAACCATTTTAATACCACTAATTAGAATAAAAATAGCCACTAAAATACCTAAAACACCATCTAATGAAAAAGGAATATTAGGAAAGAAATAAATAATAAGACTGCCTATCAAAATAACACTAGTAGAAACAACGTCATTAATAGAATCTGCAGCCGTCGCTTCTAAAGCAACTGAATTAATTTTTTTACCTATTTGTTTATAAAATAATCCTTGTAATAATTTAATAATTATGGAAATACCTAAAATAATAAACGCAACTATCGAAAGTTCACTTTTGGTGTTATCTTTAATAGCTGTTATAGACTGCATTAATAATTGAAAACCAACTACCAAAATTATAATACTAACAATTAAGCCTGCTATATATTCAATACGTTCATGTCCATAAGGATGTTCTTTATCAGCTGGAGCGTTAGACATTTTAAAACCAATTAAAGTAACTACTGAACTACCCATATCCGAAATATTATTAACACTATCACCAACAATAGATACACTACCAGTTAATAAACCAATAGTAAATTTCATGATAAATAACACTAAATTAGAAATGATACCTCCTACACAAGCTAATTTCCCATGCGCATCTCTAACTTTTTGGTTAGTTACATCTTCATAATTTTTAATAAATTTACGTCTTAAAAAATCAACCATATTATCCTAAAATCCCGGAAAAAGTAATAATTTCCCATCTATCTAAAGTATTGTCTAAATTATCAACAACTTTACGATAAACAACTAATGTGACTTTATCGCCTACTATCATATCATTTAAATAATACTTTAATTCATCTGACCTAGAAACTATATTATCATTAATCTTATAAATAATATCACCAGCTTTAAGGCCGTTATATTTATTATCTTGCTCATCAACACCATTTAACTTAACACCATTGCCTAATGGTTCAACTGCTTGAATATAAATACCTGCAACTTGATTGTTTGGTAATTTGTCATAATCCTCATCATTTAATGTGGCATTTAGATTAGTTACCGTAATTCCTAATTGTGGTCTTTCTATAACTGTATGTGAAGCTTCGATATCTTCCACTACACTTCTTACTGTCCAAACAGGAATAGCTTCACCAATACCATCAATTGGTACTTCTATTATATTACCATTTTCATCAGTTTCTGTAATAGTTGTCATTTTTGATACATTAATACCAATTAGACGACCACTAGTATTAAATAGGCCACCACCACTATTACCTGGATTAATTGGAGCAGAATGATTAATAGCATTTAAACTAACTTTTCCTACTAAGCCAAATGTTGGATAATTGAAATTATCTAAATCTAAAGGACAACCAATCGCTACAACATAACTGCCAACTTTCGCTATATCTGTTATCGTTTCTTCACCATCTTCATTATAGAAACCTTTAATAGGTTGAAGACCTTCAGTATTAACCGGGCATTTAAAAGTTAAAACCGCTAAATCATTAACGGGATCACTACCTAATAAATCAGCCTTATAATAAGTGTCCTCGCCAACATAAATACGGTAACTAGTTTGTTTATTGCCATCTAAATTAACCACATGTTCATTAGTAACAACATAACATAAAGCTATTTTAGTTTCACTAGTCATAGTTTTATCAGTATCTTCATCTATGGCTTTATAAATTACACCACTACCAATTGCAGCTCTATTACCAGCACTAACTCTAATACCAACTGCACTTTTACTTACTTCTTCAATTGTTTTAGTTAATTCATTTTGAACTTGAATTACATTAGTGTTTTCATTTTCAATGGTATTTATTTGAACATTAGGATCACTAAAACCTAAATTACAGCTACTTAAAGCAAAAAGTCCTAAACACGCTAACATTATTTTACTTAAATTTCGCATTTTTAATCCTCCAATTTAAATAATTTTAAAGTATTATTATCAATAATTGTTTCTAATTCTTTAATATCTATATTACGTAATTTACCAATTTCTTCTAAAATCAAAGGTAGATAACTACTTTCATTTCTTTTACCCCTATAAGGTGTTGGGGCTAAATAAGGTGAATCCGTTTCAATTAATAAAGATTCAATAGGTATTAAAGTAGCCACTCTTTTTGGCTCTTTAGCATTTTTAAAAGTAACAGGCCCACCAAGAGAAATATAAAGACCTAATTCTATAAACTTTAAAGCCATTTCATATGAAGAACTAAAGCAATGCATAACTCCTCTTACCTGACCTTTAAATTCTTTTAATATTTCATATGTATCATTAATAGCATCTCTTGAATGAACTATAATTGGTAAATCATGTTTAATAGCTAATTTAATTTGTTCAATGAAACATAGCTTCTGTTCTTCTTTATAAGTAATGTCATAATGATAATCTAAACCACATTCACCAATGGCATAAGTCTTATGTTCATGAATAAATTTTTCTAGATTAATTAATTTATTTTTATAATTTTCATCGACTTCACTAGGATGTATTCCACATGTTGAATATAAGAAGCCTTGGTGTTTTAACATTTCATTATAACTAATTAAATTAGTATCCTCACTAAAGCCAACTAGAATTATTTTTTTAACACCAGCTATTTTAGCTCTATTAATTGTTTCAAAATAATCTTCTTTAAAGGCATCATCATAAATATGTGAATGAGAATCAATCATAACATCCACTCCTTTAATTTGTTATTATACCATTTATTGACAAAAAAAGAAAAGGGCTAAGCCCTTAAAAAAGAAAAACTCGTCCGAAGACGAGTTAATCATTAAAATTATTCGATAATTTCAGTAACTGAACCAGCACCTACAGTGTGGCCACCTTCACGAATTGAGAATTTTGTACCATTTTCAATTGCGATTGGGTGAATTAATTCAACAGTCATAACAGTATTATCGCCTGGCATTACCATTTCTACACCTGGTTCAAGAGTGATTACACCTGTAACGTCAGTTGTACGGAAATAGAATTGTGGACGATAGTTAGAGAAGAATGGAGTATGACGGCCACCTTCTTCTTTAGTTAATACGTAAACTTGAGCTTTGAATTTGTGATGTGGGTGAACTGATTTTGGTTTAGCTAATACTTGACCACGTTGTACTTGTTCACGTGAAATACCACGTAATAATACACCGATGTTGTCACCAGCTTCAGCTTGATCAAGCATTTTTCTGAACATTTCAAGACCAGTAACTACTGAAGATTGAGTTTCATGGATACCAACGATTTCAACAGTGTCACCTACTTTAACTGTACCACGTTCAACACGGCCAGTAACTACTGTACCACGACCAGTGATTGTCATAACGTCTTCGATAGGCATTAAGAATGGTTTGTCAGTTTCACGATCTGGTGTAGGAATGTATTCATCAACGATATTCATTAATTCTTCTACTTTTTCTACCCATTTAGGTTCGCCATTTAAAGCGCCTAAAGCTGAACCACGAACGATTGGAGTATCGTCACCAGGGAAACCGTATTCGCTTAATAATTCACGTGTATCCATTTCTACTAAGTCGATTAATTCTTCATCATCAACCATATCGCATTTATTTAAGAATACAACAATTCTAGGTACACCTACTTGACGAGCTAATAAGATGTGTTCACGAGTTTGAGCCATAGGTCCATCTGTAGCTGCGATAACTAAGATAGCACCATCCATTTGAGCTGCACCAGTGATCATGTTTTTAACATAATCGGCATGTCCTGGACAGTCTACGTGTGCATAGTGACGTTTGTCAGTTTCATATTCAACGTGTGCTGAGTTGATAGTGATACCACGAGCTTTTTCTTCTGGAGCAGCGTCGATAGCATCATAAGCTTTAGCTTGAGCTAAACCTTTTTTAGCTAATACGTTAGTAATAGCTGCAGTTAATGTAGTTTTACCATGGTCAACGTGGCCAATTGTACCAATGTTAACATGTGGTTTTGTACGAACATATTTTTCCTTTGCCATTATAATGGTCCTCCTAATATATTTTAATCATCTTGATTAAATTTATCATATCTATTTTACTAAATATGATTGGTAAAATCAAGTAATACCTTAATATTTTAACAAATATTAACCTCTAGCTTTGATAATTTCTTCTTGAACACTACGAGGACAAATTTCATAGTGATGCATTTGCATAGTGAAATTACCACGGCCTTGTGAATTTGAACGTAATGATGTAGCGTAACCGAACATTTCAGCTAATGGTACATAAGCTCTAATTTTAACACCATTACCACGTTTTTCTTGGCTATCTAATCTACCACGACGGCTTGTTAAATCACCAATAACGTTACCAATATATTCTTCTGGAACGATTACGTCTACTTCCATAATAGGTTCAAGAATAACTGGTGCACATTTTTCTTTAGCAGCTTTTAAAGCTAAACCAGCAGCTACTTTGAAAGCCATTTCTGAAGAGTCAACTTCATGGTAAGAACCATCAAATAAAGTTGCTTTAATATCAATTAATGGATAACCAGCTAAAATACCATTAGGTAATGATTCTTGTAAACCTTTATCTACTACTGGGATGTATTCACGAGGAATTACACCACCAACAATCTTATCAACGAATTCATAACCTTTATCTTTATTAGGTTCGAAATGAATCCAAACGTGACCATATTGACCACGACCACCTGATTGACGGATAAACTTACCTTCAACATCAGCTTCTTTAGTGATTGTTTCACGATAAGAAACTTGTGGTGCACCAACATTAGCTACTACACCATATTCTCTTTTCATACGATCAACGATAATATCTAAGTGTAATTCACCCATACCAGCGATGATTGTTTGACCAGTTTCAACATCAGTGTATGTTCTAAATGTTGGATCTTCTTCTGCTAATCTTAATAAAGCGTTAGTCATTTTTTCTTGATCAGCTTTTGTTTTAGGTTCAACAGCTACGTTAATAACTGGTTCTGGGAATACCATCTTTTCTAAGATAATATCGCCTTTTTCATCAGCTAATGTATCACCAGTTGTAGTGTTTTTGAAACCTACTGCCGCAGCGATATCACCACAATAAACTTCTTTAATTTCTTCACGGTGATTTGCATGCATTTGCATGATACGGCCTAATCTTTCTTTAACACCTTTAGTTGTATTCTTAATATAAGAACCAGATTCACATTTACCTGCATATACACGGAAATATGTTAATCTACCAACGAATGGGTCAGCAACAACTTTGAATGCTAAAGCAGCAAATGGAGCGTCATCTTTAATTTCTAATTTAACTTGGCTACCATCTGGTTTATGAGCGTAAATATCTTCAACTTCTAGTGGAGAAGGAAGGTAGTCAATAACGGCATCAAGCATTTTCTTAACACCCATATTCTTGAAGGCAGAACCACAAAGAACTGGGAAGAATTCTACTTTTAAAGTAGCTTGACGAATTACTGATTTTAATTTTTCAACCGAAATTTCTTCGCCTTCTAAATAAGCCATAGCTAATTCATCATCAAATTGAGATAATGTGTCGATTAATACTTCACGTTTTTCTTGACAAATATCTACTAAATCAGCAGGAATTTCAGTTTCTGTATAATTTTCATGTTGTTCACCATCGTAGATATAAGCTTTCATAGTGATTAAATCTACTTGGCCTTTGAAGTCGCTTTCAGCACCAATTGGCCATTGAATAGCAGCTGCAGTAGCACCTAAACGATCATGAATTGTGCTAACTGAATAAGCAAAGTCAGCACCGATTTTATCCATTTTATTAACGAATACAATTCTTGGAACATTGTATTCAGTAGCTTGACGCCATACAGTTTCAGTTTGTGGTTCAACACCAGCTTGACCATCTAATACTGTAACAGCACCATCTAATACACGTAATGAACGAGAAACTTCAACTGTAAAGTCTACGTGTCCTGGAGTATCAATAATATTTACACGGTAATTATTCCAAATAGCTGTTGTTGCAGCTGAAGTGATAGTAATACCACGTTCTTGTTCTTGAGCCATCCAGTCCATAGTTGAAGCACCATCATGAGTTTCCCCAATTTTGTGAATCTTCTTAGTATGGAATAAGATACGTTCAGTTGTAGTTGTTTTACCAGCATCAATGTGAGCCATGATACCGATATTACGAGTTTTTTCTAACGGAAATTGTCTTGCCATATGTATTCACTCCTCAAGAAATTACCAACGATAATGAGCAAATGCTTTATTTGCTTCAGCCATCTTATGAGTGTCTTCGCGTTTCTTGCAAGCACCACCAAGACCATTAGATGCATCAATTATCTCTTTTGCTAATTTCTCTTCCATTGTTTTATCATTACGTAATCTAGCGTATTTTACTAACCATCTTAGACCTAAAGTTTGTTTACGTTCTGGACGAACTTCAACTGGAACTTGATAGTTTTGTCCACCAATACGACGACTCTTTACTTCTAATACTGGCATAATGTTTTCTAAAGCTTTATTAAATACTTCTAAAGCATCTTGACCTGTTTGTTCTTTAACACGGTCTAAAGCGTTATATAAAATTGTTTGTGCACAACCTTTTTTACCATCTAACATAATTGCATTGATAGTTCTAGTAACTAACTTAGAATTATATATTGGATCAGGAAGTACATCTCTTTTAGCAATATGACCCTTACGAGGCATGAGCTTTTCCTCCTTTATTAATTATATTTATTATTTTTGTTTTGGTCTCTTAGCACCGTATTTAGAACGACCTTGCATACGGTTAGCTACACCTGTAGTATCAAGAGCACCACGAATTATATGATAACGAACACCTGGTAAATCCTTAACACGACCGCCACGGATTAATACAGTACTGTGTTCTTGTAAACTGTGACCAATACCTGGAATATAAGCAGTTACTTCCATACCATTTGTTAAACGAACACGGGCATACTTACGTAATGCTGAGTTAGGTTTTTTAGGTGTCATAGTTGTAACACGAGTACAAACACCACGTTTTTGAGGTGAAGGTAAATTTGTATATTTCTTTTCTAAGGAATTAAAACTTACACCTAAAGATGGTGATTTAGATTTAGTTACCTTATCTTTTCTTCCCTTGCGTACTAATTGTTCAATAGTTGGCATATTCTTTCTCCTTTCTAAAAAGCAATATGTAACAATTACTTTTTTTGCAATCAAGCGTATTATACTATTTAAAACTATTAAGTCAACAAAAAAATAACTACTTTTTTTACTTTTTTTATCTTTTTAAGAAACGCCGTGTATGTGTAAATAAAAAACGTGATTATTTCATAGTTTATCTAAAATACATTATTAGCGCTTTTATAAATAAAATAGGTTGAAAATTAATCTTTAATATACTATAATCAAAAAGTAAAAAATGCTCGGGTAGCACAAAGGATAATGCATTCGCCTCCTAAGCGAAAGATTATGGGTTCGAGTCCCATCCCAAGCGCCACTTAAGATGATAAAACCAGCCTTAAAAAGCTGGTTTTTACTATTTAATATTAAAATTCAATATATTTAATATTTTTTAATATTTCATTTTTAAAATTATCATACGATATTTTACTTGCTGCTAGGTTTAAAAATAGTTTTATGATTGAATTGTTGTCTAAAGATAGTTTAAAATTTAATTGCCTTAAAAGATAAACTAGAACGAAAAAACCAATTCTTTTATTACCATCTATAAATGGGTGATTCATAACTAATAAATATGACATTCTAATTACTTTTTCTAAATCTGTAGGATATAGGTCTTTTCCATCAAATGTTGCAAATGTGGTCATAACAGCCGAATCCAATAGTTTAGGATCTCTTAAACCATGCTGACCGCCAAATCTATTGATTGATAGTTCATGCAATTCTAAAACTAAATCTACATTAATATATATCATTTAGCTAATTCCTCAAATACATCAGCGTATTCATTCATTATATCATTAGCAGTTTTAATAGTATTTTCCTTATTATATAAATTAACCATTTTTTTAAATACATCGTAATTGATTAAAACCATATCGGGTTTATTATTTTTCATAATAATAACAGGTTCATTAGATTCTTTGGTGCTTTTAGCAATTTTAGAAAAATTACGATTAATTTCTGTAATAGATACTAATTTATTATCATTTATTAACATAAAAATCACTACCTTTCTACCTATTATTATACCTATTATAGAACAAAAAGTAAATAATACTTCTATTTTTTTGACAGTTTAAAATATATAAATTTAATAGAGCCAAGATTTAATAAAGCAAGGCTTAACTCATTAATAATTAAAAGAATCCTTTTTATCACATATTTTATTAGCAATACTACCTGTTAATGCACCTAAAAAACTGCGCCACTAATGTAAGTAATAACAATAGCTTCATGTTTTTGCCTTCACATAATGTTTATAGATTAACAATTTCCAAATTGAAAAGTTGTGATCTGAAAACATTAACAGCTTACTACTTTAATCAGCGAATTTACTTTTATAATTGGTGTATTAACTTGAAAGTAATTTACTTTAAAGTAAATAGCGAGGTGTTAAAATGCTTATTGGTAGAAAAAAAGAATTATCTTTCTTAAATGAACTATATAATAGTGATAAATTTGAATTTTTAATATTACATGGTAAAAGACGTATTGGTAAATCTTATTTATTAACTAATTTTATTAAAAATAAAAAGAATTCTATATAATATGTGGCTGACAAAAGTAATGAGGAAAATAATGTTATATGTGTCGATTTAGATAAACTATATAAAAAATCCAGTTTATAAAGCTAGATTCTTTAAAATACATTAAATATTCAAAAATAAACATCTAAATCGTTATTTATTTGGCCTAATTATAAGCATTTCATTGTAGATATTGTTTTTTTTAATTTGTTATGATACAACCTGAGTTTGCTAGTTTTTATAAAAAGAAAGCCTGTAATTTTTGTTGTAACTACAGGCTTTTTTTACTATTTCTATCTTTTTCTCTTTGTTTTTTTATGTACCTACAATCATAATTTAATATTGGTCTTAATTCTTTTTTAACCAGTTGGTTTATGCATTTATATCTTTACACTGAAAATAATTGCCGTAAACGGCAAAAATATTCAATAACTAAACAAAAATTAATTCTTACAACTTTTATACCTTATACCATTATAGTAACATAGCATAGAAACTAGCTAAAACTACCGTTAGGATACCACTTATAGCTATTGATAAGCTACTCATAGCTCCTTCTATATCGCCTAGTTCCATAGCTTTAGCGGTCCCAATCGCGTGCGCACTAGTACCTAAAGCTAAGCCTTTCGCTATATTGCTTTTAATATGAAATATTTTAAATATCGTAGTCGCAATCATATTGCCTAAAATACCAGTAATGATTATTACTGCGACAGTTATAGTTTGATATCCACCCATTTGTTCACTAACTTGCATTCCAATAGCTGTCGTGATTGATTTTGGTAATAATGTAACATATTGTTCATGAGTCAACCCAAATGCCAAAGATAATAAATATACACTAGTTAAACTGGTTAATACTCCTGCAATTATACTAACCATAATTGCCACAAAATTCTTTTTTAATAAATTAATTTGCTCATATAAAGGAATAGCCAAAGCTACCGTTGAGGGTGTTAATAAATAAGATAAATATTTAGCACTACCTTCATAGGTTGAATAATCAATTTTCCCTACTAATAAAACAATTATGACTAGAATAATAGCTATTAATAAAGGATTAAAAATAGCCAATTTAAGCTTCTTTTTAATAAATAATGCTAGTACATACGCTAACACACTAATGAACATTCCAAAAAATAACGAATCTTTTAAAAAATCACTCATTTATCTCACCACTCTTCTTAGTTAGAAGTTGACAAACAACACCGGTAACAACCATAACTAGTATAGTAGTAACTATCACAATAACTGTTACTTCTAAAATTATTGGTTTTAAATCTAAATAGCTCGTAATTAAACCAACTCCAGCCGGAATAAACATCAGTGGCATTATTTCAATAATAAACTTAGCTGTCGTTTTAATATTATCAAGCTTAATAATTTTTGTGCATAAACAAAAAAGCATTATAGCTAAACCATAAACACTGCCTGGAATAGGTAAAGGAATAAAGTAATTTAATGCTTCTCCAATAAATGATATTAAAATAATAATGAAAAATTCACCTATATATTTCATGTTAAAACTTCCCTTAATGCTTAAAATTATATGCCTTTCTTATTATGAAAACAATTATTAAGCGTTTTCAAAAGATTCTATTATTTAAATTAAAAACCCCCTATTAAAAAATAGAAGGTTTTCTTAAGACTTAGTTTAACGTCATTTCTTTATATTATTCATTAGTTTTCAAATAAACAGCATAAAGAATTAAATTAATAATTAATACTAGTGAAGATACTACCACTATGATACTAGATATATATTTATAAGCTTCATTAAAATAATATATATTATAAATAAAGTTCTTAGTAAATATTTAGGGTTTGGTGCCTTAACAACTATTTTTTCTTCATTTGTTGGCATACTTTAAACTATCATCTATATTCTACTCTAAAGAGACTTATTTAAAACATTTTATTTGACGAATTTCATCTCTTAAAAAGAGATTTTTCAATATTTAAGAAAAAAAACTGGCCTTAAAGCCAGTCAACATTATAGTTATTCTTCTATAAATTCTTCATATGTTGTATATTTGTCAATTATCTTACCATCTTTAGTAAAAGCTATAATTCTATTAGCCACTGTTTGTAAAAGTTCCGCATCGTGACTAGAAAATAAGATATTCCCTTTGTATTGAATTAAACCATTATTTAAAGCTGTAATTGATTCTAAGTCTAAATGGTTAGTTGGATCTTCTAACAATAAAACATTAGGCCCTTCTAACATTAACTTGGCTAAATTACACCTAATCTTTTCCCCACCAGATAAAACGTTAGCTTTTTTTAGACTTTCTTCACCACTAAACAACATTCGACCAAGCCAACCTCTTATAAAAGTTTCAGCTTGTTCTTCTTTAGAATATTGTCTTAACCAATCAATTAAATTTAAATCATTATTAAATAATTCTTTATTATCTTGTAAAAGACCACCAACTTGGGTTGTGATTCCCCATTTAAAAGAACCTGTATAATCTTTATCTTTTCCTAATAAAATATTAAATAATGCTTCAATTATTTGTGAATTTTCGGCTAATAAGGCTATTTTATCATTTTTATTAACTGAGAAAGTTAAGTTTTCAAACAAGCCTTTTTTAGATAGTTTTTCAATAAATAAAATATCATTGCCAACTTCTCTATTTGGTTTAAAACCAACAAATGGATAACGTCTACTAGATGGTTCTAAATTATTAAGTTCAATCTTATCTAACAATTTTTTACGTGAAGTAGCTTGACGTGATTTAGATTTATTAGCACTAAAACGTTCAATAAAAGCTTTTAATTCTTTAATTTTTTGCTCAGCTTTTTTGTTTTGATCTTTCATCTGACTAAGCAATAACTGACTAGACTCATACCAAAACTCATAATTACCAACATATAATTTTATTTTACCATAATCAACATCACAAATATGAGTACAAACATTATTTAAAAAATGACGGTCATGGGAAACAACTAATACTGTATTAGGAAAATTAAGCAAAAAATTTTCAAGCCATCTTACAGCTTTATAATCTAAGTTATTTGTTGGTTCATCTAATAATAAAACATCAGGATTGCCAAACAAAGCTTGGGCTAATAAAACTTTAACCTTTAGTTTACTATCTAAAGAAGCCATCTTCTCATAAAATACTTCGCTTGGTACACCTAGACCAGCTAATAAGGTTTCCGCATTAGCTTCTGCTTCCCAACCACCTAGATTGGCAAACTCTCCTTCTAATTCAGCCAGAGCTAAACCATCTTCATCAGTAAAATCTTCTTTTGTATAGTATTTTTCTTTTTCTTCTTTTATACGCATTAACTCTTGATGGCCCATTAAAACAGTATCAATAACCGTATAATCATTATATTTGTTTTGATCTTGTGCTAAAATTGACATTCTTTCTTTAGGATCTAAATAAACTTCCCCATTAGTTGGTTCTATTTCATGAGCTAATAACTTTAAAAAAGTTGATTTACCCGCTCCATTGGCGCCAATTATGCCATAACAATTGCCATTCGTAAACGTTAAATTAACATCTTTAAATAAAGTTCTACTACCATATTGTAACCCTAGATTTACTACTTTTAACATACTATCACCATTTCTAATAATTTCTTTAAAAATATACCATATAAGGCACTTTTTGACAACTACAAAATAAAAAGTAGCCCTTAAACAAGCTACTAGTTATTAATTAATTTTATATCGCTAAATTCTATATGGTTATCAAGTAAATAAGCTTTCATGCTCGCCAACAAAGCCTTAAAAAAAGACTCTTTATCCATAAATTTAAAAGAAATATTTTCCTCTATTATCTTACTTTCATAAAAATGAAAATTACCATCATAAGTAAAGCAAAAATGCTTCATATTTGTTTCTTTGTTGTTACTAGCATATTTTCTAAACAAAAGCTTATCAGCTTGTAAACGTCCTACATTCTTTTTTCTTTCAATTTGAAGATTAAATTCACCTTTAATACTTCCATTTTCCATAAATAATAGCATAAAATCATCTCCTATGTTTAACTTTTACAACATGTAAATCATTTGTGACTACCATCTTTGGTTCTTCTTCTCTAACTACATATTCACTTACTACATTATTATTTATTTGTTCTAAATTTATAGCTTTACTCTTAACTAAAGCAAATTTAGCTAAAGCAGGGCCCATTAATTCATATAATACAGATGAACATAAAATAACTGTTAAGAAAGTATTGCCAATTTCAACAGGTAACATTCTTTGCCCTAAAAATGCAAGACCTATGGCTACTCCTGCTTGAGGTGCTAAAGCTAAACCTAAATAATTTTTAATTTCTTTACTACTATGAGTCATTTTAGCACTAATGTAAGTACCAAAATATTTGCCAATTAACCGAACAACAAAATATAACACACCAACTAACCCAATCGTTTTAAACGCAACTAAATCCATATTCATACCGCTCATAACAAAGAAAGGCAACATTATTGGTGCACTAAAACGTTCTAAATCTTTAAACACTTCTTCATTTTTTGTCTTATTGATGTAAGTGGCCCCAAAAATCATACAAGAAAGTAATGGTGAAACATCTAACATGCTTCCACAACCAGCAACTACACATATAAGACCAACTACAATTATTAATCTTGAATTACGACTTCTATTTTTCATTAACATAGGCAATATTAAACCTAATAAAAGACCAACAATAATAAACAAAACATTATATGAAATAGGTAAGACAATCTGAATAGCATCAATTTTAACACTAGCACTACCACTTACAATAGCGGCTACAATACTATAAGCCAATAGACAAACTACATCATCTAAAGCTACAACTTGTAACAAAGTATTTACAAATTCACCTTTAGCTTTATATTGATTAATAGTCATCATAGTTGAGGCAGGAGCTGTGGCAGTCGCAATCGCACCTAACAATAAAGCAAAATTGAAACCCATCTTAGGGAATAATAAATAAATAGCCAAAGTTACTAAAACACCAGCCAACAAAGCTTCAAAACAAGTAATAATGATAACTTTAACACCAGTATTTTTTAAGACTTCTTTTTTAAAGAACCTACCAACCCCAAAAGCAATAAAACCTAAAGCTAAATCACTTAAAAAACTCATATTATCAATTATCATTGGCGGTATTAAATCTAAAACACAAGGTCCGATCAAAACACCAGCTAAAATATAAGCTGTAACATTAGGTAGTTTTAACATCTTAGTTATTTTTGATAGCAAGAACCCACTTAAAAAGACAATAGCTAAAGCTATTAAAATAGTTGAACCACCCTTGCCATCATAAAATCTAAATAAATCCAAGTCCATAATGTAGCCTCTTTTCTTTACAATTTATCTTTTAAGTGCTATCATTATAACAACAAATTCAATAAATAAAATTAATTGTATTTTATTAAATTATAAGAAAAACTTATATGAGGTGAAATTATGCTTGATCAAAAATTAGAAACATTATTAAAAGTATGTGAGTTAAAAAACTACACAACAGCTGCTAGTGAACTAAACCTTACCCAACCTGCTGTTAGCCAACACATTAAAGCTTTAGAAGATGAATATAATATAAAGATTTTCAACAAAGTTAATAAAGAATTAAAACTAACGGAATCTGGCCTTATTCTAGTAAAATATGCCAAAAGAATAGCTTCTTTATATAAAGAATTAGCAATTAAAATCGATGATGAAAAGAAACAAAAACAAAGTCTAATAGTCGGTGTTTCTCACACTTCAGAATCTAATGTTATTGCTGAAGTTTTAGCTACTTATTGTGCAAAAAATAAAGGCACAAGAATAAAAATAATTTCTGATACCATAAAAAATCTTTATGATAAATTACAATCATATGAGATTGACATCGCTATTGTCGAAGGTGTTATACCTTCTAAAAAATATAATTCAGTGCTCTTAGACACTGATAATTTAGTCGTCGTCTTAAGTAATGATCATCCTCTTGCTTCCCAAGCTTTAATTAACATTAATGATTTAAAAAAAGAAAACCTAATTTTGCGCTCTTCTAACAGCCAAACCACTACTCTATTTGAACAAGTTTTGAACAACGCTAACATTGCCTTAAAAGATTTAAACATTATTTTAGAATTAGATAACATTGCAACGATTAAAGATTTAGTTGCTCATAATAGAGGAATTTCTATCTTACCAAAAAGTGCTTGTTACCATGAAATAAAACATAAAACCTTACAAATTAGACCTATTGCTAATTTTAATATGACAAGAGATATTAACATTATCTTCCCAAAGAACTTTGAATATGATTATATTTTAAACGAAATCATTTCTATTTATAATTCAATAGTCCATTAATAAAGGGAAGCCAAAAGCTTCCCTTTATTAGCATTAAAATATTAAATTAAAAGATAAATCGCTATACCTAAAATACAAGTACTTAAATTAGCTATAAAACTATAAGCAATTACTCTAAGTGTATTTTTGTCTTTCATACTAAAACAATATATAATAGCTTCTAATACAAATACTAAAAATTCAGCTAATATAAACAACATTGCTTCAAATATGAAGAAACTATTGTAATAAGCCACAATATTTAAACCTAAATTTAAAACTACTTGCGTAACAATATTAGTAAATAAGATAATTAATATATCTTTTTTAGTATTAAACTTAAATAATAAGGCAATTCCAATTTCAACTAAAACAGTTACAACTATTCTTACAATTAAACTTATTATCTCGGTTAAATAATCATAATTGTTTGTTAATTCTAGAGTTGTTTTATTTAAATCCACAAAATAATAACTATTAAAAGCGTATGTTTCATATATTTCACTAATAATAAACTTATTATTTAAACTGTCATAAATCAACAATTTAAAATCAGTTGGTGGATAATATAAAATATTATATTGTGCACTTTCTAAATTAATTATTGCATACGATAAATAATAATTATCACTATCCTGATAATTAAAGAAAGCCATAAAAACTTCATCACTAATATTAGAGGCTATCCTCTCTTTAAAATCAGCTATGTTTTCTTCATTAACTTCATCATAAAGTTCACTAAAAGATAAATGTGGACCATATAAAGAATCTTTACTCAATACAGTTACATATAAATTTTGATCACTTTCATTAAACTCTATTTCTAACGTTCTTTTAGGACCAAAATCAGCACTAACTAGCGGAGTAATAATTAAAGCAATAATTAAAAATGACAAAAATAATAAAAACTTTTTCATGTTAACACCTCCTAAAAATGTCTTAACTACACTATTTAATTATCTAACATTATATCTAATATTTCTTTATCAGTTTCTTTCATTCCCTTATTAGCTAAACGACCAACATTTTTTATTGTTTCATCTACGCCTTTAGTAATAATACCTTCACCAGCTTTAAATTCCTTATTATGTTGATACATATCAGCACCTAAAAAACCAGCTTCTAAAGCTAATGCAATCTTCGCTGCACAAGATGATTTTGCCCCATCACAAATTATACCAGAAGCAATAGCTAAACCATTTACAATTGTATGATTAACAGCCTCTATACTGCCACCAAGCATATAAGTAATCGCACCTACTGAAGCAATAGCTGCACTAATTGCTCCGCAAAAAGCTGATAGTCTACCAATGTCCTTTTTTTCTTCTAAAGCTACTAAATTACTAACAATTAAAGCTCTTAAAAGCTTTTCTTCTTCAATGTCATACTCCTTAGCAAATATAACTAGAGGTACCGATGTAGTAATTCCTTGATTGCCACTACCAGATATTATCACAACTGGCATTTCACAACCACTCATTCTTGCATCTGAAGCAGCTGCTGCATAAGCTTTAGCTTTATCTTTTACTAAAGTTGCTTTTTCAAGAATAATTTTGCCAATGGAAGCCCCGTATTTTCCATCAATACCTTCTTTTGCAATATTAAAGTTATATTCAAGTTGTCTTTTTAAGATTGGTTTTAATCTATTTAAATTAACATTATTAGCAAATTCTATAATATCTTTTACATTTAAAGTTCCGTATTCTTTTTCTTTAGTTTGACTAAGATCTTCTTTTTTTAAGATTATATTTTTGTTTTTCCTTATATATGTTACATTATTATGAAAATCTTCAATAATTACTTCTAATTCATCATTACCATAATAAGCTTTTAAATCAATATATAAGTTTTTACAATTATAGGCAACCTTAACATCAATGTTACTAGCTATTTGTTCAATTAATGGTGCTTTAGATGGTGATAACTTACTTAAAATTTCTAAATCTAACGAAGAAAGGCCAACTACCATGCCAGCCGCAATTGCATTTTTAATACCTTTTAAACCATTAGTATTAGGAATAGTTACACTTTTAGCATTTTTTACAATATTAGGACAGATATAAGCTTCTACCCTTGTAGGAAACACACCTAAATTTTCTTTAATTTTAGCCCCAGCCAAGCTTAAGGCAATTGGTTCTGTACATCCTAAAGCAACAATTAATTCATCTTCTAATAATTTTTCATATAATGCGAATTTATCTTCCATAATATATCAACCCTTATTTATATTATGCAACAAAAAACAAAAAAGTTCTAGCCTTAATAAACTAGAACTTTTATAAATTACCAAACAAAATTAAAATTAGCTGCTTCACCATTGTCAATTAAAATATCTTGGGCCGTCATAGATTTATTAATCACAGTTACAAAATAAGCCCAATCTGCTATTTCTTCTACACTTGCCCATTTTTTAAGTAAAGCTTCATTAATTACTTCATTCCATAATTTTTCATCATCTAAAATATGACGATTTAATTCAGTTATAACTCCACCTGGCGATAGACTATTAGAAGTTGCTTTATAAGGAGCAAGTCTTAAAGCTACATTTTTCATATAAGCAACCATACCACCTTTACTTGCCGCATATAACGGAAATTCAGCACCAGATGAAGCACTACTTGAAGCTATAAATAGTACACTTTTTATACCTTCATGAAAAGCATATTTTTCCGTTATTCTAATTGTACCTTTTAAATTAACATCAATATCATCAACACTATTTTGAACGCCAGCATTATTGATTAAAATGTCAATATCATCAAGAGTAAATAACTCAGCTTTATAAATATCAACAATATAGTGTTTATAATTCTTATCTTTAATCTGACTTTCTTTAATGTCAAAGCCTATAACTTGATGACCTTCTTTTAAAAACTTTTTTGCAATAGCTTCACCAATCCCCATTGCTGTCCCAGTAATTAAAACTTTCATCTTATTTACCTTCTTTCAAACTCTCTTTAAATTCAAAATATTCTTTACCAACATTATTTAATTTCATTTTGGCAGTTATTTTATAACCAAAATAAGAAAATATCGCTTCACATAATAATTCAACTAACATACCAGTAAATGAACACATTACACATTGGAGCATTGTCCAACCAAAAAACACATGGCTAACAATAAGGGCAAATAAGAAATTATCCACAAATTGGCCAAGCAAAGTTGATGTATAAGATCTTATAAAGTAACTGGCTTTACTATCAGGATTTTTTCTAAATAAAAGACCTAAGCCATAATTAGAAAAGTTATTAACAAAACTAGCTACTAAAAAAGCACATGTTGAACCTAAAATAACATACCAAGTTGAACCAATGGTATTATTTAAAGCATTATTAATGATATTTTCACTGCCAGGTATGTAAGCTTCTCCCCAGGTTCCAGGAATTAAACTAGCTAAAAAGAATATCAAGCTAAAGAACAAATTAAAGAAAATAGCTAGGATTGAAAGCTCAGTAGCAGCCTTAGGACCAAAATGTTTAACAATAATATCCATCGCTAAAAAAGAACCCCAAGATATAATAATACCTGTATCTAAAGCTAGCCATGAAACACCTAAATCAATACTCTTATTAGCTAAAATATTCATGGCAAAAACAACCATATAAAAGAATACCATTAATAATATTGGTACACTTTTTAACAATAATTTTAATTCAATCAATTCATTTTTAATTCTTTTCATATTTTACACCTCTTAAAATTTAGTGTGCCATACAAAAGAAAAGGGCGCAATGCGCCCATCTTCCCTAGTTTTATTTATAGACAGGATGGTCACGAACTGTCTTGCCAAAAAGCATATAAAATATATCACATACTTATTTTAGATGCAACTTATTTTTAATTTTCAGTAAAAACTTTCTTTAAAGCTGGGTATAGTTTTTTATAATAATGATATTTAAGATTATACTCTTCAATATCTTTAGGTTCATAAACTATATCATAATTAACTAATTTATCAATTTGATCAAAAGTAAGTCTACCATCGCCAATCATAGCTAAAATGATAGCTCCGAAAGAAGGGCCTTGTTCATTTTTCAAAGTTTTAACTTCAATACCTAAAATATTAGCTAAAATTTGACCCCATAATTTAGAACGTGAACCTCCACCACACAAGCTAGCACTTGTAATATTAATTCCACTTTGTTTTACAATTTCTAAAGAATCACGTATCGCAAAACCAACACCTTCTAATATAGCTTTTGACATACTAGCCTTAGTAGTCGTTGTGGTAAGACCAATAAAAGCACCTTTAGCTAAAGTATCGTTATGAGGACTCCTTTCCCCTTGTAAATATGGTAAGAAGTATAAATCTTTCGTTAAAACTTTTTTCATTTCTTCTTCATCTAAAGCATAATCATCTGTTTTTAAAATATCTTCTAACCACCATTTACGACAATTAGCTGCACTTAAAATACACCCCATTATATAGCTACCTTTAATATGTGAAAAGATATGAACACCATAACTATTTAAAATAGGAACTTCTTTTACTGGCATTAAAATAGTGCCACTTGTCCCTAAACTGATATTGCATGTCCCTTCTAAAAGTGTATTAGTGCCAATAGCAGCAAGAGCGTTATCAGCCCCACCAGCAACGACTTTTGTCTTAGCAAAGCCATATTTCAGTTGGAGTTCTTCTTTTACTAAACCAATTACTTCATAACTTTCATATAGCTTAGGCAATTGTTCAACTTTTATATTAACTAATTCTAACATCTCTTTACTATATGTTCTTTTTCTAACATCTAACAACAATGTTCCTGCCATATCTGTATAATCAGAGGCGAAGATATTAGTTAAATAGTAAATTAAATAATCCTTAGGGAGCATAATTTTTTTAATTTTAGAAAAATTAGTTGGCTCATTCTTAGCTAACCACTTAAATTTTGGTAAAGTAAAACCACCATAGCTAATATTAGCTGTATGTTCATAAATAAATTCTTTATTTTGATTTAGTTCCTCATTTTCTAGAGTAGTTCTACCATCATTCCAAAGTATACAAGGCCTTATAACTTGATCTTTTTCATCTAAAATAACTAAACCATGCATCTGACCGGAAATAGCTAACGCTCTAACTTCTTTTAAATATTCTTTTAAGTCTAATAAAACCTTGTCTAAAGCTTCTAACCACGTTTTAGGATCTTGCTGTGTCCCATTATTTTCAACATATTTAACATCATAACTTGCACTAGTGCCCTTAATAATATTACCTTTATCATCACTAAGTAAAGCTTTTAAAGCACTAGTGCCTAAATCTAGACCTAAATACATGTTAGTTACCAAACATTACTTGATTAATAATACTCTCTAAATATTCTTGCTTACCAGAATGTGGTAAATCACAAGTCTTTTTATTAACTGCATAACTAGCAAGTTCTTCTAAAGTTGTTTCATTATTTATTAATTTTTTACCAAGTTCATTATTTTTAAAAGAAGCATATTTGTTATTTAAGAATTCTTCTAAACGGCCATCATTAATAATTTTTTCAGCATTTAATAATCCTAAAGCAAAAGTATCCATACCTAAAATATAAGCTTCAAAAGTATCTTCCCAAGTATTAGATGGTCTTCTTGTTTTAGCATCAAAGTTAAAGCCACCTGTTAAGCCGCCATTATTTAACACTTCTAACATGGCATAAGTTGCACTATAAACATCAAATGGGAATTCATCAGTATCCCAACCTAATAAATAATCACCTTGATTAGCATCTATCGAACCTAACATACCATTGATACTAGCAATTCTTAAATCATGTTCAAAAGTATGGCCAGCTAAAGTAGCATGATTAGCTTCAATATTTAATTTGAAATCTTTATCTAAATTATGAGCTTTTAAAAAACCAATAGCGGTAGCTGCATCAAAATCATATTGATGTTTCATTGGTTCTTTTGGTTTTGGTTCGATATAGAAATCACCTTTAAAACCAATCTTACGACCATAATCACGAGCCATAGTCATTAATCTTGCAATGTTTTCTAATTCGAATTTAACATCTGTATTAAGTAATGTTTCATATCCTTCACGGCCTCCCCAGAATACAAAACCTCTACCACCAAGTTTAACAGTAATATCTAATGCTTTTTTTACTTGTGCACAGGCAAAAGTATATACATCAAAATCATTAGTTGAGCCAGCCCCGTTCATAAAACGAGGATTAGAAAACATATTAGCAGTACCCCATAAACATTTAATATCAGTTCCTTGCATCTTTTCTAATATATAATCAGAAATTTCATCTAAACGTTTATTAGTCACATTAATATCTTTATCTTCTGGTACTAAATCAACATCATGGAAACAAAAATATTTAATTCCTAATTTTTGCATAAACTCAAAACCAGCATCAACCTTAGCTTTAGCTAAATCCATACTATTTAATTCTTTACCAAAAGACTTATCAGCAGTGCCAACACCAAACATATCAGTACCATTAGCACCTAAAGTATGCCACCAACTCATAGCGAATTCTAAATGTTCGCTCATCTTTTTGCCTAAAACAACTTTATCTTTATCATAAAACTTAAATGCTAAAGGATTTTTGCTTTTAGCACCTTCATATTTAATTTCTGGTATATTTTTAAAAATCATTTTGTTTTCTCTCTTTCAATTATATTTCTTTTAATTTACTTAAATTATCAAGTTTAATAACATCATTACTTACTTCAAATAAAACTAAGTCAGGTATCCAAACAACTTTCATCTTAGCATTTAATGCGGCGTCAACGCCAGCTTTACTATCTTCTATAACTAAACATTTATCAACTGAAATATTAAAGTGGTTACTACAATTCAAAAATATTTCTGGATTTGGCTTAGATTGTTTAAAATCTTCACCACTAACAATGTAATCAAAATAATCAGTTAATTTTGTATCTCTTAAATTATCCATAATTAATTTTTTGTTTGAAGATGAGGCTAAAGCTATTTTTTTATTATTGGTTTTCAAATAATTTAATGTTTCAATAAGGCCATTTTTTAAAGGAACACCATTATATCTTAATTCATGTTCTAATTTTTGATCACGAATATTTTTTAATTCAATAAAATCAATATCGGAACCATAATATTGTTCAAACATTTTTTTAGAATCACTTATGTTACGACCTTTAATACTATCCATAAATGCTTTATTAGGTAACAAATTATATTTTTCAAAAATATTAAGCCATATTTTTTCCGCTAATCTTTCGGTATCAAACATGACACCATCCATATCAAAAATAACACATTCTATTTTATCTAATAATTTCATAACATTTATTAATAAACAAAAAGAAGCTCTAACTTTAAATTAGAGCCTCTTTTAGTTATTTAATTATCCTTCATAATGTGGGTCTTCTGCCATCTTTTTATATCTAGCATAACGACGCTGTGCATCTAATTTATTATATTCTAATAATTCTTTAGCATGTTCAGGGTTAATCTTAGTTAATTGAGCATAACGACCTTCATTTAATAGGAATGCTTCGTATTTATCCCAATCTGGTTCTTTTGAGTCAAGAGTAAATGGATTTTTACCTTCTTTAGCTAAATCAGGATTAAATCTGAATGTTGGCCAGTAGCCACATTCTGTAGCTAATCTAGCTTCATTTTGGCTCATGAATAAGCCTTTCTTAATATTGTGAGCAATACATGGAGCATAAGCAATAACAATTGATGGACCATGATATGCTTCAGCTTCTTTTAAGGCTTGAATTACTTGATTTTGGTTATAACCATGACAAATTTGAGCTACATATACATGACCATAACTCATAGCAATTGAAGCTAAGTCTTTCTTCTTAGTAGGTTTACCAGCAGCTGCGAATTTAGCAATTGCACCGAAACGACTTGATTTAGATGCTTGACCACCAGTATTTGAGTAAACTTCAGTATCTAATACTAAAATATTTACATCTTGATTATTAGCGATTACGTGGTCTAAACCTCCATAACCAATATCGTAAGCCCAACCATCACCACCAATAATCCATTGAGATGATTTAACAAAGTATTGTTTTAATTCTAAAATTTCTTTTGCATAAGGAGCATCTACTTTACCTAAAGCTTCTTCTAATTTCTTAGCTAAGCCTAAAGTGTAAACTCCTTCTTCTCTATGTTGTACCCAATCTTCACATAATGCTTTAACATCAGCTGGCATATCAGCATAATGATTTACCATTAATGTTTGAATACGATCTCTCATTGTTGTATAAGCAATTTCCATACCGAAACCAAATTCAGCATTGTCTTCAAATAATGAGTTAGCCCATGCTGGACCACGACCATTAGCATCAGTTGTATATGGACTAGATGGATATGAACCAGAGTAAATAGATGAACAACCTGTAGCATTTGCTACCATCATTCTATTACCAAATAATTGAGAAACAGCTTTAACATATGGAGTTTCACCACAACCACCACAAGCACCACTGAATTCAAATAATGGTTTATGGAATTGAACGTTCTTAGCATTATTAGCTGGAACTAAATCTTCTTTATAAGAAACTTTATCATAGAAGAATTGAGCAAGTTCAACTTCACCAGCTTCTCTAGCAGCTAAAATTGGATGACTAGTTAAAGCTTTAGCTTTCTTAATTGAACCATCAGCATTCTTAACTGGTTTGCCATCTTCACCTTTAACTGGTTTACCAGGACAAACTGTTAAACATACACCACAACCTGTACAATCTAATACAGATACATTAATTGCATATTTATAACCTTTGAAGCCAGTTGCATCTAATAATTTAGCATTAGCAGGGGCAGCTTTAACTTCTTCTTCATTTAATAAGAATGGACGAATACATGCATGTGGACAAGCAAATGCACATTGATTACATTGAATACAATATTCAGGATCCCAAGCAGGAACATCAGTAGCTACACCACGTTTTTCGTAAGCAGCTGTACCTTGAGGCATATGACCATCTAAGTAATCTTTGAAAGCAGATACTGGTAATGTGTCACCCTTAATTGAATCAATAACTTCAGCAATCTTAGTAACGAAAGCTGGTTTAGATAATGTAGATTTAGCTTCTACTTTAGTTGCATCTAAGTTAGCCCATTCAGGTTTAACTTCAACTTCAACTAAACGAGAACCACCTAAATCAATTGCTTTATGATTTTGTTCAACAACTTCTTGACCTTTCTTAGCATAAGTCTTAGTTGCGAATTCTTTCATATGAACGCATGCTTCATCATAAGGCATTACATTTTGATTTAACTTGAAGAATGCAGATTGCATTACAGTATTAACACCTAAACCTGGACGGAAGCCACATTCTCTAGCAGCTTGATAAGCGTTAATGATATATAATTTAGCATGTTTTTCAGCTAAAATTTTCTTATATGAATTTGGTAATAATTCTTCAATATGATCTTTATCAGTCACAGTGTTAAGTAAGAAAGTACCTCCATCACGTAAACCAGAAATCATATCAAATTTCTTTAAGTATGCATCTAATGAACAAGATACAAAGTGAGGATTATTTACTAAATAAGTTGAACGAATTGGGTTTTTACCAAAACGTAAGTGTAATCTAGTAGAACCACCTGATTTTTTAGAGTCGTATGCTGCATAGCTTTGTGCATATAAATCAGTATAGTCACCAACAATCTTAGAAATATTTTTACATGCACCTACAGTACCATCAGAACCTAAACCGAAGAATAATAATTCAGTAGTATCTTTATCAGCTGTATCGATATGTTCTGAATAATCTAAAGATGTATGACCTAAATCATCATTAATACCTAATGTGAATTGGTTCTTTGGATCTTTACTAGCTAAGTTCTTGTAAACAGCATAAACCATATCTGGTGTAGTATCTTTACTTGATAAACCATAAACACCACCAACAATAGTAGGTTCATCTTTTGCACCATAGTATACAGAACGTACATCTAAGTATAATGGTTCACCAACTGAACCTTGTTCAATTGTTCTGTCTAATACAGCAATTCTCTTAACTGTTTTAGGCATAGCTTCTAAGAAATATTCTTTAGCGAATGGACGATATAAATGAACAATCATTAAACCAACCTTTTCGCCTTTAGCTGTTAAATAATCAACAACTTCTTGAGCTGTTTGAGTTACTGAACCCATAGCAACGATAACATCAGTTGCGTCTTTTGCACCATAGTAAACATAAGGAGCATAGTGACGACCAGTAGCTTCACTAATTTTTTCCATATAATCTTTTACAATTGCAGGAACTTTAGCATATTGTAAAGCTTGTAATTGTCTAGTTTGGAAATAAACGTCATCATTTTGAGCTGTACCACGTGTTTTAGGGAATGCAGGATTTAAAGCATTAGCTCTAAATTTTTGAACAGCTTCTTTGTCTAATAATTTGTCAAATACTGAGTAATCAATAGCTTCAACAGTATTAACTTCATGAGAAGTTCTAAAACCATCGAAGAAATGTAAGAAAGGAATGCTTGCTTTAATTGCAGAAAGGTGGGCAACACCTGCTAAATCCATTACTTCTTGTACTGAAGATGAGCAAAGCATTGCAAAACCAGTTTGACGGCAAGCCATAACATCTTGATGATCACCGAAAATTGAAAGTGATTGTGCAGCTAAAGCACGTGCAGAAACATGAATAACCCCTGGTAAACATTCACCAGCAATTTTATACATGTTAGGAATTTTTAATAATAAACCTTGACTTGCTGTGTAAGTTGTAGTTAAAGCGCCAGCTTGTAAAGAACCGTGAACAGTACCAGCAGCTCCTCCTTCAGATTGCATTTCAACAATTTTTACAGGCATGCCAAATAAGTTTTTCTTACCTTGAGCAGCCCATTCATCAGTATACTCTGCCATTGGTGATGACGGAGTAATTGGATAGATACCAGCTACCTCTGTAAAAGCATAGGCAGCATATGCGGCAGCATAATTACCATCTATCGCCATACGATTTTTTTCTTGACTCATAATATCCTCCTTAATTTATGAGATTACTCTATAATTATATGCTCTTTTTTTGCTTTTTTCAATAAATGACGGCCTTTTTTAAATAAAAAAAAGAAGTTTTTTTAAAACTAGTAAAGCGCTTTAAAAATTAACCTCTTTTAAGTAAAAATTATTCACATAACTTTACATTTTTTGCCACTAACCCACGTTCACCTTTTTCTTCATCGTAAGTAACTGTAGCATTTTCTTTTAATGACTTATAACCTTCCGCTATAATATCTTTATAATGAACGAATACTTCTTTACCTTCTTCGTTAATAATAAAGCCATAGCCTTTTTTGTCATTAAACCACTTAACTTTTCCTTGCATAATTTAAACCCTTTCCTAATATACTCTAATTATATAATAAAAAAATAAAAAAACATAGTTTTTAATAAAACTTTATGCTATAATTTTCATACATTTATATGCTCTTTTAGTTTAATGGTAGAACGCAGCAATGGTAATGCTGAGATCCAAGTTCGATTCTTGGTTGGAGCACCACTAATTTACTTGAATTATTTTCAAGTTTTTTTTATATGGAAGGATTACTTATGACTGAATTATTAAATAGATTTATCAAATATGTAAAAATTAACACTATGTCAAAAGAAAATGTAGACCATACCCCTTCTACTAAGGAACAATTTGACTTAGCTAATCTTTTAAAAAACGAATTACAAGAATTAGGCTTAGAAGATATAACTTTAAATGATAAATGTATCTTAACTGCTACATTAAAAAGCAACTGTTCTTCTAACTTAACTATCGGTTTTATTGCCCATTTAGATACAATACCTGATTTTAGTGGCAAAAATGTTAAACCCAATATTATCGAAAACTATGATGGTAAAGATATTAAATTAAACAACATAACCATTACTAATGAAAAATTTCCATTCTTAAAAAATTTAAAAGGTCATACTATTGTTACTACCGATGGAACTACCGTTTTAGGGGCTGATGATAAAGCTGGTGTAGCGATTATCATGCAGATGTTAACTGATTTTGTTAAAAAACCTGACTTGAAGCACGTTAATATCAAAGTTGCTTTTACCCCCGATGAAGAAATTGGTGGTGGGATTCATGAATTTGATGTTAATAAATTTAATTGCGATTTTGCATATACAGTTGATGGTTCCAATTATAATGAAATAAATTATGAAAACTTCAATGCTGCTAGTGCTGCAGTTACTATTAAAGGTTTAGATATCCATCCTGGTGATGCTAAAGGTCATATGTTAAATGCTAGTCTTATAGCTAATGAATTCATTAATATGCTGCCTGTTCAAAAAAATCCTATGTATACAGAAGGTTATGAAGGCTTTATTCATCTAACTAAGATGAAAGGGGAAGTTGGCGAAGCTAACTTAGAATTTATTTTAAGAGAACATGATTTAAATAAATTAAATGAATTGAAACAAAATCTGCTAGATATCACTGATTTTTTAAACAAAAAATACAAAGATGTAGTTACTACTATAATTAAAGACAGTTACTATAATATGTATGAAAAAATTAAATTAGATGATAGATCGGTAAAAAGAGCCATCAAAGCAATTAATGATTTAGGTTATAATGCCACTACTAAACCAATTAGAGGCGGTACAGATGGTGCTCATCTAACCATGATGGGATTAAATACCCCTAACTTAGGTACCGGTGGTTACAATTGCCATGGCCCATATGAGTTGCTTTCTGTAAATGAAATGAAAAAAGTTTTAGAAATAGTTAAAAAGATAGCTGCAGAATAAAAGACAAGGTGTCTATTAAACACCTTGTCTTTTTAATTACCTATATAACGTTTTAAGAAACTTCTTGTTCTTTCTTCTTGAGGATTATTGAAAATGTCTTCTGGTTTACCTTGTTCAACAATATAACCATTTTCCATAAATATTACTTTTTTTGATACATCTTTAGCAAAACCCATTTCATGTGTTACCACAATCATGGTTAAACCTGTCTTAGCCAAATTTTTCATAACTTCAAGTACTTCGCCAACCATTTCTGGATCTAAGGCAGAAGTTGGTTCATCAAACAAAATGATTTCAGGATCCATGCATAAAGCACGTGCTATCGCTACTCTTTGTTTTTGGCCACCAGATAACTCACTAATCTTATAATTCATCCTATCTTGCATATTAACACTAGTTAAATGCTTAATAGCTTTTTCTTTAGCTTCGTTATAAGGAACTTTTAACACTTTAGTTTGAGCTATGATACAATTTTCTAAAACATTCATATTATTAAATAAATTAAAGCTTTGAAAAACCATTACTACTTTAGATCTAATATGGTTAATTGTCTTACTATTTACAATTATACTAGGATTGTCAAAAATGGCTTGTTTATAAGCATTTTCGTCATAAAAGTCTCTTTTTAAAATAGGAGTTTTTCTAATATCTTTATATTCTTTTTTAGCTAATTTTAGATTAGCTAGATAGTCATTTTTTAATGATTTTAGCTCATTATTTTTAGCGTTAAATTCTTCAACACTATAATTGTTTTTTTCTTCTTTTATCTTATGAACTTCTAGCTTATGTTCAATCAATTTATTAGACCAAATAGCTACTTCATCTTCTGTTCTAATAAGTTCATTATTATAAAATTCTAGTGCTTTATTAAATTCTTGATAATCAACAAAATCATCTTTACAAGCATTAATATTAAAGTAAATTTCTTCATTAAAACTTAAAGTGCCACGTGTTGGTGTTTCTAATAAATCTAAACATCTTAAGAATGTTGATTTACCACTACCAGAAGGACCAATTATGGAAATAACGTCACCTTTATTTACTTCTAAATTAATATCTTTTAGAACTTTGTTAGCGCCAAAATACTTAGCTAAATTAGCTATTTTTAATATGGGAGCATTCATTATAATTCACTCCTTTTAAATCTAAATGGATTTAAACTAAATTTAACACCATCTAATTTCTTTTCTACTAATTTTAAAACCAAACTAGCTATTAAAGTTAAAATTAAATAGATAACAGCTACGATTAATAAAGCTTCTAAATAAGCAAATGTACTACCACCTATAGTAATATATAAACGATAATAAAGTTCAGTTACCCCAATTACATTTAAAACTGATGAATCTTTGATATTAACAATCAATTCATTGCCAATCGTTGGTAAACAATTACGTAAAGCTTGTGGTAAAATAATTGAAATTGATGTTCTAGACGCTGACATACCAAGTGATCTAGCACCTTCTTCTTGGCCTTTATCAACACCATTAAGACCAGATTTAACAATCTCACCCATATAAGCAGCTGTGTTTAAAGTAATAACAATTAAACCGGCAATAAACCAACCGTTTAAGAAATTAGATACAGAGCCTGGGAATTGAATAATAGCCCAGTTAAAGCCTAAAGCTTGACAGCCGTATTGGAATACCAAAGCTTGAACCATCATCGGTGTTCCTCTAAAGATTATTGAATATAAATTACATATTCCTTTAACAAGATTTTTTAAACCTTTTATGAAAATATTATCTAATTCTTTAACTTTTATATTTTTACCATATGCCAAAAAAACACCAAGTACTAAGCCTACAAAAGTACCAAAAATGGCTAAAATTAAAGTTGAAAGAATACCATAACCAATTAATGGAAAATAATTAGATAATATGTTTTTGACATTTTCAAAATTAATCATAATTATCTTATTCAGCTGAACGAGTAGCTGCATCTCCCATCATTTGTTGTCTTTGTTCATCGCTTAATTTAGCTAAAGCATCGTTTAATAAATCAATTAATTCTTGATTACCTTTTTTAACACCAATTGAAACTTTCATTCCGTTTTGATCTTCACCTTGCAAGAAAGAATCGTCAACATATAAAACTGATAAATTATCATTTATGTTAGTCATAGCTTCTACTACCGGAAGTTCAGCAGGCATCGCAAAAGCTACACCTGAAGCTACTTGTTGAGCAGCTAACGGATAAGATGTTGTAGCTGTATTATGATGGATTGAACTATCTACACTTGAAAAATAAGTGTCAATAAAACCATCACCAACAACATTTGCTTGACATACTAATACTTCACCACTAAAAGCAGTTAATAATTCTTCATAAGTAGCTGGGTTACTAGCACTATTATCAGGGAAATTAGCTTCTAAATCAGTTGTTTTAATTAAGAATGCTAAATCACTAGATAAATATGGGTCTGTAAAATCAATAGATTGTCTTCTTTCTGGTGTGTCAGTCATACCAGCAAGTACCATATTAATAGTTCCTGCATTTAGACTTGGAATTAAATTATCCCAAACCATACGATGAATTTCTACTTCTTTTCCAGTTGCTTCTGATAAATATTTTGCTACAGCTACATCATAACCATCGGCATATTCACCATTAGCACCAAAAATTGGTAATGTATGTTCGCTTTCTGCAAAAGCTGTCCAGTTAAATGGTTGGTAATTACATTCCATACCAATAACTAATTTGTCATTAGTAGCAGTTTCGCCTCCACAAGCTGTCAATGTTAGGGCACTTAACCCTGCTACTAATAATCCTTTAAATAAATTTTTCATTTTCTCTACCTCTAATTTTTTATATTTAAAAATAAAAAATGCGTCCACATAGTAGACGCTTAATAGACTTAATATAACTTAAAAATATTTAAGCGCCTCTACTAAATTAATTAGTAGGAGTGAAGTAGATGTTATCTACAACCCCACGATCTATTTATGCCTAAATAGTCGTTCGGCAAGCTTACCTTTCCTATTCTTCTTAGGATGCCTCCTCCAAATAGTACTCTTTTGTCTTGCTCCTCTTATCATTTTTTATTTTTATGTTTTAATTATAGTCATTTTTTTTAACTTGTAAATATTTTTTTTAGCATTTTGTTATTTTTTAAACTTAAAACGCTTTCATTTTCTAGAAACTATCTCCGTTTATAATATCTATTAATAAATATGGCAATTTTAATTCTTTAGACAATACTTTAATATCTTCTTCTTTTGGTAATTTGAAACTGTCAATTTCAATATTAATCTTCTTATTATAAATCATAATATATAAATAACCATTACAAAAATAAAGGGCCATTAATAGATTATAACGTTTCTTTATTTCTTCTAAATTAGTTAATTTATTAGTGATTTTCTTTAAATTTTCTTCATCACCATATATATTATAACTATTTGTTTCTTTAATTAAATCATTATTATGAAGCTTTAAACTCTTATCAATTATTGATAAATCAATATCATTATCTAACTTATAACGAATAATGCGACCATTAAAATAAGTGTCTGGATAATTAACATCTTTACCTTTTTTATTCTTTTCGGTTTTATTTACAATAAGTATATTTGAAGATGTTATAAAATCTATTCCTTTTATACTACCTTCATAATAATAAGAGCCGTCTTTACTTAATAATTCAGGTATTATATTTAAAGTTCTTAAAGGTGTTACATTTAAATAACTGTTAATTAAAGCTTTTTGATATTTAAAGTTCATTTCTTTTAAAGCTAGTTCAAAAATTAAACTTTTTAGATTGAATTTAGCTTTATTCTCTAAGCCTTTAAAAATAAGATATAAAACAACTGCAACTATAATTAAAGAAACACCAATTAATAAATTATATTCATTATCTAGTAACCACATAATTATAATTGCTGTTATTAAAAAGACTAAAGTGCTAATATTTTTAAATAAATAACAAATAAAATATTTATTGCGATATTTTTTTAGTGATTCCATAATAATAAGAAAAAGGATGCAAGCATCCTTTATTCTCCTTCCTTAGCTAATTTTTGTTTCTTTAATGAATTATAGCCAACAAAACCAGCTACAACTACACCAACAACTAAACCAAGGCCTAAGCCTAAAGCTAAAGTAATAATTGTTGAGAAACCACCTTCGCTAACAACGATACCAGAATTGTAATAATTTGCGCTAGCATTTAAATTATATAAATAATTATTAACAACACGGTAAGTAGCTACATATTTATTTAATAAAGCTGATTCAATTGAAGATAATTTAGAATCAAATGCTGCACTACCTTCTATATGTAAAGGATCTTCTAATTTATCTTGCATCGTTTCATATTTTGCAATTTCAAGTTTTGTTTCTTGAATTTCTTTAGTAATACTTAATAATTCAGTAGTTACTTCGGTAGGAATGGTAACAATACCACCACCAATAATATTTGCTATAATGGCATCTAAATCAGATTTACGACCTTCTAATTCTTGAAGTTTAGCAGTTAAATTATCAATAATTGATTGATAATCAATAGTAGCCGTTGTTGGTTTAATCCAACCTTTACTATTTAATTCATAACTTAATAAATTATAGTCTACACTTCCTAAATAAGTAGAAAATTCATTATTTAATTGTGATAAATAACCATATTTAACACTTTCTTTACTAGCTTCATTCAATACGCTAACATTAACATCACCATATTTAGTGATTAAAGAAGAGTATCCACTTTTAATTTTATTTACAACATAATCAATATTAGAAAGTTCATTTTCAAAAGTTAATGCGCTTTCGCAAGCAGCTAAGTAATCCGTTAAAGATGTATCATTAGCAACCATTTCTAAAGCATTATTTAATGGAGCTTCTGCTAGAGCAATTAAGAAATTACGAGCATCTTCTTCTGATTTAAATGCATTAGTTGATACATTTATTGAATAATAAGTATCTGTAATTGTTGAAGATGTATCAGATGGATCAAGATAAACATAAATTGATTCAACTGTTATTGAACTCTTAGTACCATATAGAAGACTATCAACATCAATATCAACACCAGAAGCAACTTTAGCATCTTCTAAATTATTTTTACGAATTAAATCTAAATAATTAAATGTTGAACCATTAGGATATTTGTCACCATCAAACACATTAGAATAAGAAACTTTAATATTATATACTTGTTTTGATGGATTATAAATAAATCTAATACCAACAAATACTAATACAAATAAAATAACTAAGACAATTAAACCAATTAATTTGCCTTTATATATCCAAGAAAATATTTCACCTAAACTTACGCCTTCATCTTTTACTTCTTGATTATCCATAAGCTAATCTCCTTTCATAGATAGTTAATTATATCATTTCTAAATAATATTGTAAATAAAAGATTTTGCGCAAAAAAAAGAAGGGGATAACCCCTTCAATCTTAGCAATGAGCAAAATGTTTAATTGTACGAACCATTTGGCTAGTGTATGAATTTTCATTATCATACCAAGAAACAACTTGAACTTGATAATGAGTATCATCAATCTTAGTAACCATTGTTTGAGTAGCATCAAATAATGAGCCATAAGTAATACCAATAATATCAGAAGAAACTAATTGTTCTTCAGTATAACCAAATGATGGAGATTGTGCAGCTTTCATAGCAGCGTTGATTGCATCTTTAGTAACTTCTTCTTTAGATTCAACAACAGCAACTAAGATAGTTGTAGAACCTGTACAAACAGGAACACGTTGAGCTGAACCAATTAATTTGCCATTTAATTCAGGAATAACTAAACCAATAGCTTTAGCAGCACCAGTTGAGTTTGGAACAATATTAACTGCGGCAGCACGAGCACGACGTAAGTCACCTTTTCTATGTGGTCCATCAAGAATCATTTGATCACCTGTATATGCATGAACTGTAGTCATGATACCACTTAAAATAGGTGCGTATTTATTTAATGTGTTAGCCATAGGAGCTAAACAGTTAGTTGTACAAGATGCAGCTGAAATAATTTGATCTTCACTAGTTAAAGTGTCTTCATTTACACCAAATACAATTGTTTTTACATCGTTACCAGCAGGAGCTGAAATAACTACTTTCTTAGCACCAGCTTCGATGTGAGCCATAGCTTTTTCTTTCTTTGTGTAGAAACCAGTACATTCTAATACTACATCTACATTTAATTCTTTCCAAGGTAAATTTACAGCATCTTTTTCACTATAAATTTTAATTGTTTTACCATCAACAGTGATTGAATCTTCACCACATGTTACTTTATCAGCTAAAGCATATCTTCCTTGAGCAGAATCATACTTTAATAAATGCGCTAACATTTTTGGATCAGTTAAATCATTGATAGCAACAACTTCATACCCTTCTGCACCAAACATTTGTCTGAATGCTAAACGACCAATACGACCGAAACCATTGATCGCAACTCTAACAGCTTTATTAGCCATATTTTTAAATTCCTCCTAAGTGTAAATAATTTTACGCCTATATTGTAGCATAAATATAAATGTTTTCAAGTAATGTTATTTATTTTAAAAATAATGTAAGCGTTTTTACTTCTTTCTTATTTGAGAAAGGCTCTTTTAACCCTATCTAAAAAATTAATATTTTCTGTTTTGATGACTTTAATATGAGTTTCCCCAATTTTACACTTTAAACTTTTAAAATTATTTAGTTCATAACATTGATTATCAACCGTTAAATATAACTTTTTATATAAAGAAGCTGCTTCTAAAGTAATCTCATTATCCGCACCCAAAACTAAAGGTGAACCAAGAGTTGAAAACGAATTAGAATTAATACCAGCAATCTCAACAAGTTGCATCGACAAAATACTGTGGTCAATTATAGCTCCTCCAATAGACTTATTATAAGCGGTTGAACCACTAGGAGTTGATATACATACCCCAGTTCCTCTAATTTCTTCTAAAAAGTTTTCATTGATATAAGCATCTACTATTAAAGTTCGTGGTAAAGCGACTAATGTAATTTCGTTTAGAGCATAATATTTATTAAAACTATTATCGGTTACTTCACAACTAAGTAAAGGTATTTTACTAATGTTATATGCACCTTTAATTAAAAAATCGATAACTTTATCTATATCTTTATAATTAAAATTGGCGTAAAATCCTAGATGACCCGTATGAATACCTAAAAATAAAGCATTAGGATAATGATGACAAGCTCTTAAAAAAGTGCCATCACCACCAATTGTAATTACTAAATCAGGATTTATTTTATCTTTACGAAAAGGCAATTTTTCAATAATGCGTTCTTTAACTCTTTTACTTAAATCGTCAGTTTTTGACATAATCCAATAGCGCATAACACTACCTCCTTATCTAAATTATAATAAAAAAGACTAATAAATAAAGAAGTTTATGTAAAATGTTTAAAAAAACTAGACAAAAACATTAAAATAGAATAAACTAGTAGCACTAAGGAAGTGGTTTATATGGCATCAAACAAAGAATTGGAATTCAAAACTAAAATAACAAAAGAAAAATATGAGGAACTATTAAGAGTTTTTGAATTAGAAAATAATGTTTTTGAACAAACAAATTACTACTTCGATACGCCTGAATTAAAGCTAAAAAACAATTATATTGTTTTAAGAATTAGACAAAAAGGTAATACTTTTAAATTAACTAAAAAAGAACATGGCGATAGTAAAAACGAAGCATATGAATCACATATCTTCTTGCAAGAGGAACAAGCATTAAAAATGTTGCAAGAAGGATTTAACGCTGAAATAATTGATTTACCATATTTTGTTAAGCCTGTTTGTGAACTAACTACCGAAAGATGTAAAACAACTTACAAAGATGGTACAATTTTCTTTGATAAGAGTGTTTATTATGGTAACACTGATTATGAAATTGAATATGAAGTTGATTCTTTTGAACAAGGAACGAAAGATTTTAATGATTTCTTAAATGAATTTCAAATCACTTATGAACCAACTTTAAGAAAAAGCACTCGTGCCTATAACTGTATATTCCCTAAAAAAGACTAAAGTCCAATCAAACCGATTGGACTTTTTAATCTATTATTCTTCTTTTAAAGCCTTCTTTAAAGCATCTTTTAATTCTGTTTGATACCCACAATTACCATCCATTACTTGACATGCCCATTCTCTTCTAATATGAGCAGGGATAAATGTTCTAATTTCTTCATCATTATAACCAACTTGTAATTTATTATCTTCAATAATTATTGGTCTTTTTAAAACACTTGGATTTTTAATTATGAAATCAACTAATTCATTAAATTTCATGTCAAAAATATCGACACCAGCTTCTTGATAAGCTTTACTACGTGTTGAGATTATATCTTCAAAACCATTATAAGAATTTTCTAGCATTGATACAATATCTTCTCTAGTAATTGGTGTTTGAAAAAAATTAATTTCTTTATAAGGAACTTTATTTTCTTCTAACCATTTAATTGCTTTACGGCATGAAGCACAACTTGAAGAAGTATAAATTTTCACCATTTTTACCATCTCCGCCTCAATTATAACATACTATTTAACTATTCACTAATAAAAACTTTTGCAAAATAAAAGAAAATAGCTTATAATTAACTAGTCGATGAAAAATAATTGAAGTTTTATTACAAGAAACAGAGATGAGTTGGTGGTGCAAAACTCACTTAAAATAAAACTGATCTGGGTATTTGGAGACTTTAGTAAATTGGCTTTAACAATTTAAAGAGCTAGAATTATTCTAGAATAAAGGTGGCACCACGTATATTACGTCCTTTTTAGGACGCTTTTTTTATTTAAGGGGGTTTAATTATGACAAGAATTATAACTGGAATTCAACCATCAGGTAATATCACTATTGCAAACTATTTAGGGGCAATTAAACAAATCTTAGAATTACAAAAAGATGAACAAAATGAAATCTTAATCTTCATTGCTGACTTACACGCTATAACTGTAAATCAAGATCGTATAGCTTTAAAAAAACACATTAGAGAATTAGCAGCTTTATATTTAGCTTGTGGAATAAAAACTGATAAATGTCACATGTTCATTCAATCAGAAGTTCCTTGTCACAATCAACTAGGTTGGATTATGGAATGTAATTCTTATATTGGTGAATTAGAAAGAATGACACAATTTAAAGATAAAAAACAAAAACAGACAGATGGTATTACAGCTGGTCTTCTTACTTATCCGCCACTAATGGCCGCTGACATCTTATTGTATGATGCCGATGTCGTTCCTGTTGGTGAAGATCAAACTCAACATTTAGAAATGACTCGTAATTTAGCTAATCGTTTTAATAACAAATATGGAGAAACTTTTAAAGTCCCTGAAGCTTTAGTTAATAAAAATACAGCTAAGATTTATTCTCTTGTTGAACCAACTTTAAAAATGAGTAAATCTGACCCTAATCCTAAAGCTTATATTGCTTTATTAGATGATATTAATGTAGCTAAAAAGAAAATAAAAAGTGCCATTACTGATAGTGAAGGTTCTATTAGATATGATAAAGAAAACAAACCAGGCGTTTCTAATTTATTAACCATTTATAGTGCTTTAACTAATATAAGTATTAAAGATTTAGAGGAAAAATATAAAAATTCAAATTATCAGCAATTCAAAGAAGATTTAGCTAATATAGTTGAAGAATTCTTAACTAACATTCAAAATAAATTTAATTATTATATTAAATCTAATGAATTAGATTTAATCTTAAATAGTGGTCGAGATCTTGCTTATCATTTAGCTAGTAGAAAAATTCAAAAAGTCTATAAAAAGGTGGGTTTAGGCCGTAATTAAGGAGTTTAATACTCCTTTTTTTGTTAAAAAAACCAAGGCGTTAACCTTGGCTTTATTACTACTTATTAACTTTAATGACTTCGGTATAAGCCATAATATAAGGACCTACACCTTTGGCGTCATTTTCAACAACTGGTTCAGAAATATAATATTCATAAGAACCATCGCGTCTTAAATTGTTTTCAGGACCTAATCCAGCAACTAAACAAATACCACCTAAATTTAAAGAACCATCTTCAGTAACTGTTAAATATTTTTTAGTTATGCCATCAAAAATATCTAAACCAATTTTTAAATAACGATCTGGTAATAAACGTAATCTTACACCTTTTAAAATAGCATAAGCAATCATTGATGAACCAGATGTTTCTAAATAATTGCCTTTTAAATGACCTTTATCTACTACTTGGTAGAACATCTTAGTTTCATAATCTTGATAAGTTAAAATACCATCAATTGCTTCTTTAAATAAAGTTTTTAAAGTGTGGTATTCATCATACATTTGTTCATCCATATATCCTAAATTATCTACTAGACTAACAATGTACCAACCAATAGCTCTTAACCAAAAATTCTTTGAACAACCAGTTACTTTATCAGCCCAAAACATCTTTCTTGATTCATCATAGCCATGATAATATAATAAGGCTTTTTCATCATACATTAAACGTCTAACATTTTTATATTGCTTAATTATATCACTATAATGTTGATAACCATTTCTTTCTGTTTCATAACGCATGTAAAATACTTGCATCATATATAGGCCGTCTAACCACACTTGATTTGGATAAATCTTTTTATGCCAGAAATTACCTTCTTTAGTTCGTGGTTGTTCCAAAACTTGTTGATATGATAATTCAATAGCTTTTGAATACTTTTCTTCTTTAAAATATTTGTATAAGTCAAAAAGCACTCTACTTTCAGCCACATCATCAGTACTATAGTGAGATTTATCATAACCTTTAATGTTGCCATCTTCAGTTACAAAATAATCAACATAGCTTTTAACAAAATTTAAATATTTTTCATTGTGAGTAGTTTCATAAAGCGAAATTAATGAGTTCATCATACAACCATCAATATAATTCCACTTTAATGGTTTACCACTTCTTATTACTTCAATATTCCATAAAGGTTCTCCTGGTTTTGAAGTTAATAACTTATCAATATATTCGTCAATTACTTTAATCATTTTATCGTTCTCCTTTGTTTAAAATTATATAATCAAACAAAGCTTTTTGCAAGGTACATTCAAGCTTTTTATACTTAAAGATTACTTAAATAATCTTCAATCATTTTAAGAGTGATTTGTCCTTCTCTTAAAACTTTTATTTCATCTGTTGTAAGGTCTATCACTGTTGATGAAATACTAGAAGACATTTCTTCTTTAGGATATATTTTAGCTACTAACTCTTTATAATTTAAAACTATATCGTCATATTCATCTAAAGGCTTTTGTCCACTATCATTTACACTAGTTGTAGACATTGGCCCTTTTTCTTTTAAAATATTTAAGGCTATTTTACTATTAGGTATTCTAACCCCTATTGTTTTTAAATTAATTTTATTCTTAACTTCTTCTTTGGCTTCTAAAATAAAAGTTACTGGCCCTGGTAGAAACTTATTAATTAAAGCTTTAGCTTTTTCATTAACTATACAAATTTCTTCAATCTGGGCTAAATTATAACATAAAACTGCTAGCGGTTTATTTAAAGGTCTTTTTTTTATTTCAAAGATACGCTTTGTACTTTCTAAATCAAACAAAGGACAACCTATACCATAAACTGTGTCAGTTGGAAATATAATTATATTATTTTTCATAATAACCACCATAATAAATAAAGGTCATACGATCTTTTTGTTCTAAATCTTTAATAGTTTCATAAGAAGTATTTGGTAAATATTTTTCAATTAATTTAGCTAATTCAGCTTTTTTATCATAACCATGTTCAAAAGCAATTAGAGCTTTGGGCTTTAAATATTTTTTAATATCTTTTAAGATAATTTCATAAAATTTTAAACCATCATCACCGCCAAAAAGGGATAAGTGAGGCTCATTTTCATAAACTAATGACATTACTTCTTCAGAAGTAGGAATATAAGGCGGATTAGAAACAATAATGTCATATTTAGCATCTATATTTAAAAACATGTCACTTAAAATAAAATTAACATTAGCTTTTAATTTTTCATTATTATATTTAGCTACTTTTAAAGCATCTTCACTAATATCTGAGGCATCTACTTTAGCATTCAAAATTTCTTTAGAAAGCGTAATACCTATACAACCACTTCCACAAGCTAAGTCTAAAATATTAACTTCTTGACCTTTAAAATATTTATCATAACGATAAATTACATTTTCAACTAGCTCTTCTGTTTCAAAGCGAGGAATTAAGACATTTTCATCAACATAAAAATCATAACCATAAAATTCTTGACTATGAATTAAATATTGTAATGGCTTGTTATGATTTAAATATAAATCAAACAATTCATTAAATTTATTTATTATATCTATGCTTAATTCTTCATCATTTAGACTATAAAGAGTTGTCATATCTACATTTAAAACATTAGCTAATAAAAATAAAACAGCACTTTCTTCTTTATCTTTTTTATTAGCTTCTTCAATTTTTAAGTTTATAAATTCTCTTGTTTTCATAAATTAATAAAGCTCACCTTAGTGAGCTTCCTCTTCTAATTTTTGTTTTTGATCAGCATTAATTAATTCATCAATTACTAATTCTAATTTACCATCCATAATCGCATCTAATCTATTAATACTAAAGCCTATACGATGGTCAGTAACTCTATTTTGCGGATAGTTATAAGTTCTTATTTTTTCACTACGTTTGCCATGACCAACTAAAGATTTTCTTTCTTGACCTTCTTTAGCTTCTTTTTCTTCTAACATTTTATCATAAATACGAGCTTTCAATAATTGTAAAGCAGCCGCTTTATTTTCATGTTGACTACGATGAATTTGGCAAGCTACAGCTACCCCTGTTGGAATGTGGGTAACTCTAACTGCACTATATGTTGTATTAACACCTTGACCACCTGGACCAGATGAACAGAAAGTATCGACTCTGATGTCATTCATATCTAATTCAAATTCAATATCAGCAGCTTCTGGTAAAGCTAAAACAGTAGCGATTGAAGTATGAATACGACCTTGTGATTCTGTTTGGGGAACACGTTGTACACGGTGTCCACCTGATTCATATTTTAAATGTGAATAAACACTTTCGCCTTTAACCATGAAATTAATTGATGTATAACCACCCATAGCACCATATAAAGCATCTAATACTTCGATTTTCCAACCCATATTTTCTGCATATTTTGAATACATACGATATAAATCACCAGCAAAGATATTAGCTTCATCACCACCAACAGCGCCTTTAATTTCCATGATTACGTTTTTATCATCATTAGGGTCTTTTGGTAATAATAAGACTTTGATTTCTTCATTTATTTCATTAATACGATTATGAGCATTAGCTAATTCTTCTTCAGCTAATAACGCCATTTCTTCATCATCGGCTTTTTTTAATTCTTGTAAGTCATCTAAACTACTTTCTAGATTCTTTAACTCACGATATAACATAACTGTTTTTTCTAATTGTTTTTGTTCCTTAGCATATTCCGTTAATAATTTAACATTTGTAACAACACTAGGATCTTGTAACAATTCAGTTAATTCATCGTAACGTTTTTCCATTATTTCTAAACGTTCATTCATTAAGTATCTCTCCTATTCAATTTTTTCTTCAAAACATGTGCAAGGTCCATTAAAGAAGAATGGTAAACCTTCATTAGTTGAACCACTACGGTTCTTAGCAATACTAATAGAGGCCTCACCTTTTTTTAACTCTTCATGGGCTTTATCATCACGATAGATAAACATAATAACGTCAGCGTCTTGTTCAATTGCACCAGAAGAACGTAAATCAGCCATTACTGGCCTTTGGTCTTCTCTTTTTTCAACTGAACGCGACAATTGTGACAAAGCTAATACAGGAACTTGTAATTCTAAGGCCATCATTTTAAGACCTCTTGATATTTTAGCCACTTTTTCTTGATCTGAGGCATATCTACCATCAGCCTCTAATAATTGTAAATAATCAATAATAACAAAATCTAAGCCTTTTTCAGCTTTTTGTTTACGACATTTAGCTCTTATTTTAGAAACTGTTAAATCAACAGCATCATCAAAATAAATATTTAAACGTGATAATTTAGCAAAACTTGTTGATAATCTAACCCATTCTGCTTGTTGCAAAGCACCGGTTTGAATTTGTTTAAGGCCAATTTTAGAATCAGCTGCCAACATTCTCATCGCTAGTTGTTCACCTGACATTTCAAGGTTAAAGATAGCAACAGAAGCATTACCACCTTTATTTTTAGTGGCAATATTAACAGCTAGGTTTAAAGCTAAAGCTGATTTACCCATACCAGGACGAGCAGCTAAGATTATTAATTGATGAGATTGAAAGCCTAAAGTAATATTATCTAAAGAATGAAAACCAGTTGTTAAACCTACTAAAAGTTCTTTATTTTTAGAGGCTTTTTCAGTTTGCTTAATAACTCTTTCTGATACTTCTTTAATAGTACTAAAGCCATCGACTCTTCTTCTTCTTGATAATTGAAAAACGTCTCTTTCCACATTTTCAACATAATCAAAAGTATTAACATTTAAGTCAAACCCTTCTTGTTGAAGCCTTCCTAAAACATTAATAGTTTCTCTTCTTAAAGCTGAGTTTTGAATTAAATCAATGTAAGATTCAAAATTACTTATAGAATAACCATAATCAGCTAAACTACCTAAATAAGGATAGCCACCGGCTAATTCTAGTTTGTTGTTTTTTTCTAATTCTGAAAGTAATGTAGTTATATCTATTTTTAAATTATTGTCTTTTAAATTAGACATGGCGCTAAAGATTACTTTATTTTTACTATCGTAAAAGTCATCTACACTAAGTGAATCAATAGCTTCTACCATTAAATTTTCATCAAGTAAAATACAGCCTAATAAAGCCTTTTCTGCCTCTATATTGGCCGGCATTGTTTTAATTTGTTGCATGATTATTTACCTAATACATTTACTTGGAAATTAGCCACTAAATCTTTATCTAAAATAATAGAGGCTTGATAAATACCAATAGAATTAATTTCTGTTGGTAATTCTAATTTTCTTTTATCAAGACGAATACCATTTTGAGCTTCAAATTCTTCACAAATTTGTTTAGTTGTAATGTGGCCAAATACTTTACCATCATTACCTTGTTTTAAATAAATAGTAACTGATTTATCTTCAATTTCGCTCTTTAATTTTTCTAAAACATTACGTCTATTTAAAGCATCTAGTTTAGCTTGTTCCTTGCTTTCTTCCAGTTCTTTTAAGTTTTGATCACTTGCAATAACGGCTAAATTATTATTAATTAAATAATTACCATAACCATTATTTACTTCAATAATATCATCTTTTTTGCCTTTACCTTTGACATCACTTTTTAAAATTACTTTCATCTTTTCATCACCTTCTAAAACATCATAATCACGTCTAATAATATTTAAAAGTTTTTCTTTTACTTCATCAATAGTCGTGTTTGGAATTTGCACAGCCGCACTTTGTAAGTGACCGCCACCGCCCATTTCTTCCATAATTAGCTGAACGTTAACGCCTTCTAAACTACGACCAGAAACAGCAATTTCCTCATTTTCTAATTTAGCAATTGTAAAAGAAGCTTGAATACCTTCTACTTGTAATAAACGTTCTGAAATTTTCGCTAATAAAGTACGATCTCTTATAACTTGACTTGTTAATTTGTAAATCGCAAAATGATTATAACAAACTTCTACATTAATTAAAGCTTCTGCCACTATTCTTTCATATTCTAGACTATCACGTAATAAATCTTTTACTTTAACCATATCAGCGCCGAGTTCTTTTAACTGCGCAGCTGCTTCAAAAGTACGTGTGCCAGTTCTAAATGTAAAATTATTAGTATCAACTACCATACCAGCCAACATAATAGTCGCTTCTAATGGTGTAATCTTAGTTTCTGTTGTAAAAATAAACATTTCCGTAATAAGTTCAACTGTCGAAGAAGAATAAGTTTCGACATATGACATATCTACATTTTGAAAATCAACTTCACCAACACGGTGGTGATCAATAACTGCTAGGTGTTTAGCTTTACCAACTAAATCTGGAAACATCGAAATAAGTGGAGATTGTGTATCGCAAATTACTAATAATGTATTTGGTGTAATTAACGAATTAGCTTTTTCTTCATCAACAATTACTTCTTCTAAATATGGTTCTTCTTCCATAATTAAAGTATAGATTTTTGAGGCTGTAACATCTAATTTTTCAGCTTCTAAAACTAAATTAATACTCTTCTTTAAATTAAATGATTCTAATAAACGATAAATACCAATAGCTGAACCTAAAGCATCACAATCAGCCATATTGTGAGCAGTAATTAAAATATTTGAAGCATTTTCAGCTGCATCTTTTAAAGCATTAGTTTGCATACGGGCAGCTACTAAAGTGTTTTTTTCAAGGGCATTTGTTTGACCACCAATATAACGAATCTTTTTACCTTGAATATTAACAACAGCTTGATCACCACCACGCTTTTCAGCTAATTCAACAGCATTTAAAGCAATTTTACCAACTTCAATTTCACTAGTGTCATAAGCAGCCATCCCAATACTAATAGTTGTTCTAATGTGTGCTTCTTTAGCAATATCTCTAACTTTATTTAAAATTGAGAATTTATCTTCAATCATTAATTCTAGATGATATAAATCACACACTAAAAAAATACGATCTTCATCTATTGATTGTAAAAAAGCACCATATTCTTCAGCCCACTGAGAAATTTCACCTAGTATTTTACCACTAATGGTTGTCTTATCTTCAATATCATAACGTTTTAAAGATTCTTCTAAGTTATCAATTGTGATAAGACCCATAGCTACAATCTTATTATGATATTGTTGTTTTAAATCTTCACGTTGTGTTACATCAAAGAAATATAAAACTTTATTTTCTTTATCATTGGTGAATTCAAACTTTTTATCACCAAAAGTTATTAGTACTTCTGTATCCGTACTATTACATAAAGTAACTAAATTTGTACTAATTATATTTAACGAAGCTTCATTTAATTGTATATTAAAAGAATTACGGGCAAAATCATTAACCCATTTAATGGTAAATGTTTCATCATAAACAATAATACCAAGTGGTAACTGTTGAAAAGCTTTATCTCCAGCAGCACTAATATGATATGTCGTTTTACCCCAAACTTCGATTTGCTTTTTCATTAGTTTAATTTCTTTACGTAGCTTAGATATAATCACATAGACTACAAAACCTACCATCAATACTAAAAAAACAATCGCAAAACTTAAATAAATTGTTTTATTAGTTGGCATAGAAATATAGAAAAACCAAAATAAAGCACTAATCCCTGCACTAAGTACGGAGAATATAAAATAAAGAATCACTTTATCACCCCATAGTTAATTAATTATACCAAAATATTAGCTTTTATACAATTAACCAGCAAAATAAAAAAGCACCAAAGTGCTTTTTATAAATAAATACTATTCTTTTACGAATGGTAATAATGCCATATGACGTGCACGTTTAATAGCAATAGCTAATTTTCTTTGGTATCTAGCGCTAGTTCCAGTAACACGACGAGGTAAAATTTTACCTCTTTCAGTGATAAAATTCTTTAATAAATCTACATCTTTAAAATCAATATGTTCAATTTTATTTTTAGTGAAGTAGCATTCTTTTTTACGTCCACGACGGAATTCGCGTTTTTCACGATTATTTTGCATTGTTTATATCTCCTTTCTAAAATGGTAAATCATTGTCATCTATGTCCATATCAGCAATACCTGTATTTGGACTATCCATAGGTGCTTGTTCATAACTTGGTTGAACATAACTTGGTCTTTCAACTGGTTGATTATAAGTTGGTTGAGGATTTACATTTTGAGTTTGACGTGGTGTTAAATTTTCAACACGGTCACATAAAACTTCCATAGTATAATGCATCATACCATCTTGACCTTGATAATTATTGGTTTGTAAACGTCCTTCTATAGCTAACATATAACCCTTACGTACATAATTAGCTAAAAAGTCAGCTTGATTACGCCAAGCAACACAATTAATAAAATCGGCTTGACGATTACCAGATGCATCTTGATATTGTCTATCAACTGCAATACTAAAACGCACTTGAGAAATACCAGTTGATGTATGTTTAACCTCTGGATCACGAGTAATTCTACCCGTTAACATAACTTTATTCATTTCTAAACACCTTAATTATTCGCCGTCTTTAACAACGATATGACGAATTACATTTTCATTATAACCAATTACACGGTTAAATTCAGCAATAGCCTCATTATTAGCTTCTACTAACATCCAAACATAATAACCTTTACGCATATGTTCGATTTCGTAAGCTAATTCTCTAAGACCCCATTCTTTACATTCTAAAACATTTGAAGCATGGTTAGTAAAAATATTCTTAACATTTTCAACTTCACCTTTAATAGCTTCATGTTCTAAATTAGAACGAAGAATAAACATAACTTCATATTTTTTCATTTTTTTTACCTCCTTATGGTCTTATGGCTCATTCGTAGGATGAGCAAGGTCGTTCAAACGAACGCTTAATTATTATAAAGTAAATAAGGCATTTTTGCAACAACTAATTTAATTTATTTAACAATATTGTCTTATCACAAATATTATTAAATTCTTTATCATGACTAACAACTATAATTATCTAGTATAATTAGTCTTTTCTTATATATTATACATTATCCATATTTGTTTTAATAGTTTAAAAACTAAAAAAGTTCACACCTTGAGGTGTGAACCTTACTCTTTATTCTTAAAAAAATTAAAGCTAAAATATAATATTAAAACAATTAAAGCATATATTAATGACAAATGAATAATTACTTTACCACTAATTATAGTATATAAGAAACCATAAACTTCGAATTTAGGTTCTTTTATATTTATAACTGTCTTAATAATACTTGCAACATCAGATATTATTAAGGTACCAAAAATGATAATAATCAATCTTTTGGTTTTACTTAGCATATTAATCAATCTTCTTTACTTGTTCAAATTGTAATTCATTAGGGGTTGCACGACCACCGAATAATTCAATCATTACAGTAACGATTTTCTTTTCTTCGTTGATATTCGCAACAACACCTTCTTGACCAATCCATGGACCTGATATAACTTTTACAGAATCACCAACATGAATATCAAAATCTTGTTCGGCAACTTGGCCAATTTTCTTTAAAATACGGTTGATTTCATCTTGTGGAATAGGTACTGGTTTTGTACCACCACCTGATGAACCTAAGAAACCAGTAACTTTTGGTGTATTACGAACAATAAACCAAGTGTTATCATCAATTTCTTTATCAACTTCCATTTCTAAGAAGATATAACCTGGGAATATTTTATTTTTCTTAATTTTTTTATTATTTTTCTTATCTACAACTTCTACTTCTTCTTCTGGAACTAAAATTTGATGAATTTTACCTTGAAGACCCATTGTGTCTTTACGACTTTCTAAATCTTCTTTTACTGAATCTTCATAACCAGAATAAGTTTGCACAACATACCATTTCTTAGCCATTTAGATTACCCCATAATTCTTTGTAAAATTTCTGTGATAAAACTATCATATAATAAGAACAATAAAGTAAATACGATTAAGAATAAGAAAACTCTAACTACATTACCCCAATATTTTTTGCCTTTTAACCAAGAAATCTTTTTAAATTCTGGTAAAGCTTGTTTAAAGAAAGGATAAATTGAATATAAAAGAGTTAAACTACCAATTACAACTAAAATAATTGCAAAGCCAGTAGGAAAACTACCAACTAACCAAGCATCACTACTGATTGTAATTGTATCTGTTAAAATTAATACGCCTAAAATTAATACTAATAAAGATAAGAAAAAGAATAAATAACTTTCCCATTTATAATCTTTACTAAGTATTTCACCTAATTTGCTTTTGGTTTCTTTTTTTTCTTTAATTGCCATTTTATTACATCCTTACTTAGTTTCTTTATGAATTGTGTGTTTTTTGCATTTTGGACAATATTTTCTAATTTCTAAACGTTGTCCATCTTTTTGTGGATTCTTCGTAGTCTCATAATTACGACTTAAGCATTCTTCACATACTAATATTACTTTTTTTCTCATGTTAAAAAAACCACCTTAAAAAGTGTCTAGAATATTCTACTATCTTTTAGGATAAATGTCAAACTCTATAGCTAAATTTTGCTTTATTTTGTTTAATCTTTTATAAATAGAAGTCTTACTTATTTTATATTTTTTTGAAAGCTCTGCTATACTCGTATGATAATAAAAATATTCAATTAATAAATCTTGATCTTCTTTATCTTTAACACAAGTTTTATATTCGGTTATTACTTCTTTAAAAGAAGGTGTACTTACTAAATCATTTTCTAATTTATCATAATAAACATCTTTAGAACGCAGACGCCAAAATCTACGCATAACTACTAATTCAAAATATTTAGTAAAAGTTTTATTTAGGCTTTCATTATAAGTTTTTAAGCTTTTATCAAGCATTATTAACCCTTCTTGTAAATAATCATCTAAAGATTCAAAACGTACACCACATTTTCTAGCAACTGAAATTATAAAGGTTTTATATTTGCGAAACATAAGATTGTAAGCTTCCGGGCTTCCTTCTTTAAATAAATAGATTAATTCATAATCATTCCAACCTTTATAGTCCATTATTCTCCTTGTTAATTTTTAAATAAATACATTAAGATTGCCGCTGAAACCGATGCATTTAAAGAATTAACATGACCACTCATTTGGATTTTTAATAAATAGTCTGATAATTTAATTAAGGTTTTACTTATTCCAAAACCTTCACTACCAATTATAATCGCTAAATTACGATCTTTAGATATATTTTCAGCTAAAGTGTCGCCTTTCGCATCCGTAGCCACTACCCAATAACCATTTTCTTTTAAATAAGTTAAAGCTTTAATTAAACTATTTACATAGATTATAGGTACATATTCAATCGCTCCTGTTGAAACATTAGCTACAACTTCTGTTATCGGAGTTGAATGATTATTACCTAAAATAATTGCATCAAAAGAAAAGGCATCAGCACTTCTTAAAATTGCCCCCAAATTTTGCGGATCTTCAATGCCATCTAAAATTAGTATTCTTTTGTTTTCTTTATTTATTTTTTCTAAATAAGTTAAATCATAAGTTTGATAATCTTCTCTGATTAACGCAATCCCTTGGTGCTTTTTACCAAAGGAATTATTAAAGAAGTTCTTGTCTTTTAATGTATAATTAATTTTTCTTTCTTTTAAAATAGTTATAATGTTTTCATACTTCTTTTCATGGCCTATTAAGATAAAAGCTTCTTTGATTTTAGCTTTAGCTCTTAAAGACTCTCTAACACTATTAACTCCGTATATTTTAATCATTTTAATATCCTCTTGTGTTTTTTTCAGTTAAAGTATAGCATATTTAGCTAATAATATAAAGAACCAGTTTAAAACTGGCTCTTAATTTAGAATTTTTGTAACATATTTTGAATATTTTTATAAACGCTCTTACACCAAGGTACTACATATTGTAACAATTTCATTAATGGAGCCGCAATAAACATAAGGGCTAACAATAACAATATAGCTGATGTAGAAAGTTTTTGAACAATACCACCGGTTGTTGTAACAGTATTAACTTTATAATCAGTTTTTACACCATTAATCGTTAACATACCATCATCAGTAACATCTAAAGAAATAGAGCTGCCTCCACCCTCTAATGTTTGTTCATATTTAGTATATGCACCATTTATAACATAACGACCTGCTACCGATGTTTCAATTGGTGGAATAATAGCTTCTACATCTGTTTCGATTGGTTCTGTTATTTGAGATATTGAAATTATATATTTTTGACCTCTAGCAGTAACATTAAGATCACTAATATTTGCTACCCCTAGTGTATTTAAATTAGCTTCTGTTTTATAGCCATTAATTACAAATTCATTATTTTCATTAAATGAATAAGTTGGTTCTGCCACTTTATAAATAGCACCTTTGTAGGTAATTGTTTTACCATTAATTAATAATTCATAATCTTCATTAATAGAAACACTAGTGATTTCTTCATTCCATACATAATCAGTATCAGCATTATCAATATAAATACGATTATTTACAACTGTAACTTCTGGTAAAATTGAATAATCTAATTTATGAACAACATCTGCTAAATTAGGATCTTCATCTACTTCAATTAAAGAAACATAACCTTCACTATCTACACTTATTTTTAAATTAGTGTTTTCATCAATAAAGTTCTTAATGTTAGTATCATAACCCTTTAAATAAACATTTTTATCTTCATCTATACTAATTAAAGGTGGTTCAATTTTATAATCAGTTGTATGCCCATCGATTACTAAATAGCCATCATTAGTAACTGTTGTATTAAATGTATTATCTGGCTTAGTATCTAAAATATTAGAAAGCATACCATCGATAACATAATAACCACCATCACTAATAGAAATAGCTGGTGTTTCTTCAATTGTCGTAATATTTACATTATCTGAATAATATTCAACAAATGAGAATATTGGTCTAAATTCAAAGAAATTAGGAATCGCAATTGTTAAGATAACAAATAAAGAATAAGAAACACCGCATATTACTTTTCTTAATAAATTATATGGTCTACAAACCTTAAATAAAACTAATAAACAGGTGTGTGTAGCTAAAATAACAATAATTGTTGAAGAAGTTATAAAATCACTATTTAAATAATTTACAACTTGGAAAGCAACAACTGAACATAAAAGAATCGTAACTGCCCCTGGTAAGGCTCCTTTTATGACATTAATTAAGAACCTACCACTTACTCTATTATTATTAGGTTCTAATACTAAGAAGAATGATGGAATCGCAATAACTAAAAAATCAATCATCATTAATTGATTAGTAGAGATTGGATAAGCACCACCACTATTTAAAGCTTGAATAGCTAATAAAAAACTAAAAATAGTCTTCGTTAAGAACAAACAAGCAACCCTTGAAACATTATTAATAACTCTTCTACCTTCAGCCACAACTTTAGGCATTGAACCAAAGTTAGAATCCATCAATACTAAGTGACTAACATTGCGAGCTGCTTCACTACCTGAGGCAACCGCAATTGAACAATCAGCTTCTTTTAAGGCTAAGATATCATTAACACCATCACCAGTCATCGCAACTGTTTCACCAGCTTGTTTCATTGTACGAACTAAAATACGTTTTTGATTTGGAGAAACACGGCCAAAAACTGTATATTTAGTAGCTGCTTGTTCCACTTCTTGGTCAGTTAAACCATCTAAAGAAATGTAATTTTCAGCCCCTTCAATACCAGCTCTTTGACTAATCTTGGAAACAGTTAATGGGTTATCACCAGAAATAACTTTAACCGTCACACCACTACGTTTAAAATAATCAATTGTTTCAATCGCATCTGGTCTAATATTATCTTCAATCAAAATTAAAGATACAACTAATGGAGTTTCCTCTGGTAATTCACCATGATTAATACCCTCTTCAAAGTGAACAAGTGATAAAACACGATAACCTTGTAAAGCATATTTTTCAACATCTTTTTTGACTAATTCATAATGTTCTTTTAAAACAAATTCAGGAGCACCTAAGGCAAATGTGCCAAAACGTTCAAAAGTAACAGCGTTATATTTTCTTTGACTTGAAAAAGGAATAGTTGTCTTAAACTTCAATTTCTTCTGCAAGCCAAATTTATCTTCTAAGGCTTTAGCGGTTAAATTAGTTTCATGTAAAGCATTTAACATAGCACTAATAATATTTTTAGTAGGTAGGCCCCCAATTGAATTATATTCAACTACATTTTGAACACTCATGGTACCATCAGTAATTGTACCAGTCTTATCTAAACATAAAGTACTTACGCGCGCTAGCATTTCAATACAATATAATTCTTGAACCATTACATTGTTTTGGGCCAATCTAATAACACCAACAGCTAAAGCTACGGATGATAATAAGTATAAACCAGATGGAATCATACCAATCATCGCCCCTGCTGTTTTTCTAACAGCTGTTACATAATCTACACCATTAACTTTATATTGCATCAAGAATAAAGTTACACCAACAGTTACGACTACCACAGCCATTACATAAATAATCCAATTTAATGACTTTAATAAATCGCTCTTTGGTTTTTTATAACTCTTAGCTTCACCAGATAACTGTTCAATGTAATTATCCTTACCAACTTTTTCTACTTGAGCTTTACATCTACCACTGACCACAAAAGAACCACTATATAAACTATCACCATTCTTTTTTACAATCGCATCACTTTCACCAGTTAATAAAGATTCATTAACTTCAATACTACCTTCAACAACAATCGCATCAGAAGGAATCTGTTTGCCAGTTTCTAGTAATAAGATATCATCTAAAACAACCTCATTGACAGGAATTTCTATTTGTAAACCATCTCTTATAACAATGGCTGTAGGTGCTTGTAACAATGACAAACGATCAATTGTCTTTTTAGCTTTAATTTCTTGTAAAATACCAATAACCACATTTAAGGTGACAATAACCATAAAAAATAAATCCGTAATGGCATTTACAGAAATTAGCCAACCAGCAATCACAACCATTAAAATATTAAAGAAAGTAAAAACATTAGAAAAAATTATTCTCTTAATTGATTTTGAAGAACCATTATGGGTATTATTTTGATAACCAAGTTCAATTCTTTCTTCTACTTCTTTAGTACTTAAGCCTTGTTGTGGGTCTGTTTTACTTCTAGCAAATGCTAGTTTACCACTTTCAATAGCTTTTCTTTTCGCTTTAATTTCTTTAAGATGTTTTTTATCTTCTTTAAGCTCTATTTTTGAAGATTCTTTTTTAACCTCTTTTACTGGTAAAACTTTATCTTCTTCTTTAGAGTCAACAGTTTCATTTTCAAAATTAATAACAGTTGTTTTTTCTTTAACTTCTTTAGTTTCTTCAATGTTATTTTTTGTTTCCACTTTTTTATTTGTCAGATCTTCTTTAATGACTTTTGATTGTGGTTTTTCTTTATTTTCTACCTTTACTATCTTTTCTTTTACTTCAGTAGTTTTAGGTTTGGAAGTCTTTTTAGGAGCAGTTTTAACTTCCGTTTTATTTTCATCTTCAACAATAAACTTTGTATTATTTTTTTGAGCCATATTAGACACCCCCTAAAATAGCATTTAATAAATAATCTATTCTTTCTAAGGCTTTATTTAAGTATAAATAACCAATTAAAGCCTCAAAACCAGTTGCATTATGATAGGTTTGTAAATCAACTTTTCTATGACTTTTAACCGCACTATTACGCCCTTTTTTATATATTTCAGTTTCTTCATCTGTTAATAAATCATTATTAATTAAATAAAATATATATTTTTCTTGAGCATAAGAATTAACGTGGGTAGTCACAAACTTATGAATGTCTTTAACTTTAGTAAGCCCTTTTTCTAAGGCTAAATTACGAATTAAAAGTTCATAATAAGCATCTCCGATATAGGCTAAAGTCATCCCATTATATAGTTTTACATTTACCATTAAATGATACCTTTTTCAACTAATATATTTCTAAAATAATCAGCCTTTTGAAAATCTTTATTTTTACGAGCTTCTTCCCAACTTAAATAAGTAGAAGAATCTTCTAATGTTAAATCTGGTAGATAAAAATTAATACCTAATACCTTTAATATTTTATTAAAAGTATTAAATAATATAACTAAACTTTCATCTTTGTTACGGAAAGAAACATTTATTTTTTTAACTAAATCATCTATTAAAGTTAAAACATTTTGAACATTAAAATCATAATCCATATATTCTTTAAATTTAGTTAAATAATCATCATCTAAAGTTAAACTATTAATATCATGAGCACTTAAATAATAATAAATTTGTTTATAAGAACGATACCATTTATCATAAATAGTTTTATATTGTTCCATTAATTCTGGGGAAAAATTAATAATAGAGCGATAAGGACTAAATAAAAGTAACATTCTTAAAACCATAGCTTCTTCTTTTGTTTTTAAATCTTTAACATAAATTACATTACCTAAAGATTTACTCATTTTCATACCTTTTAAATCAACACGGCCAACATGTAAGAAATAAGAAGCTAAATGATCATGATAAGCAGCATTACTTTGGGCAATCTCATTTTCATGATGAGGAAATTTTAAATCCATACCACCACCATGTATATCAAGACCATCTTTAAATAATTCATGGTTCATGACCACACATTCAGTATGCCAACCAGGTCTACCATCGCCAAAAGGAGATGGCCATTTAATACCAACTTTCGTATTTTTCCACAATGTAAAATCTAAAGGGTCTTCTTTATTTAAATCAACATCAACACGTGCTCCTTCTTCTAAAGAAGCTCTATCTTGATTAGATAAAACACCATAATCAGTGATTTTATTAATTCTAAAATAAACATTACCATCTTTTTGATAAGCATAGCCATTTTCTTTTAATAACTCAATAAAATCAATCATATTATTAATATATTCAGTAGCGTGAGGAATAACGTTTGGCTTTTGTGAACCTAATGTTTTCACATCTTTAAAATAAGCATCTTCATAAAAAGTCGCAATTTCTTTTTCTGTTTTCTTTTCCTCAATAGCTTTATTAATAATTTTATCATCGATGTCTGTGATATTAGAAGCGTAATTTACTTGATAACCTAAAAACTCTAAATAATTTTTAACCATATCATAAAATACTACTGGTCTAGCATTACCAATATGAATATAGTTATAAACTGTAGGTCCACAAACATACATATTAACCTTGTTAGGATTATGAGGCTTAAATTCTTCTATTTTATTAGTAAGCGAATTATAAAATTTTAACATTTTGTCTCACTTCTTTCTAAAAAAAGAGGAATATACTTCCTCTTAAATTTTTAAGCTACTTGTCTGCCATTATATTGTTTTAAATAATCTTTATAACAAGTGATATTAATTTTAATATCATTATTACTTGCTTCATCTTTTTCGTTATAATCGCGATTACCAAATAAAGAACCAACATTAATACTATAAGTTACATTTTCTTCTTTATTTTCTTCATTATAACCTAAAACAGTCATACTTACTACGTTAGCTTCACCATTAATACGGCCATCATTAGTATTACCAACTAAAGCGCCTACATAAACATTATACACTGGAGTAGCTTCAACATTAATTGCACTAACAACCTTATCAACTATTGAATTATCTTCATTTGTAATAGTTTTTGTTGTTTCATTTACTGTAGCTTTAACATTATTTAAACTAGACGTGCTATTTGGTACTAATTCTCCCGCAAAACCACCAACATTTAAATTATAAACTTCAAGACCAGCTTCATAAGTAGCGGCACTACTCTTAACGGCTTTAATATCAATATTACCAGTAAAAGTCGAATTACTAATTGTTCTAGCTAAAGAACCAACAAAGCCGCCAATATTATAATATACATCTTCTTTAGTATTAGTTTTAACATTTAAATTAATTGTCATATTAACATTAGCGTTATTATTAGTAATTTCTTGAGGTGTTCTAGCAGATTTTGGTTTTTGAACAATACCTATAAACCCACCAACATTAGCGGCTAATACCGCATCAGCTTCTAAAGTTACATTTTCTAAATTAGAATTAATTACTTTAATTCCTTCTTTACTACCATCAACATAACCTACTAAACCACCAACATTAAAGTTATATAAGATAGAATAGGTGGTAGTTTCAACATCTAAAGAACTATTTTTAACTGTACAATTATCTACCACACCTTTATTCCAACCAACTAATAAGCCAGCATAAATAGATGAAGAACGGCTAACTGTTAAAGTCATATTATCAATAATTAAGTTTTTAATTGTACCTTCATTATAGCCAAATAAACCAGAATATTGATTGTTTGAAGAAATTTTGAAATTCTTAAGAGTATGACCATCACCATCTAAACTGCCTTTAAAGGCTTGAGAAACAGATGTAAATAATGGTTTAATCTCTGAATTTTCAAAATCAATATCAGCACCTAATTTATAATAACCTTCCGTATCATAAGCAAATACATTTAAAAAATCATCTTTATTATTTATTACAATTGCAGTTTCTTCACTTGAACCTTCATTAGTTGTTTCAAAAGAAGTTTCATATAAAGTATAATTATAACTTTCAATTGTCGCTTCTAAACGTAAATAATAAGGTGTTAATTCATCTAAATCAGTAAAATTTACTACTTCAGCTTTAGTATTAATATCAACAGAAGTGCCTTCTTCTAATTCTAATTGCTCAGAATCTACTTCGTCACCTTGTTTTTCATCTTCATATTCATAAATATATAAGACAGGTTTAACTGAACTAAAAATACGTTTATCAGGATCTAAAAATTCAATATTAACTGATACACTATCACGATGTGGTGTAACTACCACATCTACTTTAATATTATCAGCTTTGTTGTTATTACAAGCTGCTAAACCTGTAACTACTAAAGCTAATAAAAAAATTAAGAAAACCTTTATTTTATTCATAATTCCTCCATTATGTTAAATATATTTTTATAGTTAAATCACGCAAAAAAGCGTTTCTACTTATTATACCTTAAACTTTTTAAATTAACAATAATTTTTGCACAATTGTTAGAAGTGTATATCTTGATTTATTTTAAATTCTACTCTATAATTTTAAAGTAAAAAATATGATGAGGTGGGAATAAATTGTGAAAAAAATAGGATTAGATATCGGCTCAACGACGATTAAAACAGTTATATTAGATGAAAAAGATAATATTATTTATACTGACTATAAAAGACACTACTCCCACATTAAAGATAATGTTATTAAAAAGTTAGATTTTTTGCTTGCCAATAATGTAATTACTGGCCAAGAAAAAATTGCTATTTCCGGTTCAGCAGGGATGGGATTAGCAGAAGGAATCAAAGTTCCTTTTATTCAAGAAGTATACGCCACTAGAGTGGCTGCTAATAAATTAATTCCTGGTACTGATTGTATTATTGAACTTGGTGGTGAAGACGCCAAAATTTTGTTTTTAACTGATGGTATGGAAGTTAGAATGAATGGGTCATGTGCCGGTGGTACAGGTGCTTTTATTGATCAAATGGCCACTTTATTAAATATTGATATTACCGAAATAAACGGGGTAGCTAAAGATGCCAACAAAATCTATAGTATTGCTTCTCGTTGTGGCGTATTTGCTAAAACAGATATTCAACCACTTCTAAACCAAGGGGCTTCTAAAAGTGATGTGGCTGCTTCTATCTTTCAAGCTGTTGTTAATCAAACAATTGGTGGTTTAGCTCAAGGTAGAGAAATTAAGGGTAAAGTTGCTTATTTAGGTGGCCCTTTAACTTTCTTATCTGAATTACAAAAAGCTTTTGATAATGCTTTGCATGTAAATGGCATTTGTCCAGCCAACTCTTTATATTATGTTGCATTAGGAGCGGCTTTTAGTGCTAATGAAACAAAAGATATTAAAGAACTTCTAACAACAATTAAAAATTACCACTCTAATCAAGCTTATTCATTTAATTCACCGTTATTTAAAAACCAAGCAGAATTAGATGAATTTAGAGCTCGTCATCAAAAAGCTTTCGTTAAAACTTATCCTTTAGATAGTTATGAAGGTAATTTATATTTAGGTATTGATAGTGGTTCTACTACTTTAAAATTCTTATTAATGGATGAAGATTTAAATATTCGTTTTAGTAAATATTTACCTAATAAAGGTAATCCTGTAAGCATTATTAAAGATATTTTTATTGAACTATATAATAAATATCCAAATATTAAAATTAAAGGGGCCGCTTCTACTGGTTATGGTGAAGAACTTGTTAAAAACGCCTTTAATTTAGATGGTGGCTTAGTTGAAACAATGGCTCATTTTTATGCTGCTAGAAAGTTCATGCCTAATGTTGATTTTATCATTGATATTGGGGGACAAGATATTAAATGTTTTAAAATTGAAAATCAAACCATTTCCAACATTTTCTTAAATGAAGCTTGTTCATCAGGTTGTGGATCTTTCTTACAAACCTTCGCTAATGCTTTAGGTTACACAATTGAAGAATTCGCAAAAATTGGCTTAATGGCGCAAAAACCTGTTGATTTAGGTTCACGTTGTACTGTATTTATGAACAGTTCCGTTAAACAAGCTCAAAAAGATGGTGCTACTATTGATAATATTTCAGCTGGTCTTTCTATTAGTGTTGTTAAAAATGCCATTTATAAAGTTATTAGGGCAACTTCTGCTTCTTCTTTAGGTAAGCATATTGTTGTCCAAGGTGGTACTTTTTATAACGAAGCTGTTTTAAGAGCTTTTGAAAGAGAATTAAACCAAGAAGTTGTTTGTCCAAATATATCTGGTGTTATGGGAGCTTATGGGGCTGCTTTATATGCTAAAAGTTTAAATAAAGAGGAGTCTAGTGTTTTAAAATTAGCTGATCTTCTTAATTTTAAACATGAAACAAAAAACTTTAACTGTGGTCTTTGTACAAATCACTGTCTACTAACAGTTAACATTTTTGGTAATAACAATCGTTTTATTAGTGGCAATCAATGTGAAAAACCTGTAACTAAGCGTAACTCTACTACTAATTTAAATATTTATGATTATATTAGAGAAAAACTTGCATCTTATAAGCCTATTAGTGGTAAACGTGGTAAAATAGCCATTCCTTTAGTTTTAAATATGTATGAACTATGGCCTTTTTACTATACTTTCTTTACTAACCTTGGCTTTGAAGTAATAAATAGTGGTTTTTCAACTAATAAAACTTATACCTTAGGTCAACACACAATTCCTTCTGATACTGTGTGTTATCCTGCTAAACTAGTGCATGGCCATATTGAAAAATTATATAATGATGGTAATAAATTAATCTTCTATCCTTGTACAAGTTATAATATTGATGAGCATAAAGGTGATAATCACTTTAACTGTCCAATTGTTGCTTATTATCCAGAAACTATTACTAATAATGTTACAGCACTAAAAAATATTACTTTTATTAGTGATTTTATTGGTATTCATAATGAAAAGATTTTTAAAGCTCACATTAAAGAAATCTTAGATAAATATGAACCATTTAAAAACATATCTAAAAAAGAATATTTAAAAGCAGCTACTCTAGCTTATCAAGAATATGATAATTATTTAAATTATATTAGAGAAAAAGCAATTGAAATTATTAACACAGCTCGAATAAATGGTCAAAAAATAATCGTTTTATGTGGTAGACCATATCACGTAGATCCAGAAGTAAACCATGGTATTGATAAACTGATTGCTAGTTTCAATGTAGCGATTGTCAGTGAAGATGGTATTAGTGCTTTTGAACCAAAAGGCAAAGTAAATGTTTTAAATCAATGGACATACCACGCTAGATTATATGATGCTGCCCATTATATAACTAACGAAAAAGATATGAATTTAATTCAATTGGTTTCTTTTGGTTGTGGCCTTGATGCTATTACAACTGATGAAGTAAAATCAATCTTAGAATCTAAGGGTAAAATATATACCCAAATTAAAATTGATGAAATCACTAACCTAGGAGCAGTAAAAATAAGACTTCGTTCTTTATTTAGTGCGTTAGAAGAATTAGAAAAGGAGGAAAATAAATAGTGGAATATCCTAAATTTACATCTCAAATGATTAAAACTCATACTATCTTAATTCCTTCTATGTTAAATATTCACATGTCTTTATTTGAAAGTGCCTTAAATAGTACAGGCTATAAAGTAGAAATTTTACGTAATGAGGGCCCAAGTGTTGTTGAAGAAGGATTAAAATATGTTCATAATGATACTTGTTACCCCGCCCTCTTAGTAATTGGTCAGTTTATTGATGCTTTAAATCATCGTGATGATGTTGATAAAGTAGTTCTATTAATCACGCAAACTGGTGGTGGTTGTAGAGCTTCTAATTATATTCATTTATTAAGAAAAGCTTTAATCAAAGCAGGCTATCCTAATGTTCCAGTTGTTAGTTTAAATGCTTCTAATTTAGAAAAAGATAGTGGCTTTAAATTAACTTATCCTTTAATTAAAAAAATAGTAGCCGCTATGACTTATGGTGATTTCTTAATGTATGTTCGTAATAAGTGCATTTCTTATGAAAAAAATAAAGGCGACACTTTAAAATTAACTAATTATTGGATAGATAAAATAAGTAATTTATTCAAAAAAAATAAAGGTACTTCTCTTAGAGAAATCAAAAAAAATTTAAAAGAAATTGCTTATCAATATGATAATTTAGACCTTGATTTAAGTCATAGAAAGCCTAAAGTTGGGGTTGTTGGTGAAATTTACATTAAATATGCACCTTTAGGTAATAATCATTTAGAAGAATTCTTACAATCACAAGATGCAGAGGTAATGGTCCCTGGTCTTTATGGCTTCATTTTATATTGCATCTATAATGCAATCTATGATTATGAAATATATCATGAAGGATTCATAAAAAAACAAGGTGCTAAACTTTTAATATGGTATTTAAAACGTCGTGAAAAAGCGTTGATTGACGCTTTAAAACCAACTAAAATTACACCTATGCAATATTTTAGTAAAACTAAAGATATGTCTGATGGCGTTTTATCAAAAGGAACGAAAATGGGTGAGGGTTGGTTATTAACTGCCGAAATGATGGAACTAGTTGAAATTGGCTATAATAATATAATTTGTGCCCAACCTTTCGGCTGCTTGCCAAACCATGTTTGTGGTAAAGGTGTTATGAAAAAAATTAAAGAATTAAAACCAGAAGCCAACATTGTAGCGATTGACTACGATCCTTCTGCTACCAAAGTTAACCAAGAAAATAGAATAAAACTAATGCTTGCTATTGCTAAAGAAACTATTAAAGATAATGAAATAGCTAAATTATAAAAAACAGCCTTACTAATGGATTATTCACCACTAGTAGGGCTGTCTTTTTTTGTAAATAAACGGGCTAAAAAATTAAAACCTTTCTTATTTAAAATCTTATATATAATAATAGCTAACATCGCCAGTAAAAAACCAAACGCATACCCACCAATAACATCAACAAAATAGTGCATTCCTAATACTATTCTTGATAGGCCAATTAAAAAAATAATTGAAGCAGCTATATATGGGGTAATATTTTTAAGTTTTTTTGATAATCTAAAACTATTAACCATAAAATAAGCCATGACTACATAAAAAAACATCGAAGTCATTGAATGACCAGAAGGAAATGAAGTTGATGTTTCATGAGCCCACTGCATATTAACATCTGGTCTTTCTCTTAAAAAAGCGTATTTAATCACTTCATTAGTTAAAGCTGTAATTAAAGTGCCTGCCCCTAAGATTAAGCATCTTAAATCTAATTTAGTATAGATGGCAAATACTAAAAATAAAATTACAATTACATATATATAACCAAATTCTGTTATTATTCTAAAAAGCCAATAGATAAAGCCACCCTTTTCTCCTCTTATTTGATAAATGAAATTAGTAATTGCTAAATCAATTTTAATTTCATCTTTTAAGACAACTGCTAACATACATCCTAAAAAAATTAAAAAAGCAATAATAATACCTATTAACTCTTTAAAATAAAACTTAGACTTAAATTGTTTTAAGCATAATTGTAGTTTGTTCATCTGTCGTTTCCAATTTAATATCTATAATTTTATCTTTAATAATTTCTAAATACTGGCCACCTTTATTTAACCACTTATTATTATAAGTATTACCTTTAAAAATAGCTAATAAGAAACTACGATAATTATCTTCTAAATAAGGGGTAATAATTGTAATGTTATATTGGTCTTGTTCCTCTAATACTTCTAATTTTAGTTCTAAATGTTCATTAAAATATAAAAAATCAATTAGATTTTTTAACACTTCACTAAGTTCATCTTTTAAAATCATTTATTTAGCCTCCTTTATTAAAGATTCTATTTCATCTTGATAAGCATCTAACCTTTCTTGAACAAAATACAAGAAATTATCTTGATGAATTTTTTTAATAAATGCATCTTTATTTAACCATTTATAGGCAACCGTTTCTTTTTCTTGCAAAGTGATTGCGGGTTTTTTAGCTAAAATAACTAAATATGTATAAACATAAAAATGATAATCAGTAGCCTCTCCTAAAAGTATCAAGTTATCAGTTTCAATACCAACTTCTTCTTTCAATTCTCTTTTAGCGGCTTTAAGTGCATCTTCACCAGCTAAAATACCACCGCCAGTTATTTCATAATAATTACCATATGGTTTATTAGGATGCCTTTTAGTAACTAAAAAATCACCTTCTGCATAAACTAATACATTGACAACTCCCATATATTCATCCTTTTTAAATATATCACCACGAGTTTTGGTAGCCCCTATCTTATGACCATTTTTATCTAAAACATCATATATTTCTTGCATCTAAATCACTTCTTTCTAAACCAGGTAATCTCTTTTCTAATTCACCATAAATATTATCCCATTTTAATAAATGTATAATAATGGTTGTTGGGATTAAAACTATAGTAAGCGGCAATAAATAAACCTTTAATGGAGCCATTTTTAACCCTAATGCCATAGCTGTTAAAGGTGTTTTACAAATCACAGCGTAACAACTTAACATCGAAATTATAACTATCGTATTTTGATAATCTATAATGCCATTTACCTTACTAAACAAACTAGTAATAATACAACCTTCTAATGAACCAACCGCTAACATCGGTAAGACTAAACCCCCACTAATTAAAGTGTTACTAGAAAGGGCAGTCCCTAATAATCTTACAATTAAAAAAGCTAATATAATAAATAAACTATAATCTAAAACATCCAATTTAAATAAGTTCGCTCCACTTCCGCCAATTAAAGGATAATATCTTTTAATTAATAAGAAGCTAATAATTAATATCGGTAACATATAACCTAGTATTTTAGATTTCTTAGAAAAATCTTTAAAGAAAGTTATAAATATAATATATAATTTACCAATTACTAAACTCATTACAATTATTACAGGAATAATATAATAATATTTATATGGTAAAACTAATTCACTTTTCAATGGTAATAGGTCATGATTATAAATAAAATAAGTTATAATAGATGATACTATTATTATAAAAAGACCTTTAATGATTAAACTAATCGATAAATGCTTCTTATTCTCTTCTAATAAGTGCATAAGACCTGCAAAAGGTGATAAGAAAGCACAGGCAAAACCGGCACTATTAGCTGCCATTACTAATTCTTTATCTTCTTCTTTAAATGTTTTATTAGTAAGCATCGCTAAACTACCAGATATACTAATTGATGGTCCTTCTCCACCAAGCATTAAACCGGCAAAGAAAGCTAGCATTGAATTACTAAAGATTAAAACAGCCATCTTTAACGGACTAAAACTAAAGTCTTGATTAAAATAAGCTTCAAATTGGGGAATACCACTACCAGTATAACCTGGTATTTTTTTATTAATGTAGATAACTCCAATACTATATAAGGTAGTTAAAATAATTGTTAATACTAGAGAAAGAGTATTTAAATTAACTAAATAGTCACTAAAAGCTGCAAGTTCATGTGCTAAGAATTGAAATAAAGAAATGATAAGCGCAACTAAAACTGTTACAACAACTACCATCAATGATTGTTTTAAATATTTAGGCATCTTATCACCACCACTGGCTTAAATTATAGCACATTTAGTCTTAAATTGATATTAAAAAAGCAGTAAGTTTCCTTACTACTTTAAAACTAATTATTAGTACTACCAAAGCCACCCTTACGACTTTCACTTACTTCATCATCATAAGTAATGCCATATTCAAGGAAAATACCTTGAGCAAAAGCTTCTCCTTCTTTTACTTCTAATGTTTTTTCTGAATTATTAGTCATTTTAATAAATATATGGCCTTCATTTAAGGCATTATAGTAATCCGCATCAATAATTCCTACTGTATTATCTAATTGTAAGCGATATTTAAAACCTAAACTACTGCGAGGAAATATCATTAAAACATAAGAATCTATCATTTTACATCTAATACCTGTAGGAACTTTAATAGTTTCACCTGGTTTTAAAGTAAAATCAATTGGTGAATAAAAATCATAGCCAGCACTATATAAAGTAGCTCTTTTTGGTAATTTAATATTATTATACGTATCTATACTATCGTTGGCTTTTAAATATTCTTCTAAACTAACTTTCTCAAATTTTGCGACTTTTTTCATTAATTATACGAACCATCCTCAAACAAAACTATTCTTTTTTCACTATCTGTTTTTTTAATATCAATAACTCTTTGATTAGAACTACCTACCCAATGTAATTTTGGATCAAACAAATCTTGTTCAAATTTACCATCACAAATAACATCTAACATATGAATAAATGGAAATGACTGTACATCTTCATATAAATAGCCTGTATAAAGCCATTTAGTTTTAGTAGGAAATTTAGCGTTAATTTCGGCAATTAATTCCCCTATTTCTTGAATATTTTTAGGATGCAAAGGGTCTCCACCACTAAAAGTTATACCATCAATATAGTCTTTTTCTAATTCCTTAAACAACTCTTCTTTAGCAGCCTCATCGAATAAAAGACCACCATTTACATCATGAGTTATTGGATTGTGACAACCTTTACAATGGTGTGAACAACCAGCCACCCATAAGACTACCCTTAGACCATAGCCATTTAACATATCATCTTTAGTAATATTATGATAACGCATCTTACATACTCTTTCTTTCTTTGATTTCAGCCATTTTAGCCTCATTTAAACGAGTATCGCCTTGTACACGTGAATATGATAAATAACCATTCATTCTTTCAATTTTAGTTAGATTCTTTGAACCACATTTTGGACATACATCCATATTAAGTTCTTGATGACCACAATCTTCACAATAAGCTAGTGATAGATTAACACCTTCATAAAAACCAAAATCCATCGCTCTTCTAATTAAAGACTTAATCGCACCAATATTATAATCAATTGGATATTTTACATATTGGATTTTACCACCATTTGATAAATTCCAAAATCTTCTTTCTAGATTTTGTTTTTGAATAGGAGTAATATCTTCTGTTACATGACAGTGGAAAGAATTAGATACATATGGACGGTCTGATACACCTTCAACAATACCGTATTTTTTTCTAAATTGAGTGATTTGAAGACCGCATAAACTTTCTGCTGGTGTACCATATATTGCATATAAAATACCATCTTCTTTTTTAAATTCTTCAATCTTTTTATTAATATATTCTAAAGTTTCAACCGCAAAAGCGCCATCTTCAACTAAAGACTTGCCATTATAAAGCTCTTGTAGTTCGTTTAAAGCTGTATAACCAAAAGAAGCTGTCATTGGTTTTAATAATGGTTTAATTTTTTCGCTTGGTTCTAAATGACCACCATAAAAGCCACCTTGACAAAAGCCAAGCGGATTAGTTGAAGCCTTCATTTCACCTAAATAGTTATAAGTTTTGATATGAAGGCCTCTAATTAAGCCTAAATAATAATCTAAAACTTCATAAAAATCTTTACTCTCTTGTCTAGCTTTCGCTAAAATCATCGGTAAATGAAGACTAATCGCTCCAATATTAAAACGACCAACAAAGACTGGTTTATCATCTTCATCTAGTGGATACATACCACCTTTTTCATACCATGGCGATAAAAAAGCTCTACAGCCCATCGGACTAACTACTTTCTTATATTTTTTATACATACTAGCTACATAACCTTCACCAGTTAAGCTTAGCCAATCTGGATACATCGTTTTAGAAGAACATAAAACACCTTCTTCAAAAACATCTTCATTAATTTTACCATCACCATGTAATTCTTCATCAAATAAGAAAACAATTTTAGGGAAAAGAACAGGTCTTTTACGGCCTTTTTTACCTTGACCACCACGTCTTACCTTAAAGCATTCAATAGTAGCCATCTTTTCAAATAAAGATGTTCCTAAGCCTAATGTAATAGTAATAAATGGATAATCCCCTCTACTAGAACCAATAGTATTAAATTTATATTCTAGTCCTTGCCAACCTTGTCTAAAGTCATTTTGAACATCTTTTAAAGCCTCTTCTTTTGCTTTCGCCTTACTTAAACCTAAACCAATATATTTAGTATAATAATTGAAATAAGATTTTTCAGCATAAGGAGCTAAGATTTTATCAATTTCAGGAACTGTAAAGCCGCCGTATTGTTGAGCAGCTGTTGATAAAACTAAATCTCCAATAACATCGAAAGCAACATCTAAACTCTTTGGTTCGTTATACCAAAGGTTGCCCATTTCAAAGCCACCTTTTAAGACGTTTTCAACATCAAATAAACAACAATTGATTGTATCACGTCTAGCAGACATATCATGAATATATATATATCCATCATTAATAGCTTGTAACTCTTCAACATTTAAAAAGAATTTCTTATATAATTCTTTATTTAACTGATTATAAATTAAACTTCTTTTTGTAGAAACAAGCGCACTATCAGTATTACTATTTTCTTTATCACCGATATACATAATAGATTGGCTTCTACTATATACTTCATCTAACATATGTACAAAATCTTGTTTATAATTACGATAATCACGATAACTTTTCGCTACTATTGGAAAATATTTTTCTAATGAACCTTCAACTAAATTATGCATCATCTTAATATCAATTTTGTCCAAATGCATAGCCTCAATATTAATTAAAACATCACTAACTATCTTATCTAAATCTTCATCACTAAATTTTACTAATACTCTAGAAGCTGATTTACTAACAGCCACTTTAATCTTATCAGCTTTAAATGATTGTAATGTCCCATCTTTTTTCACAATTAAAATATTATTATTAGCCATAATAAAACCTCCCTAATAATTACGTTTCATTGTTTAGTATTAAACCACAATTGTCTATAAAAAGCAAGTTAAAGCATTTAAAAAGGCTATATTTTTTTTATTTAAAATATAGCCTTTTCTTAAAATAAATATAATAAATGTAATAATTAAGTAGTTATTTTGAATATTATTCAATTTTAATCTATAAAATATAAAATATGTTTATGTTTTGTGTTACTTCTAAAATAAAAGATGGCTTTATCTCAACAAAAACCATCTTTTATAATTTCTTATAATTAATATATGTCTATAAACAACTAATAATTATAATTAAAATTGGTAGACAAAAAATCTATAATCTTTACTTTTCTAATTTCTTTAATAAGTCTGCTTTTAAATCTTCATAGCCAGGTTTACCTAGTAAAGCAAACATGTTTTTCTTATAATTTTCAACACCAGGTTGATTAAATGGATTAACACCTAAAGTATAAGCACTTAAACCACAAGCATATTCAAAGAAATATACTAAATAACCATATGTATGAGGACTAACATCTTTAATAGTTACTCTTAAGTTAGGAACGCCACCATCAACATGGGCAATAGCTGTACCTTGCATAGCTGTTTTATTAACTTCATTCATAGTCTTACCAGCTAAGAAATTAAGACCATCTAAGTTTTCTTTATCTTCTAAGATTACTTCATCACTTGGACAGTTTTCTACATCAATAACCGTTTCAAATAAGTTTCTTTCACCATCTTGAATCATTTGACCTAGTGAGTGTAAATCAGTTGAGAATGAAGCAGAAGCTACATAAATGCCTTTATGATCTTTACCTTCTGATTCACCAAATAATTGTTTCCACCATTCTGAAAAATAATTTAAGCGTGGTTCAAAGTTTACTAAAAGCTCAATTTTCTTACCTTGACGATATAATAGATTACGAACTAACGCATAAGCTAATGCACCATTAGTTTCTACTGTTTCATGGCTAGTAAGGTCTAAATAAGCTTCTTTTGCCCCTTGTAACATTTGGTCAATGTCAACACCACTAGCTGCAATTGGTAATAAACCAACAGGTGTTAACACACTGAAACGACCACCAACATCGTCAGGTACAACGAATGTTTCATAGCCTTCGGCATCAGCTAAAGTTTTTAAAGCTCCTTTAGCTTTATCTGTAGTCGCAAAGATTCTCTTTTTAGCTTCTTCTTTACCATATTTATCAACTAAAGCTTTTTGTAAAATCCTAAATGCAATAGCTGGTTCTGTCGTAGTTCCAGATTTAGAAATTACATTAATAGAATAATCTTTATCTTTAATATAATCTAACAATTCATGCATATATGAACCGCTCATTTGATTACCAACAAAGATAACTTCACAACCTTTACCATTACCAAAATAAGGTTTAAATAACTCAATAGCTGAACGAGCACCTAAATAAGAACCACCAATACCAACAGCAAGTAAAATATCAGAATGTTCTTGAATACGGCCAGCTGCTTGTTTAATGCGGCATACTTCACGATGATCATAAGTTACTGGTAATTCTAACCAGCCTAAATAATCATTACCTAATCCTTGTTTTAATTTTAATGTTTCTTGCGCTTTTAATACTTCTTTTTCTACTTCTTTAAATTCTTTTTCTGTAAAAAAAGGTTTAGCTAAAGAATAATCAAATTTTACAATTCCCATAATTGTTATTAAGTATAATAAATATTATACTTATCTCCTTTCTCTCTATTAAATTAATATTCTTTTATATGTAAAAATTATAGCGCTTTTACTATAAAAAAACAAGATTTAAGACTCATTTATCTAATAAAAAAGCTAGAATTAATCTAGCTAAAATTAATGAATAAAAATGAACCAACGATTCCTACTAAAGTGCCAACTATTAAACCACCAATTACTTCTACTATCTTATGACCTAACAGTTCTTTTAATTTACCTTTTTTACCAAAACCAAGTTGTCTTTTAACTTCTAATTCTTCATCAGCAACTAAATTATTTAAGATTTTAGCATGTTTAGAAGCTTCATATCTTACTCCCATGGCATCATGGATAGTAACAATCGCAAATATTAAAGCTACGGCAAATGAAAAATCTAAACTACCTAAATCATTAAATTGAAAAATTCCTAAAGAAATAACTAAAGTAATAACTGTTCCCGTATGGCTTGATGGCATACCGCCAGTTGTAAATAAGGCATTTACAGCAAATTTTTTATCTCTAATTGAAAACAATAAAACTTTTAAAAGTTGACAAACAGTTAAAGAAATTATACTTAAAATTATAATTTGAATGGCTCGTAAACCAATTAAATCAGTTAATTCACCGTACCAAGGTGTTTTATCCGTTAAAATCATTTATAGCATCTCCATCATTAACAACTTCAATAACTTCTGGAACAGTTTCTACTAATAAAGCTTCAATGCCATCTTTTAGGGTATAATCTAAAGCTCCACAGCCAACACAAGCACCTAACATTTTAACATGAACGACACCTTTATCAAAACTAACATATTCTAAGTCGCCACCTTCACTATTTAAATACGGGCGAATCTTATTTAAAACTCTTTTAATTTCTTCTTCAATTACAGTTTTATCGCGCATTATTTTCCCTCTTTCTATTATAAGGTTTATTGTTACGGTTGTTTTGATAACGTGGTTGTCTTTGAACTGGAATAAAGCCTTCTGAAGCTACAACAGTTGTAACTTTTTCTTTATTATCATCATTATCTTCTTTAAGTTCTGGTGGTAATGTACCAATTTTAACTTTATTAATTCTTTCTAAATCTAAATTAATTCTTGGTTTATTTTTATTACTAGTTTCTAAAATTAAAGACTCTTTATCAAAATTTTCTTTATTGATAACTAGATGCTTAGGGGCGTCTATGTCTTGTTTATTTTGATCTTTCGCTTTAATATTTTCGTATTCTTTATCACTACTTATCCTTTTTAATATATAATAAGGTGCTTCAAACACACAAGAATTTTCTATATAGTTATTAATGTTTTTGTAATTATTTTTATCTTTATCATCAGTTGTAAAGCCTTTTAAACGTAGTTTGCCATCAGAAAGATCGCCAACGATATAAGGATAACGATCGAAACATTCTTCAACATAGGCATGTTCAAATATTTCTATATCAAAAGCTTTTTTAAAATCAGCTATTAACTGATAATATCCTTTTTTACTTTTAAAAACCATTTTCAAATCACCTTTTCAATATATTATATCATAAATTGCTTCATTTTACACTTAGAACTACATTCTATTTTTATCATTGTTGAATAAACTATAAAAAGTATTAGGGGCTTTAGCCTTAATTTCAATTACTTTATTAGTAAAAGGATGTTTAAAAGCTAATAAAGAAGCATGTAAACCTAATCTTTTTAAAGGTGATGTTTGACTATTATATTTATCATCACCAATAATTGGATTACCTAAATTACTAAAAGTAGCTCTGATTTGATTCTTACGACCAGTCTTGATATCAACTAATAATAAAGAATATTTAGGATTTTCTTTCATAACTTTATAATTAGTGATGGCTTTTTGCCCAACGTTGTTCTTAGATACATAAACTATATTATTTACATTTTCTACTAAATAATTAGTAATACTTCCTTCTTTATTATTCAAATGACCTTCAATAATAGCTATATATTCTCTTTTTAAAATATAGTCGTTCCAGTTTAATTTAAGTTTAGAATAAACTTTAGGATTAGTTGTAAATAAAAGGACACCAGATGTTTCTTTATCTATACGGTGTAATAAATAAATTCTTTTTTTACTTTCTTCATAAAAATATTCTTGTAAATAATTATAAGCAGTTTCCATGTGTTTTTTATCGGTTTCAATAGATAAGAGGCCATTTGGCTTATTTATAGCAATAAAATCTTCATCTTCATAAATAATTTCTAATCTTGGAATTCTTTTTTTCTTTTCTTTAGTGTGAACTTTAAGCATGTTTTCTTCATTAACACTATGTTTAGTTATACTAATAACATCATCTTTCGCTAAGGGAAAATTATATTGACTTATTAAAGAACCGTTAATTAGAACTTGTTTATTAGCTAATAAACGTTTAACATTGTTTCTTGATAAATTCATTTTTTTAAGTAAAAATTCTAATAATGTATCACTATAGTTAACTTTATAAGTAGCGGTAATTTGAATTTTATCATTGCGCATTTTTTCTCACCTTCTATGTTAATATTTTAGCATAAAGAAGCCTTTATTTAAAGCTTTTAAAGCATAAAAAAAGCTTACTAAAAAGTAAGCTTAAATTTATTATTCAACCCATTCAATAATAGCAAGTGGGGCTGCATCTCCTCTACGGAAACCAGTTTTGATTACTCTTGTATAACCACCATTACGGCTAGCGAAACGAGGAGCAATTTCATCAAATAATTTTTGAATAGCAAATTTACCATCTTCAGCTTTTTCAAAACGAATTAATGTAGCAGCTTGACGACGGCTATGTAATGTATTTGTTTTACCTAATGTAACCATCTTATCAGCTAATCTTTTTAATTCTTTAGCTTTAGCTTCAGTAGTTTCAATTTTACCGTTTAAAATTAAATCTGTAACTAAATCACGAAGTAAAGCTTTTCTTTGTGCTGAGTTACGGCGTAGTCTAGAATAAGACATGTTGTATCCTCCTTCTAATCTTTATGGAAACTTAAGCCTAAAGACTCTAATTTCTCTTTAATTTCTTTTAATGATTTACGTCCTAAATTACGTACTTTCATCATATCTTCTTCAGTTTTATTAGTTAAATCAGCAACTGTATTAATAGAAGCACGACGTAAGCAGTTATAAGAACGAACTGATAAATCTAAATCTTCAATAGTTTTATCTAATTTAGAATTTGTTGTGTCTACTTCAGTTTCAACCATGTAGTCAGTATCCATAGCTTTTTGACTTAATTCAACAACAACTTCTAAATGTTCAATCATCATTTTTGAAGCAATCGCAATAGCTTCTTTCGCATCTATTGAGCCATTAGTTTCAACTTCAATAGTTAATTTATCATAGCTTGCATCATTATCAACACGTGTCTTTTCAACTTCATAAGAAACATTTTTAATTGGTGTATAAATAGAATCGATAGCAATAACGCCTTCTTCTTTTACGTAAGCTTTGTTCTTTTCGGCACTTACATAACCAACACCTTTACGAACTTTTAAGAACATATTAATACTGCCACCTTCAGCAACAGTACAAATGTGTTGTTCAGGATTGATGATTGATATATCTAAATCATGAATGATGTCACCAGCAGTAACTTCACCTGCACCAGCATTAATTTCTAATACTGTTTCAAAATTTGGATCTTCACTATCTGTTTTTAAAATAACTCTTTTTAAATTAAGAATTACCGTAATGATATCTTCTACAACACCATCTAAGTTTTCAAATTCATGTTGAACACCTTCGATTTTTGCGCTTACGAATGCAGTACCTGGTAAAGATGAAAGAAGAATTCTTCTTAAAGCATTACCAATTGTTAAACCGAAACCACGTTCAAGTGGAGAAATAACAAAACGGCCATAATTTCCTTGTTCCTTAATTTCTTCGATTTGAGTTTTAGGTTTTTCAAATTTTAGTTCCTTCATATGAACCTCCCAAGATTTGGATTATAGTTTAGTCCTTCTTATTAACCACGAGGACGTTTTGGTGGGCGACAGCCATTATGTGGAACTGGAGTACAATCTCTAATAGATGTGATTTCTAGACCAGCTACTTCAAGTGAACGAATAGCAGCATCACGACCTTGACCTACACCTTTAACTGCAACTTCAACTTTTTGAACACCTTGATCTAAAGCTGATTTAGCAGCTGCTTCACTAGCTGATTGAGCTGCGAAAGCAGTAGATTTACGGCTACCCTTGAAGCCTAATGCACCAGCACTACTCCATGCAATAACATTGCCAGCTGGATCTGTAATTGTAACAATTGTATTATTAAAAGTAGCGTGAATATGAGCAACGCCTAGTGGGACGTTTCTTTTTACACGACGTTTTGTAACCTTACGTGCCATTTGTTATCCTCCTTACTTCTTCTTATTAGCGATAGTGCGAGCTGGACCCTTACGAGTACGAGCATTGTTACGAGTGTTTTGACCTCTAACAGGTAGACTCTTACGATGTCTAATACCACGGTAACAACCGATTTCCATTAATCTCTTAATGTTAAGAGCTACTTCTCTACGTAATTCACCCTCAACTTTATATTTAGAAATTTGCGCACGGATACGAGTTAATTCTTCTTCTGATAAGTTTTTAACTCTTGTATCTTCGCTAACATTTGCATCCTTCAAAATATTTTTTGCGATTGTAGGACCAATACCATAAATATATTGTAAAGATACTACAACACGTTTTTCATTTGGAATATCTACACCTGCAATACGTGCCATAAACTAATCCTCCTATAATTATCCTTGTCTTTGTTTATGTTTTGGATTTTCACAAATAACCATAACGCGGCCTTTGCGTTTGATTACTTTGCATTTGTCGCACATAGGTTTAACTGATGGTCTAACTTTCATTTATATTACCTCCGTTAATTTTATTTATGTCTATAAGTGATTCTTCCACGTGTTAAATCATATGTTGATAGTTCAACTGTAACTTTATCACCTGGTAAAATGCGTATGTTATTCATGCGGATTTTACCAGAAACGTGGGCTAATACTTGATGATCATTTTCTAGTTGTACAATAAATTTTGTATTGGGTAAAACTTCTAATACTTTACCTTCTAATTCAATGACATCTTCTTTTTTTGCCATGTTTTCCTCCTGTTTTAGTTAACGATATAAGCAATATTCCTCCGCTTCTGCCCAAGGCAAAAGCGGTTAAGAATTGTGCGTTATTCTTTAAATATTACTTACTTAAAACATTTTTAATATCAGCAAATACTTTAGCAAAATCTTGATTGCCGTCTACAGTTTTTAATAAGTTTTTAGCTTCATAATAAGCTAATAATGGTGCTGTATTTTGATCATATACATCTAAACGATTTTTAGCTGTATCATAGGTATCATCAGCTCTTTGTACAAGTGGTGAACCACATTTATCACATACACCTTCAACTTGTGGTTTATTAAATTCAACATGGTAAGTTGCTCCACAATTTTTACAAACTCTTCTACCAACCATACGATCAATCAAGATTGAAGCTGGTACATTAATATCTAAAACTGCATCTAAGCAAATCCCTTTATCACTTAAGAACTTATCTAAAGCTTCTGCTTGGGAAATATTACGTGGGAATCCATCTAATAAGAAACCATCTTTACAATCTGGTTCTTGTAATCTTTCACAAACAATGTTAGTAGTTAAAGAATCTGGTACTAATTCACCTTTTTCCATATAACTACTAGCTTCAAGCCCTAATTTTGTTTTATTTTTAATAGCAGCTCTGAACATATCACCAGTAGAGATATGCGGAATATGATAGTAATTTACTATATTTTCAGCTTGTGTGCCTTTACCAGCACCTGGTCTACCCATAATTAATAATTTCATGATTTATTTCTCCTTATTATAAGAAACCTTTATAATCATTAGTTTCAGAAGCTGTTTCTAATTGACGGGCAGTTTCAATAGCTACACCGACAACGATGATTAATGATGTACCACCAATTGTAATTACTGAAGCTTCTTGAGAAGTAAAGCCAAATGACTTTGATACAATGATAGGTACTAAAGCTAAAATTGTTAAATAAGTTGCACCGATTAAAGTTGTTTTAAATAACAATCTTGCTAATTGATTCTTTGTTTCTTCACCACGACGATAACCAGGAATATATGCTCCTTGTTTATCTAAGTTTTCACTGATTGTTTCAGGATCAACCGTCATGAATGAATAGAAGAAACTAAAGAAGAAAATTAATAAGATATAAATTGTCATACCAATTGGTTTTTGATATGAGAATATATTTTCAATCCAAGTGGCTGCTACCCCAGTTTCTTGGCCTAGCATACCAGTAATTGTTAATGGAATTGAAAGTAATGTTGAAGCAAAGATTACGGGAATAACGTTTGCGCTATTTAATTTAATAGGCAATTCGCTTTTTCCACCTTGTTGTCTATTCGCATATTGAATAGGGATTTTTCTTTGCGCGCCTTCAAAGAAGACTACGCCTAAAATCATTAAGAAATATAATACAATAATCGCTATATAGCAAGTAATATTAGCTGCATTAGCTAAACCACCAGCAATATATTTTGCCCATAATGTTGTAAACATTGCTGGAATTGTTGAAATAATACCAGCCGCAATGATCATTGATGAACCATTGCCAATACCATGTCTAGTAATTAAGTCAGCCAACCACATTGTAAAACATGAACCAGCTGTAATAATAATAGCCATGTATACATAGAATACCCAGAACATATTCTTATTAGCTAAAACATCAGCAATTAAGATATTTTCTGGACGAGCGCCTAAACCAAATAATAAAGCTAAGCCTTGGGCAAAAGCGATAACTACTGTACAATATCTTGTAACACGATTAATCTTTTGCTTACCTACTTCACCTTGTTCATGCCATTCTTTTAATTTAGGAATGACAAGTTGAAGCATTTGAATAATAATTGATGAGGTAATGTATGGTGAAATACCTAACGCTAAAATTGAGAAGTTAGATAAACCACCACCACTAAATGCATTTAGTATACTAAAAAAACTATTATTTGAAATGGTTTGGCTAATAGCTGTTGTATCTACCATTGGAATAGGTATATACGTACAAGCTTTAAACACCAAAAGAATTAAGAAAGTAAAGATAATACTTTTGATAATATCCTTATTACTTAAAATCTTTTTTAGTTTTTCTAACAATTTACATCACCTCTACAGTTCCACCAGCTTTTTTAATAGCTTCTTCAGCCTTAGCTGAGAACTTTTGAGCCTTTACTGTTAATTTTTTAGATAATGAACCATTGCCTAAAACTTTTACACCGTCATTAACTTTCTTAACTAAACCAGCTTTAATCATAGCTTCAACATCAACTACTGAACCTTCATTGAATACTTCTAAATCAGAAACATTAACAACTGCATATTCTTTTCTTGAAACATTGTGGAAACCACGTTTTGGTAAACGTTGGAATAAAGGTAATTGTCCACCTTCGAAACCAGGACGAACACCGCCGCCTGAACGAGCATTTTGACCTTTATGACCTTTACCTGATGTCTTACCAAGACCTGAACCAATACCGCGGCCTAAACGTTTTTTAGAATGTCTAGCACCTTCTACAGGTTTTAATTCATTTAACATACCTAGGCACCTCCTTAATTACTTATTAATTACTTCTACTTTGCACATATGAGCAACTACGCAAATCATGCCTTTAATTGCTTCATTTTCCTCTTTAATAACTGTATGGCCTATCTTAGTTAAACCAAGAGCTTTAGCTGTTTTAACTTGCTTTGGTGTACGGCCGATTAAACTTTTAACTAATGTAATTTTATACATAATAAATTACCTCGTAATTTCTTCAACTGTTTTACCACGTCTAGCAGCAACAGCCTCAACAGTATGTAAATTTTTTAAGCCTTCAACAGTAGCTCTTACAACATTAATAGGAGTTTTAGAGCCTAAAGACTTAGATAAAATATCAGTAATACCAGCTAATTCGACAACAGCACGAACTGGACCACCAGCAACAACACCAGTACCAGGTGCAGCTGGTCTTAATAATACTTCACCAGCACCATATGTACCAACTGTTAAATGAGGAATTGTAGAATTAACAATTGCTACATTGATGATATTTTTCTTTGCGTTTTCGATAGCTTTTTTAATTGCATCAGGTACTTCAGCAGCTTTACCTGTACCGAAACCAACTTGACCTTTACGATTACCGATAACTACTAAAGCAGCAAAACGTAATGTTCTACCACCTTTAACTACTTTTGTAACTCTGTTAATAGCAACAACACGTTCTTCGAATTCAGGTTGTTGTGTATCTTTAACTTCATTTTCTTGACGCATAAGTTACCTCCTTAGAATTCTAAGCCAGCTGCTCTAGCAGCGTCAGCTAATGCTTTTACACGACCATGATATAAGTAACCACCACGATCGAATACAACTTTCTTCATATTTAATTCTAATGCACGTTTAGCAACTAATGTGCCAACTTCTTTTGCTGCTTCAACGTTACCACCATTTTCGCCTTTTAATTCTAATGATGAAGCACTACATAATGTAACACCTTTTTCATCATCAATTAATTGTGCATAGATTTGTTTGTTGGAACGGAAAACATTTAAACGTGGTTTTGAAGCTGTACCTTTTAATGTTTGACGAATACGAAGATGTCTTTTTTGACGACTAGCATTCTTTGAAATTTTATTAATCATATCAAGTACCCCTTTCTAACTACTTCTTAGCAGTTTTTCCTTCCTTACGACGAATATGTTCATCACTATATTTAATACCTTTACCTTTATATGGTTCTGGTTTACGAACTTCTCTAATTTCAGCAGCGAATTGACCTACTAATTGTTTATCAATACCAGAAATATTAATAACAGTAGCTTTAGGTGTTTCAACCTTTAAGCCTTGAGGGATTTCTAATTCAACTTGGTGAGAGTAACCAATAGATAATACAACTTTGTTACCTTGTAATTGAGCACGATAACCAACACCATTAATTTCTAATGTTTTTGTAAAACCTTTTGATACACCTTCAACCATGTTATGAACTAAAGCACGAGTTGTTCCGTGAATAGTCTTCATCCATTTAGTATCATTAGGACGCTTTACTAAAACTTCGTTACCTACAACTTCAACATTTATATCAGCGTTGAAATCAAAAGTTAACTCTCCCTTAGGACCTTTTACATCAACTGTATGATTTTTTACAGTTACTGTAACGTCTGCAGGAAGTAAAATTGGCTTATTTCCAATACGTGACATTTTTAATTTCCTCCTAAATTTATTACCAAACGTAAGCTAAAACTTCGCCACCGATTTTTAACTTACGAGCTTCTCTATCACACATAACTCCTTTAGAAGTTGAGATGATAGCTGTGCCTAAACCACCTAATACTTTAGGTAAGTTATCAACGTTTGCATAAACTTTTAAACCTGGTTTAGAAACACGTTTTAAACCTTTAATAACTCTTTCGTTATTGTCAGTATATTTTAATGTAATTGTTGTTACACTTTTAACGTCATCTGTTGATTTATAATCTACAATGTAGCCTTCTTCTTTTAAAACAGCTAAGATAGCTGATTTTAATTTAGATGTTGGAACCACTACACTTGGATGACGCATATCATTCGCATTGCGGATGCGAGTTAACATATCTGCAATTGGATCTGTCATGTTAATTCCTCCTTTGGATTACCAGCTGGCTTTTTTAACGCCAGGAATTTGTCCTTTATATGCTAATTCACGGAAACAAACACGGCATAGTTTAAATTTACCGATAACAGCATGAGGACGACCACAACGTTCACAACGTGTATAAGCACGTGATGAATGTTTTGGCTTTCTATGATTCTTAACAACCAATGATGTTTTTGCCATATTTCAATGTCCTTTCTACTTTCTAAAAGGCATACCCATTAATTGTAATAGAGCACGGCCTTCTTCATCGCTTTTAGCTGTGGTAACAATAACAATGTCCATTCCACGAACTTTTTTAACTTTATCAAAATTAATTTCTGGGAAAATTAATTGTTCCTTTACACCAAGAGTGTAGTTACCGCGACCATCGAAAGCATTACCATTAATACCATGGAAATCACGTACACGTGGTAAAGCAATTGATACAAGTTTATCTAAGAATTCATACATTCTAACCCCTCTTAAAGTTACTTTGCAGCCAATAGGCATACCTTCACGTAACTTGAAGTTAGCAATTGATTTTTTAGCTTTAGTAACCACTGGTTTTTGGCCAGCGATTTGAGTTAATTCTTCAACTGCATCGTCAAGAACCTTAGCATTTGCTACTGCATCACCAACACCCATATTGATAACGATTTTTTCAATCTTAGGGATTTCCATAGATGATTGATAGTTAAATTGTTTTGCTAATTCTGCTTTCACAGAAGTTTGATATTTTTCTAATAATCGATTCATATCAACGTTCCTCCTCTCTTAGAATTATATGAACTCATAACCAGATTTTTTAGAAACTCTGATTTTAGTCTTTTTACCTTTGATTTCTTTCTCAACAATAGAAACTCTAGTTGGAACATTTTTCTTTGGATCTAACAACATAACATTAGATGCATCGATTGGAGCTTCTCTTTCAATAATTGAACCACTTTGATTTTGTTGAGTTGGTTTTTGGTGTTTCTTAATAATATTAACGCCTTCAACAAGTACTCTATTTGTTTTAGGGTAAACTTTAAGAACACGACCAGTTTTTGGACTTTTATTGCCTTTTTTATCAGTTGTGTATTTATCTTTACCTTTGATAACTACTACTGTATCATTAACTTTTATATTCATAGTCTACCTCCTTAAAGTACTTCTGGAGCTAAAGAGATAATTTTCATAAAGTTCTTGTCACGTAATTCTCTAGCTACCGGGCCGAAAATACGAGTTCCACGTGGAGAACCATCTTCACGAATTAAAACTGCTGCATTTTCATCAAATTTAATATATGAACCATCATTACGTCTTAGTCCATTTTTAGTGCGAACGATAACAGCTTTAACAACGTCACCTTTTTTCACACCACCAGTAGGAGTTGCTTCTTTAACGCTACAAATAACGATATCGCCAACATTTGCATAACGATGTAAAGCACCACCTAATACTTTTATGATTAATAACTCGCGAGCGCCACTATTATCAGCCACTGCAAGTCTTGTTTCTTGTTGAACCATTAGTGCTTCTCCTTTCAGAAACTAATTAAAGAGTCTCTTTTGTTTTAACCACTTCTAATAAGCAATATGATTTTGTTTTAGAAAGTGGTCTTGTTTCCATGAAGCGAACAACATCACCAATTTTAGCACTATTGTTTTCATCATGAACATGAAATTTTGTAGTCTTTTTAACACGTTTCTTGTAGATTCTGTGAATACCGAAAGTATCAACAGCTACAACGATAGTTTTGTCCATTTTATCAGAGACTACTGTTCCTGAAAAAACTTTACGTTTATGTTCCATGTTGTCCTCCTTACTCTGCCTTACTCATATTTTCTTTTTCAGTTAAAATAGTTTTCATACGAGCAATTGTTCTTTTGATTTCATTCATCTTAGATGGATTTTCAGCAGTACCTAAAGCTGCTTGGAATCTTAAGTTGAATAATTCTTCTTTTAAATCTTTTATTTTAGTGTTAATTTCTTCAACACTTAATGCACGAATATCTTTAGCTTTTAGCATTGCTCGCCACCTGCCTTTTTAACAAATTTAGTTAAGCAAGGTAATTTATGAGATGCTAAACGAAGAGCTTCACGAGCAACTTCTTCACTTACACCATCAATTTCGAATAAAACTAAACCTTCTTTAACTACTGCTACCCAAGATTCAGGAGCACCTTTACCAGAACCCATACGAACTTCTAGAGGTTTCTTAGTTTTAGCTAAATGAGGGAAAACTTTAATCCAAACTTTACCTTGACGATTCATATAACGAGTGATTGCAACACGGGCAGCTTCAATTTGACGGTTAGTCATCCAGCAGCCTTCAGTTGCTTTTAAACCATATTGACCAAATGCTAATTCAGTACCGCCTTTTGCATGACCATGATAATAAACACGATGTGGTCTACGGAACTTAGTTCTTTTAGGCATTAACATTTTCAGCTACCTCCTTTGAAGCTTTCTTTGAAGCGCGTTGAGGTTTCTTTTCAGAAGCTTGTTTTTGATCTTTACCTTTTGCTTGTTGTGGACGTGGTCTACGAGGACGGCGGTCTTCAACTTGACGAGGTTTAACTTCTAAAATATCGCCTTTATAAATCCAAACTTTAACACCTAATTTACCATAAGTTGTTAAAGCTTCAGCTACTGCATAATCAATATCAGCACGTAATGTATGTAAAGGTACTCTACCTTCTAGATAACCTTCACTACGAGCCATTTCAGCACCAGCTAAACGACCAGAAATAGATGTTTTAACACCTTTAGCACCAGCTTTTAAAGCACGTTGAATAGCAATCTTTTGTACACGACGGAAAGATGCACGAGCTTCTAATTGCTCAGCAATTTGTCTAGCAACTAATGTAGCATCTAATTCAGGTTTTTTGATTTCAACTACATTTAAAATAATATCTTTTTTAGTTCTATAAACTAATTCTTTAACTACTGCATTTTTAGTTTCAGCATCTCTACCAATTACTGAACCAGGTCTACCTGTGTAAAGAGTAATTTTAACACGATCTTTATGTTCTCTACCAACACCTTTAAGACGTTCAATAATAACACGAGATACTTGAGCTTTTTTGTATACTTCATCTAAATATTTACGGATTGATAAATCTTCTAATAATAAGTCAGCAACTTTAGTTTTATCAGCATACCAAGCAGCATCCCAATCACGAATGATACCAACACGTAATCCGACTGGACTTACCTTTTGACCCATGTGTTAATTCCTCCTTACTAATTTCTTTCAGCAACAATAATTGTAATGTTGCATGATCTTTTAATAATTACGTCGCCTCTACCTTTTGCACGAGGTAACATTCTTTTTAAACGCATACCATCGTTAACAAAACAAGTTTTAACGTATAATTTATCTACATATAAATTGTTATTATTTTCTGCATTAGCACAAGCAGAATTTAATACTTTAATTACCGCTTCGCAAGCTTGTTTATTAGTTAATCTTAAGATTGCTCTAGCTTCGTTAACATTTTTGTTACGAATTAAATCAATCACAAGTCTAGCTTTACGAGGAGTAATTCTAACGTTTTTTGCTACAGCTTTAACTTCCATATTATCCTCCTAATTAAGCTTACTTAGCAGCCTTTTTATCGTCACCATGACCACGGAATGTTCTAGTAGGTGCGAATTCACCTAACTTATGACCAACCATATCTTCTGTGACATAAACAGGCACATGTTCTCTACCATTATGAACAGCAATTGTATGACCAACAAATGCAGGGAAGATTGTTGATCTACGTGACCAAGTTTGAATAACTTTCTTTTGACCAGCCGCATTTTGTGCTTCAACTTTTTTCATTAAATGATCATCACAAAAAGGACCTTTTTTAATAGAACGAGACATCTTATTTCCTCCTTACATTACTTGTCATTTCTTCTACGAACTATCAAAGCGTTAGAAGCTTTCTTATTCTTACGAGTCTTAACACCCATAAGTCTTCTACCCCAAGGTGAAAGTGGAGCTTTACGACCAACTGGACATTTACCTTCACCACCACCGTGTGGGTGATCGTTAGGGTTCATAACAGAACCACGAACTTCTGGACGGAAGCCCATATGACGAGCACGACCAGCTTTACCAATGCTTACTAATTCATGAGTTTCATTACCAACTTCACCAATTGTAGCCATACAAGCTGAAAGAACCCTTCTAACTTCGCCTGACATTAAACGAAGTAATACATATCTTTCTTCACGACCTAAGATTTGAGCTGAAGTACCAGCTGAACGAATCATTTGGCCACCTTTACCAGGATGTAATTCAATATTGTGTACTAAAGTACCAACAGGGATATTACCTAAAGGTAAAGCATTACCAGCTTTAATATCAACATTAGCACCAGAAATAACTGTTTGACCAACAGTTAAACCTTTTGGAGCTAAAATGTATCTTTTTTCACCATCTGCATAAACTACTAAAGCAATATTTGCACTACGATTTGGATCGTATTCAATAGTAGCTACTTTTGCAGGAATATCGAATTTATTACGTTTGAAGTCAATAATACGATATTTTCTTTTTACGCCACCACCTTGATGACGAACTGTAATTTTTCCTGAATTGTTACGACCAGCATTCTTTTTAAGAGGAGCTAACAATGATTTTTCAGGAGTTGTACAAGTTATTTCTTCAAATGTTAAAACGCTCATATTACGTCTACCATTTGTAGTTGGCTTATAATATCTAACTGCCATTTTCTAATTCCTCCTATATTAAATCTCGAATGCTTCAATCTTTTGGCCATCAGCAACTTTACAAATAGCTTTTTTATAAGCTTGAGTGTAACCTTGATATTGACCAACACGTTTACGTTTAGGTAATACGTTGATTGTTGCAACACTTAAAACTTTTACTTTAAAGATTTCTTCAACAGCTTGTTTAATTTGAATCTTATTAGCGTTTTTATTAACTCTAAAAGTATATTTGTTGAATTCTTCTTTTAATTTCATACTTTTTTCAGTGATGATAGGTGCTTGAATAATATCTCTTGCTTCCATATTACTTCAAAACCTCCTCGAAATATGTAATTGCGCCTTTAGTAGCAACTACTTTATCAAAACATAAAATTTCATAAACTGAAGCATTATCACAGCTTGTTAAGAATACGTTTGGAACGTTACGAGCTGATGAAATTGCATTTTCAGTTAATTCTTCTCTAGTGCAGATAACAATTGTTTTACCTTCTGCTTTAACATTAGATAAGAATTCAATAAATGATTTAGTTTTTGCTTGATCAAATACTAAAGCATCTACAGCGATTAATTTATCATTTTGAACTTTAAATGATAAAGTTGATTTCATACCTAATTGTTTTACTTTCTTGTTTAATTTGAAAGCATAACTTCTTGGTGTTGGGCCAAATACTGTACCCCCACCACGCCATTGTGGAGCACGGATAGAGCCTTGACGAGCACGACCTGTACCTTTTTGTCTCCATGGTTTACGACCGCCACCTCTAACTTCTGAACGGCCTTTTGTATCATGTGTACCTTGACGCATTGCAGCTCTTTGAGCATTAACTACATCGTATACAACTTGTCTATTAGGTTCAATACCAAATACTTCTTCAGCTAATGTTAAATCAGCTACTTTAGCACCGGCTTGATTTAATAATGCGATAACTGGCATATTTAAATCTCCTTTCCTAATTAATTAGCTTTTACAGCTGATTTAATCATAACTAAACCTTTTTTAGGTCCTGGTACATTACCACGAACTAAGATTAAGTTACGTTCTGCATCAACAGCTGCAATAACTAAATTTTGTAATGTTACTCTTACGTGTCCTAAATGACCTGGCATTTTCTTGCCTTTCATATTACCTTTAATAGGACCCATAGAACCAACGATACGATGGCACGCTGAAGTACCATGACTCATTGGTAAACGGTGATGATTATAACGTTTAATAGTACCAGCAAAACCTTTACCTTTTGAAGTGCCTACTACGTCAATTAAATCACCAGCATTAAATATATCACATTTAACTTCTTGGCCTACACTGTATTTAGTTAATTCGTTCTCGCGATCATTTGAGAAACGAATTTCTCTAATGAAGCGCTTAGGAGCAGTGTTAGCTTTAGCTACGTGACCTCTTTCAGGTTTGTTGCTTAAAGATTCTCTTTTGTCTTCAAAGCCAACCTGAGTAGCTACATAACCATCATTTTCAACAGTTTTTTGTTGTAAAACGACATTGTTAGTAGTGTCAATGATTGTTACTGGAATTAAATTACCAGCTGCATCGAAAATTTGAGTCATGCCCAATTTTCTACCTAAGATTCCCTTAGCCATTGAAATTTACCTCTTTCTTTAATAATGTTTTTTTAAATTACTTCTTTAATACGATATCGATACCTGAAGGTAGGTCAATACGCATTAATGCATCAATAGTTTGAGATGTTGGATTAACAATCTCAATTAATCTCTTATGAGTTCTACGTTCAAATTGTTCACGTGAATCTTTATTAACGTGTGGTGAACGTAAAATTGTGAAGATTTCTTTTTCTGTAGGTAATGGAATTGGACCATTTACCTCTGAACCAGTTTTCTTTACACTGTCTACAATCTTCTTTGCAGATTGATCTAATAATCTGTGATCATAAGATTTTAAACGGATTTTGATTTTTTCGTTTGCCATTTTTAAAACTCCTTTCGCCTATAATCATTGCATAGACTTGCTCCATGGAAAAACTCAATACGCTGTATGACAACGCCCTTCAGCGTATCAACAACCTTCCACTTCATTGCCATCTATTTTGCCCGTAAGCTTGTTTATTATACCTTAAATAAACTACTATTGCAAGCAAAAAAATAAGAAAAAAGATAATTTTTTTGAATATAAAAAAGACCCCTTTTTAAGGAGTCTAATTTGCAATTAATCTTTTAACACTTTCTTATATTCTTCAAATTCTGGGTCGTTACAATAAATGAAATGTCCTGGTTTAATTTCTTTTAACTCAGGCTTAAATTCACTGTAATCATGAACTTCATTAGGGTTATATACTTTTCTAATTCTTGTCTTTTCAGTTACCGGATTTGGCTTTGGAATAGCAGAAAGTAAAGATTTAGTATATGGATGAAGTGGGTTTTTAAACAATTCATCACTACTTGCAAGTTCTACAATCTTACCAAAATACATTACGGCAATACGATCGCAGAAATATTTAACAACTGATAAGTCGTGAGCAATGAAAATAATTGTTAAACCAAGTTCATCTTTTAAATCATTTAATAAGTTAATAATTTGTGCACGAATCGAAACATCAAGGGCAGAGATTGGTTCATCACAAATTAATAATTTAGGATTCATTACTAAAGCTCTAGCAATACCAATACGTTGTCTTTGACCACCTGAGAATTCATGTGGATAACGAGAAGCATGGTCAGCAACCAAACCTACTTTTTCTAGCATTTCCACTACTTTCTTATGATTCTCTTCTCTATTAGTATGGCCTTGAATTTTTAAACCTTCTTGAATAATATCTTCAACAGTCATACGTGGATCTAATGAATCTACTGGATCTTGGAAAATCATTTGAATTTCATTTACTAATTTATGTGGACAATGTTGATTATCGTATTTAATTTGTTTAATTTTAGCTTTTTGAACTTCAATAATGTTATTAGAATAAGCTTTTACTGCTTCTTTTTCCTTTTCAGTTCTAGCTTTAATATCACTTACATTCTTTTGATATTGAGCACTTGCTTCATCTAATAAAGCTATTTCTTTAGCTTGATTATATTCTAAGTCCTTCAATTTTTGTTTCATACGAATGCGTGTATATTTAATTTCTTTGCGGTTCCAACGATTACCAGCGGAAATACGGTAACCTTTGTAATAAATTGAACCAGAAGTTATATCATATAATTTAATGATAGAACGACCTGTTGTTGTTTTACCACAACCAGATTCCCCTACAATACCAAAACATTCACCATGATGAACATCAAAAGAAACATTACTTACTGCTTTTAATTTAGTTTTATTTAAACCACTACCAAAGAAGAAGAATTGTTTTAAATTACGAACAGATAATAAAACATCACCATTCATTAATTCTGGTCTTCTTTTTAATTTACGAGAAATATTATAGTTGATTTCATCTTCAGTCATATTGAAGTGCTTAATTGCTTCTTTTGTAGAAACTTTTAGGTTCTTGATTTCTAATTTTAGTTCTTTAACTTTATCAAGATGTGTTGTTGCTTCTTTTTTAAGCTCTTCTGCTTTAGCATTAAATTCATCAGTTATTTTCTGAATTTTTGATTCAAGTTCTTTTGCTTTATCTGATTCTGTTTTTGTTTCTTTTTTAAGTTCATTTACTTTAGCATTAAATTCATTAGTTATTTTTTTGATTTCTAGCTTAATTTCTTTAGCTTTGTTTTGATGAACTACGATTTCTTTTTTAAGTTTTTCTATTTTAATATTAAGTTCTTTAGTTAATTTTTGTTTATTAACTTCATATTTTCTTTCATCTTCACTTAATTTATATAAAGTTTTACGAAGATCATATTCATCTTTAAGTGAAGCTAATTCTTCTTCGCTTGCACCTTTAGCTTTTAGTTCAGCTAATTTAGATTCGTATTCAGCTTCAACTTCTCTTTGATATAAAGCTATATTATCTTGATCTTTACTAGAAATCTTACCTTCTGCTAAATCTTCGATGATCTTTTCTTGAACAACTTTTTCATCTTCATGATCATCAGAAATAGGAGTTCCTTCTTCATTAGCAGCAATATTACTTCTTAATTCTTCATCTAAATTGAAATCACCAGATTTTCTACTGTTACTCATGATGAGATTCTCCTTTCTTTCTATATTTTTGATCATATAAGTCTTTAACTGCTTGACTTAAGTGTTCATAATCATCTTTAGTTACATTTGAAAGAGCATTTTCAATTCTTTGTGAAACAATAGCAGGCATTGTAACTTTTGGTGCACTTTCATGTAATAACCAAGTAGCAGCATAATGACTATCAGACACCTTAAAGAAAGGTGGTTCATATTCAAAATCAATCTTCATAGCATATTTACTACGTAAAGCAAACGCATCACCTTTAGGTGGATAAATCATATTAGGTGGAGTTCCTGGAATAGCGTCAAGTCTTTCTTTACTATCAACATCTGGAATTGAAGATAATAAAGCCCATGTATATGGATGCTTAGGTAAGAAGAAAATTTCATCAACCTTACCATATTCAACAATTTTACCAGCATACATTACAGCTACACGATCAGCCATATTAGCAACTACACCTAAATCGTGAGTAATAAAGATACAAGCAATATGACGTTCAGCTTGAATTTTCTTAATTAATTCAAGGATTTGAGCTTGAATAGTAACGTCTAGAGCTGTTGTAGGTTCATCACAAATTAGAATTTCTGGTGTGGCTGTTAAGGCAATCGCAATAACGATTCTTTGACGCATACCACCTGAGAATTCAAACGGATATTGTTTAAATCTTTTTTCAGGTAAAGGAATACCTACTTCTCTCATTATCTCTAAAGCTCTTCTTTTAGCTTCTTTACGAGTAACTTTTAATTTAGCAACATACTCATTTTTAGCTTCTTTTAATTCAACTTTGATTTTGTCGTCATCTTCGCCTTTAGTATATTTAGCTAAAATAGCACTAACTTTTTCATTATATTCAGCTTTCGCATCACTTTTATATTTAGCTATTTCTTTTTTAGCTTCTGCTTTTTTATTTACTAAGGCTGTTTTTAAAGCAGGTAAGTCTTTCTTACAATCAGCTTTGTAAGCTACAATTTGTTCTTTTAAATTAGCTTTCGCTGCCTTTAATTCTTCTTTTAATTTTAACTTATCTGTTAAAGGTAATTCTTTATTCTTTAAAGCTTCTTTAACTTTTCTTTGTTTAGCTAAATAAACTTCTTTAGCACGGTTAATATTAATTTTCATCTTCGCAATTTTATTTTTATATTGCGTAAGTTCTTTAGAAATTAAATTATTATATAAAATCTTAACTTTATTAGAATTAATTAAAGTCGCTTCCGTAATTTGTTTACCAATTCTAACAATTGGGTTTAAACTTGATAGGGGATCTTGGAAGATCATACCAATCTTATGACCACGAATCTTATGGAATTCTTCTTCAGATACTTCTAATAAGTTTTCGCCTTGGTACATAATTTGTCCACCTTCAACAACAGCGTTAGAAGACAAAATACCCATAATGGCTTTTGAAGTAACCGATTTACCTGAACCAGATTCACCAACGATACATAATGTTTCCCCTTCACTTAAATCAAAAGATACCCCACGGACAGCTCTTACTAACCCATTATCTGTTTTGAAAGAAATAGTTAAATTATTAACTTCTAATATTTTATTATCAGCCATAATTATTCACTACCTTTCAATGATGGATTTAAAGCATCTCTTAAACCATTACCAAATAAGTTAAAGGAAATCATTAATAAAGAGATAATAACTGCTGGGAAAGCAATTAATGCTGGATAAGAACCAATATATTGTTGGTTATTAGATAATACCGCCCCAAATGATTTAGAACCTTCTAAACCTAAACCTAAATATGATAAAGAAGCTTCTGTAAAGATTAAGCTTGGAATCATTAAAACACTTGAAGTAACAATTGTACCTAAAGCATTTGGTAAAATGTGACGGAAAATTAAGCGTTTATCGCTTGAACCTAAAGTTCTAGAAGCCAATACATATTCACGGCCTTTAAAACGATAGAACTGTGTACGTGTAATACTAGATGTTCCCATCCAACCGGTTATACAAAGTGCACAACCAAATACAAATAAAGAGTCACCAAAATTAAGACGGAATAAAGTAACCATAACTACTAATGGAATACCGCCTAAGATATCTTTAAAACGTTCCATGAATAAATCGACGTTACCACCGAAATAACCAGAAACAGCACCCCATACTAAACCAAAGCTAAAACAAATAGCCGCAATTAAAATTGCGAAAACAAATGAATAGCGTAAACCATTAAGTGAGAATTTTAAACAGTCACGACCTAAACCATCTGTACCAAAAATAAATTTTGGCATTTCATCGTAACCTAAATATTTATAATAAGTAACTATTGCATTAGCAGAACCAGTAAAGTCACAACTTGTAACTTCTTCTACCGGACATTCATCACTTAATTTTTCAAAAGTAACTTCTCCAGTTGTTGTATCATATGTATATGTACACCAACCATTAGCTACGTAGCGTTCCATATCATATAACGCAACTAATTGTTCATTTAAACCATAAACTGATTTATATTCATCATAGACAAAGTCGCAAACCATAATGCCGCCTTCTTGTCTAACGTTTTTAACTTCAATAATACAATCTTTTTTGAAGTTTGTAGAAGATGGCATACCAGTAGTGCTGTCATAAGGTTGAGCTTTATAAGTTTTTGTACCATCCCAAAAACCTGAACCTTGTTCAAATAATTTTGGAACTAATAATTTTTCATATGGGCGTGAACCTTCTATTTGATAAGGTGAAATAATAGGTACAAAAATCGCACTAAGCATGATAATTAAAATAATTATCGCCCCTACTACTGACGCTTTATTTTTACAAAAACGTCTAAAAGCATCCTTAACGAAAGTTGTAGGTTTAGTTTCAAACTCAACGTCATGAATTTTCTTATCTACTTGAACTAAAGAAAATTCATCTTTATTTAAATTAACTTCTTGGCCTAAGGCATCAATAATTTTTACATCACTCATTATTTCTTAGCCCCCATTCTAATTCTTGGATCAATAAAGCCATAAGATAAGTCTAACACTACTCCGGCTACTAACCCAATTAAAGTATATACAGCCATATCAACTAATAAAACATTATAATCTTTTGAATTTAATGCCGTTAAGAATAAACGACCAATACCAGGAACACCATATAAGGTTTCAAGAATCATTGAACCTGCTAAAACGGCAATAACTTCCGCTAAGATTGAAGGAACAATCGGTACCATCGCATTTCTTAAAGCGTGTCTAATAATAGCTTGTCTTTTTGTTAAACCTTTAGTTCTAGCTAATAATAAATATTCACTAGACATAACTTCACAAAGTTCAGCACGTGTAAAACGAGCATAACCAGCAATTGAACCAAATGATAAACAGCATACTGGAACAATATAACCTAGAGCTTTAGTAGCTGTTGTAGCTGATTCTGATGGCCACTGAGTTGGTAACCATCCTAATGTATAACAGAAAATAAGCATTAAGAAAGTAATTAAAATGAAACTTGGGATCGAAATAAAGATCATAACCCCCGTTGAAATAATATGGTCGGTTGGTTTATTTTTCTTTAAAGCAGCCCAAATACCAAGTAAAATACCAAGTGGAACGGCTACAATTACAGAAATTATATTTATTGAAACTGTAACTGGTAGTCTTTCCATAATAATACTCATCGCACCAACATTTGGTTTAATAATTGTAGATGTACCCCAGTCCCAAGCAGTAATAATGTTTTTAAACCACATAAATAATTGCGTTAAAACTGGTGTTTGATAAAAGTAATGCCATCTACCAGAACCATCTTGATAACTCCATAACATTTCCCCATAATTATTTCTAGCGAAACGGAAGTCTAATACGTAACCTTTATTAACTTGATCACGGTAATATGAAAACATTGCTTCATCTGTTCCAACTGGACGTTGGAAAGGCAACAATTTTATCAAAATAAACGTAAAAGTTAAAATAATTATTGTTGAAATTAAAGCTAAAATAAGTCTTTTAACTACGTATTTCCACATTTACACCACTCCTTTTTAAAATTTCTTTTATTATAAATAAATATATGCTTAAAAACAAGGCTTTTTTAGTAAAACCCTTCATAAAAATAATAGACTGGCTGAGACCTTCAACCAGTCTATTTTTTATAATTTTAAGCTAATTATTCAGCACGTGGTGGGAATACACCAGATAATGAAACTAATTGTGTAGAAACGTGTTCTTTATCGTTATGATCAACTAATGTTTGATTTAAAATTAAATCAATTGACATTGAACCAGCATATTCATCTGCTAATTCAAATGGAATATTAATTGTTAAGACGCCGTTTTCATATTTAGCTTTATCCATTACTGAAACTTCTGAATAACCATCTTCATTTGGATATTCATAACAACATAATACAACATCTGCTAATTCAACTTTACATTTAGCGAAATTAGACATATTTAATTTAATTTCAATAGTTCTTGAATTGTTGTCATCTGGGTTATGAACGTTCTTAGTCATAACTGCACTATAAGTTGTAGCTAATGAACCATCAGATGCAACGATAGCACCTGTATCAGCAGCTTTCCATAATGCATCATATGTGAATTCATGACCATCCCATTCAATTGTATCATAATCAGGATCATTTGTAGAAGGACCCCAGTTTAATGTAAAGCCTGAAGAGTTATCACTCTTTAATACTTCCATGAAGTTAAGTGGGTTTAATGTATTACCAGAAATACCACCTAAAGCGATATCAAATTGACCAACCATCATCTTGCTGTAATAAATATCTTCATAGTTAACAACATATGTATGATTTAATTCTAAATTTAAGCCTGTATTAGCAGCTTCCCAAATTGGATCGATATAAGCATTTAAATCTGCACCACCTGTATCAATTTGAGATTGTGCTTGCCAGCATACTTCTAGAGTAATTGTATCGCCAACTTTATATGTACCATTAGCAATTAATGCATCTGCAGCTTTCTTGAAATATTGAGCAGCTAATGCTTCATTATAACCATATTTAGATAAAGTATCACCATAATATTCTTTTAATACCTTTTGGTGAGCAGGTGTTGCATTATAAGATTCACCAGTTTCCGGATTTGACATATATGCATCACTAAAGTAGTTAACAGATGGAGTTAAACCACGTTTTTCAGCATAATTTTCTCTATTAATTGATAAAGATAAGCCATGTAAGAAATCTTCATTACTCATAATAGGTTTTAAATCCCAATAACCACTAGCTGGAGTTTGGGTAACTGAACCATTTACACCAAATAATGCTTCCCATTCTTCAGCTGTACATGTATTTAAATTCATCTTAGCAGTTGAAGAACCTTTAGTTTTTTGAGTACCTTTAGTATCAATATTTGCTTCTAATTGTGTTTGAGGAATACCTACTGAATCTAAGTGATCCTTATTAAATTCCTTCCAACCCCATTCTAGATCTTCACCAGCTGCTGGAGCAATTAAGCAATATACACCATCCCATTGATAACGATGTTCACCACCTAATACATCAGCACTAACTGTAGTGTTTTTCTTCATTACATATTCTTGAGCATTCCAAGCTTCAATATAGAATGGACCAGTTGATAATGTTGTATCAACAGGTGACCAATTCATATCAGTAACTGAAGAACCAAAATTCTTGAAACCTTTAATTTCTTTAACAAAGTCAGCTGGAATTGGTTCATATAAACTACTTGATAAATAATACATAGCATAGAAAGGAGTACATGGAGTTACGAATGTAAACTCTAAATATGCTTTACCATTTTCTTCTTTAGCTTTAATACCTACATTATCCCAAGCTTCTTGATCGAAACCTTTAGATGTAGCATTATAATATTCTTGAGCACCTTTAATAGCTTGTGAACCAGTTAAACCATCAGTACCACGAGCTAAACCATTAGATGAATTCCATAATTCTTTAAATGGAGTTAAATAATCATCTAAAACAACTTCTCTACCGTTGTAATCAGCGTTATCAGAATCTGGACTAATAGCATATTTCATATCTGCGCCAGTTCTTACATAAATTCTATATGTGCTGAAACTTGATGGTTGACCAGTAAACTCTGTAACTGTATTACCATCTTCATCTACTGGAATTGGACGGTATTGTACTTCACCATCTACAGTAATTTTATTTTCTTCTGTAGCTAATGATGGATACCATTCATATGTAGTTTTAGTATCCATATCTAATCTTTGGCCAAAATAGCTACTAGATACATAAGCAAAAGCGTCACCTACTGTTTCACCTTGACTATTCCAATAGTTAACAGTTTCAGGGTTAGTAACTTCATAAGTATGATAGTAAGTTTTATAACTATCTACTACATTTAGTGGACGTGTAGCTTTACCTTCTTCTAAAACACCAAAACCATAACCAGTTACATAAGTGTGGAAATCTTCACCAGCACCATTTTTTTCACCAGTTGTAGCTGTTGGAAGTTCAAGACGGCTATTTACTTTTACATAACCACCATCATCATATAATACTAGACCTGTTAAGTTGTTTTTCATTGCGAATTCTTCTAACAAACCTAAGATTTCAGTTCTATCGCTATATGATGAATCTACGTAACTATAGTAGTCACCACTTGTTGCAACTGCTTTGGCACTTGCATCACTTGTAAAGTCGTAATCTTCATAATTTACTTTGTCTTTACAAGAGGCTAATGATAAGCCAAGTAAAGCAGCTAGAGCAACTGTTCCAATTGTCCTTTTTTTCATATTGTATACCTCCTAGACGATATTAAAACCAATCATTTTCTGCCCTGATTTTAATATATGTCACTTATTATACTCATAATTTTTAAAAATGCAACCCCAATTTTCTTTTTTTCGAGTGAAAGGGCTTTAATTATATATAATATTCGACTTTTTTAACTCTTTATAAATCTAAAACATAAAAAGGGGGTTTTTTCGAATAAAATTCGATTATACCCCCTTAAAATAAGGCGTTTTTGAATATAATTCAATATAACGCTTTTTTATCTAATTATATTCTAAATTAACGCGAAACAGATAAGCCCTAAAATTATGAAAAATGAAGCATTTATAAAATATGATAAAAAATTTAATTTTTTTAATTTTCTTTTCTCTTTTTTTATTTCTGAATACTCATAAAGTGATACTCTGGCGCCATAATTAGTCTTTTCTCTTGTAAATAAATAAGAAAAAACATCAAAGCCACCAAATAAATTTACAACTGAAAACATACCTAAACAAAAGACAATTACGCCAGCAATAAAAAAACCATCTGAATAATATATAGGTAAAATCCAACTATCGTGTTTAGTATTTAAAGATAGATATAATATAGTAATTAAAAGGCCTGTAATAAAAGCACTTAAAAGCTTTAGCCAATATAGTTTAAAAAATTCTTTTAGTTTTAAGAAAAATTTTTTTCTTTTTGACATAGTTATTCCTCCTAAATGAAGTTATTTAAGTATACCATATATATAATAAAAAATCACCTCAAAAAGGTGATTAAAAATCAGAGTGGCGCCCACACACGGACTTGAACCGCGGACCCTCTGATTAACAGTCAGATGCTCTAACCAACTGAGCTATGTAGGCATATATAAAATTAAAAAGAG
>CASETY010000003.1 GCA_949291115.1 uncultured bacterium
AATATAAAATCATATTTCAAATAAAATCTACCTAAAAAAATAACAATCACCATCTAATATAGTGATTGTTGATTCAAAATTATTTTTCTGCTTTTTTCTTTTTAACGTCTTTAATATCTTTAATAAATAAAAGTAAAAGGCATATGAATAGTACGGTTGCGAAAATACCTGAAACACAAGCATTAGCGACTACATTATTATTAGGTAAGCTTAACCCTATAATGCTTGCAGCTGTCATTATTGTTGAAATAAATGTAAATGCATAAATTGTACGCACATTAATCTCCTCCTTTCATGGCTAAATAGATTAATAAAATTAATATTTACATCTATATTATAGTCTCTTTAAAAAACTTTTCAAGTTTCTAGTAACTTTTTTATTTTTTTTGCTTAACAATAATTTGTATAAAAAATGGTCATTTTTTTACTAATGACCATTTCATTCTAAATGTATTTAACTTTTGTATATTCAGATTCAATTAATTTATAAGTTTCATTACCTAAATCTTTATATACTTCCGCTTTATTTTTAGCTTCATTAACAATTAATACTGGGTTATAAGCTTCAATACTCGTAATATCTATATAATCTTCACTATTAAATATGTAATCATAAACGGATTGTAAAGTTGGACAGTAACCAACAGCATCAGTATTAGTTAATGAATTATCGAAATCTAACATAAAATCGATAAACTTATAGGCTAAATCTTTTTCAGCGGAAGTTATTGGCATACAGATACCATCATAAAACACATTATTGGCTTTAGTTGGGGCATAGATACCATAACTTTCTAATTTTGCATAATCTTCAGCTTCTAAATCTGAATAATAAGCATCAAAATAATCACCTGAATATACTAATGCGACATCGATATTACCAGCTGAAACACCTATTTTTAAGTCATCTGTTCCCCAGTAGGTAAAGTTAGCGTCTTTAATTAAATTAAAGGCTGTTTTTATTTCTGTTTCATCTTTAGTATTTAAGCTATAACCTAAATAAAGCTCTGCACAAGCTAAACTATCTCTTGAAGAATCATACATCGCTACGACTGAACCTTTTGGTAATAAGTCTTCAAAGAAAACCGCAAAGCCATGTTCTTTTACAATATCTTCAATTTCTGGATAGTTTTTAGTAGAATACATGATGCCAAGTGATCCCCAAAAATAAGGAACAAAATAGTCAATATATTCATTATTAGCGTTCATTAATTCTCTTAATTCTTCAACAAACATATCTTCTTGATAGTTTTCTAATTTAGAAAAATCTAATTTTTCTAGAAGATTATTATTGCGTAGTTTATGAATCATATAATCAGAAGGGATAGCTAAATCATAAGGGACTCTTCTATTTAAAATATCAGAGTACATTTGTTCATTAGATGTAACCGCAAGCTCAGTTACTATACAATCATTTTTTTCTTCAAAAGCTTCTATCAAATCATAAGAGATATAATCTTGCCAGTTTAAAATTATCAATTCTTTATAATATTTACAGCTTCCTAAGGTAAATATTATAACAACTAAACTAATTAAATAATAAATCTTTTTCAATTGCTTAACCTCTTTCTTTCTTTAATTTAATGATTTGATAGCCAAATACTAAAATTAAAGTAATTAAGACTAAAAGCGTATTATAAGCACAAGCTTGATTCCAAAGACCATTTCTTAACGTTCTTAATGAGCTATATAACCAAGTTGAAAAGTTTTGTCTTTTACCAGTTACAAAGTAAGTAATAATAAAATCATCAATACTCATCGTAAAGGCAAGTAACCCACCGGTCATAACGCCTGTCTTAATATTTGGTAAAATGGTCTTATAAACCGCTTTTTTAGGACTACAACCTAAATCTAACGCAGCTTCATAGACTGAATCTGATACTTCACTAACCTTTGGTAAAACACTTAAAATTACATATGGTAAAGAAAAGAAAACATGAGCAATTAAAGTGGTAATGGTTCCAAAGACATTACGACCTATTAAAATACCAATTGCTTGAAAGATTATTAATAAAAATACAGCCGTGACAATATCCGGATTTAAGACAGGAATATTATTTAACATAATAATTTTTTTCTTTAATTTATAACTTAAGCCATTAATACCAAGGGCAAATATTACCCCTAAAATCATCGAAATAGCAGTTGAAAGTAAAGATATTTCTAAAGTGTAATAAATTGCGTTCATTAAGCTTCTACTATTAAACATTTCTAAATACCAGTGAAATGTAAAACCTGGCATTGATAGACCAAAACGATCTGGGGAAAATGATGTTAACATTATTACTATTATTGGCAACCAAGTAAATAGTAAAATAAGGGTTAAAAATGTCGCGATTGCGATTTTTAAAACTTTATTTTTCATAGTAACGTTTCCCCCTTTTCATCAATTTTACCAATTAAAATAAGGCCCATAAAAATAATAATTATGATAATTAAACTCATTAGAGAACCAACGTTATATTGCGGACTAGAGCTCATAAATTGTCGTTCAATCAATTGGCCAATCATTGAATAAGCAGGGTCACCATCTGTTACAATGGCTGGAATAGTAAAGCCCATCGCTGCTGGTAAGAAAACCATCGTAAAGCCACTAAATACACCTTTTAAACTCATTGGGAATGTAATCTTAAAGAATGTTTTAACTGGGCCAGCTCCTAAGTCTTTACTAGCTTCTAATAAGGCTTTATCTTGTTTTTCTAAAACTGTGTAAATTGGAAAAATCATAAACGGCAAATAAACGATCGTCATAACAATAATAATTTTTAAGCTTTTATAATCCATTAAATTAATCGTAATGCCAAATACATTAGTTAAAAATGAATTTGGTTTAAATAGATTATTAATAGTTTGTACTCTTAATAATAGATTAGTCCACATTGGTAAGATAAATAAAAGTAACAATAAATACTTGGCTCTATTTTGTATTCTACTTATGAAATACGCAACCGGATAACCGATTAAAAAAGTAAATAAAGTGGCTAGTAAACTATATCCTAAACTTCTAAATAAAACTTGGAAAAAAGTCCAGGAAAAGACTGTTTGATATTGACTAAAACTTAAACTAAAATCTTTAAAATTAAAAGTATATGGTGAAAATCCTTCTACATTAGAAAGGGAAAATATAAGCATTAAAAATAAAGGTATAATAATTAAAATAAATATCCAAACAAAATATGGAATAGCTAATTTTTTAAACTTAGTCATTTACTTTCATAAGATGGATATTAGATGGTTCGACATCTAAACCAATCTTATCTCCTTTTTTAAGTAAATCATATTTCTTTATCATAATGCTAATATCACCAATTTTGGCAGTAATTTCAAAATGAATACCTTTAAAAATTACATTTTCAACGACACCAATTATCTTAGCTTTTTCCAGTGGAACAATATCAAAGTCTTCTGGTCTTATTACAACATCACATTTTTCACCAATTGTAAAATTATGGTCAACACATTTAAAATCTTGACCTAAAAATGTAACAATACCATTTTCTTTATATAAACCATCAAAAATATTAGTTTCACCAATAAATTTCGCCACAAAGCGATTTTTTGGCTCATTGTAAATATCTTCAGGTGTACCTATTTGACAAATTTTACCTTGATTCATAACAACAATAGTATCGCTCATTGTCAAAGCTTCTTCTTGATCATGAGTTACAAATATAAAAGTAATACCTAGTCTTTTTTGCATTTCTTTTAATTCATATTGCATAGCTTGTCTTAACTTTAAATCTAAGGCCGCAAGTGGTTCATCAAGTAATAAAATTCTTGGTTTATTAATAATAGCTCTTGCAATCGCCACACGCTGTTGCTGACCACCTGATAATTCATTTATCTTTCTATATTCATAACCTTCTAATTTTACTAGTTTTAAAGCTTGTAACACTTCTTCTTCGATTTGTTTTTTATTGCGCATTAAGCTTTTAGCTGATTTAATTTCTAAATTGCGATTATGAATAGCTTCTTTTCTTAATTTTTCTAATCTTTCTAATTCTTCCCAAGTAGCTACTTTATTTAATTTTTTAATTTCATTTTCATATTTTTTATTTACTTGTTTTAAAGAAGCACCATTTTCGATTTCTTCATCAATTAATTGATGAATTTCTTTTAAACGTAATTTAGCACTTTTAACTTCATCATCTTTATTCCATTCAATATCAATTAATTCATCTAAATCGTTAATTATTTTTTCATATTTTGTCTCTACTTCATTTAATCTTTTTTCAATTAAATTATCTCTAGTTTCAATTACTTCTTCTTTGATTGTCTTTTTAATTTCTAAAAGTAACCCTTTAATTTCCTTTTTTCTTTCCGAAGTAGTTGTTTTATTATTTAATTCTTGTTGCAGCTTTTTTCTTTCATTTTCATATTTACGAGCGATAGTAGTTTTGATGTCAGCAACTGTTCTATTAAAATTTCTAATCCCAAATGCCACATTATCAAAAACATTTAAGTGAGGAAATAAAGCATAACGCTGAAATACTGTATTAATTGGTCTTTGATAAGCAGGAATATCATTAATCTTAACACCATCTAAGATAATATCGCCACTTGTTGGTTCTTCAAAGCCACCAATAATTCTTAAAGTTGTCGTTTTACCACAACCTGAAGGCCCTAATAAAGTTATAAATTCATTTTCATTAATATATAAATTTAAGTTATCAATAACTTTATTATCACCAAATGATTTATTAATATTCTTTAATTCAATTAACTTTTTTGCCATCATACACCTCTAAAAATGGGGTGGCGTTGATATCATTATTATCTTGGCATATTCACTATCGTTTTCGATTAAATAAGTGTAATTTGCCGTAAAATAAAATGATTCGCCAGCCGATATTTTATATAATTTATTAGCTAAATATAAATTAATACTACCTTCTAATAAATAACCATAAACATCTCCTTCAAAAGGGTCAAATAAATCCGTTTTACCACCTTTAAAGAGTTCTAAAAACATAGGTTCCATATTTTTGTTTTGAGCATTACTAATAGGCCATAGTAAATTATAATTAGCTTCTTCTTTAATAAATATTTCATGTTTGTGATAAACCACTTTTTCTTCGATTGGATCATTACTGAAAAAGTCTTTAAAGCTAATTCCTAAAACATCTAAGATAATAGCTAAAGTTTGAATAGAAGGGTCAGTCTTATCATTTTCCAACTGGGATATATAACCTTTAGTTAATTCACAACGATTAGCTAATTCTTCTTGAGTTAGTCCTAATTGAATCCGCTTTTCTTTAATTTTATAACCTATTTCCATAGTATCACCTGTTTTCTAATTCTAAACTTAAAGTTTGAAATCTTTAAACATGTATATTATACTTATTTATTTGTTTATTGCAAGCTTTTAAGAAAATTTAACTAAAAAAATAGCTTAAAGCTAAGTGCTTTAAGCTATACTTTAATATTATTATTAATAGTTATAATTTCATTTAAATATTCACGTGAGAAATTCTTTAAAACAGTACCTTTATAACGCTTATTTCCATCTGTAATTATTGGATAATATGTACTAACTGCATAACTAAAATTAGTTAACCAGGTATCACTCGTATCAATACTATGATATTTAATAGGATCTGGTGTTTCCTTATTGACAATCATATTATAAGTTTCTAAAACAGGTGTACAATAGCCGACAACTGTCGCATTTAAATAAGCATTATCTTTATCTAAAAGAAAATCAATAAATTTATAAGCTAAATCCTTATGACGTGCCTTTTTCGTAATTACTAAATTATCCATAAAAGCTATTGTTTCTTCAGGAATGACAATATCATATTTTAAACTACTAACATCAGTTGTTTCTGTAAGTTCGGTATATAACATATCTAAAAAATCGCCAGTCCACATAAAAGCTAAATCTAAATTGCCAGAGGAAACGGCTTTTTTAAGAGTATCCGTACCGTATTGGTCAAAAGAAGCATTTTTCATAACTTCTTCAAAGACTTTTAAATTATTTTCATTTTCCTCATTAACATTTAAATGCTTATAAAACATAGAAGCTGAATACGCATATCTAGGAGTATCGTACATGCCGGTTTGTAAATTTAGACCATCCGTATTTTTATTAAATAAATATTCCCAAGGATTTTCTGAAGTTGTAATTTTTTCTTCTAAAGAAGGTATACGTTTATTATACATAAGCCCCCAAGTTCCCCAAAAATAAGGAACAAAATAATTAGAAATACCAGGATTAGTCGCATTCATATCTCTAATAATATCTCTAACACCAGGTAAAAAATTACTTAAGTCAGCTTTATAATTAGTTAATTTAGAAAAGTCTAGTTCTTCTAACAAATTATTTTGAGCCATTTTTTCTACCATATAATCAGAAGGAACAACTATATCATAAACAGTTGTACCACTTTTAATTTTTGAATAAAATAATTCATTAGAATCAGCTAAAGACATTACAACATCACAGTTATAAGTATCTTCAAATAAGGTAACTACCTCATCATTAATATATTCACCCCAGTTTAAAACTAAAAGCTTTTCTCTGCCAGAACAACTAGCTAAAGTGAATATTGATGCACCTAATAATAAACTAGTGATGAGCTTTCTTTTCATGATGCTTCCTACCTTTAATAATAGAATAAATTAAAACTAAAATAATAGATAATACTGTTAAGGTTGTAGAAAAGGCATAAACACCAGGGAATAAACTTCTTCTACCAATTGATGAATAAATCCAAATTGACATATTGTCATAACCATTACCTGTAGTAAAATAAGAAACGGCAAAGTCTTCAAAACTAACTGTAAAGGCTAATAACATGCCACTAAAGATACCTGTTTTAATCGCTGGAATAATAACTTTAATTACACTCTTTAAAGGCTTAATCCCTAAATCATTAGCCGCATCCATCATATTAGGATCCATTTCTTTAAGCTTTGGTAAAACACTTAAAACAATGTATGGCAATGTAAAGAAAACATGGGCAATTAAAAGAGTAGGGAACCCAAAGATATAAGGAAATATCGGAATTAATACGCTAAATAAAAGCATTAAAGTTGTACCAGTTACAATATCTGCATTTAGAAGAGGAATATTATTTAAAAGAATGAATTTTTGTTTCTTTTTTCTTGGTAAATAGTAAATACCAACTGCAAATAAAGTTCCTAAAACAACCGAAATTAAGGTCGCTAAAGCAGAAACTGTAAAGGTATTAATAATAGACTGCGTAAGTAAGCGATTAGAAAACATCGTTTGATACCATTCAAAAGTAAAGCCTGTAAATTCAGTTGTACTCCTACTTTCATTAAAGCTTTGTAGGGCAATGATAATTATAGAAGCATATAACATTAAAATGGTAAAAATAACTAAAATGATTCTAACAATTTTCCATGCAATTTTTAACCCAGTGCGTTTTTTGTAACCATAATCTTCTAATTTCGCAACTTCATAGGTCATACTAACATCTCTCCTTCCTTATCAAATTTATTAATTATAAGGATAGAGCCAATAATGATAATTAGAATAATTACCGCTAATATAGACCCGTAATTATAATTCATATTTGAAAAATCTTGTTCAATAATGTTACCAATTAATAAGATTTTGCCACCACCTAAAATCTTAGGAACCGCAAAGCCACTAAAACATGGTAAGAAAACCATAATTGAACCTGTTACCATTCCTTTAGTAGATAGTGGAAAAACAACTTTCCAAAACTTCTTAAAATCAGTCATACCTAAGTCTAAGGCGGCTTCTTCTAAAGATGGATCAATTTTTTCTAAAGCTGTATATATAGGTAAAATAACAAATGGTAAATAAGTAAATACTAAACCAATTAAAATAGCTATATCACTACCTAGTAAATCAGGACCTGTAATACCAAGTAAATTAGTAATCATATTATGTGGTTGCATAACATTAGATAAAGCTTCAATTCTAAGTAAAATATTAGTCCACATTGGTAAGATTAATAACAATAAAATTCCACCTTTAAATTTTATCTTTGATCTAAATAATGAATATGCAATTATGTAACCAAAAAATAAACAAATAACAGTTGTTAAAAAACTAAATTTAACACTATTATAAAAGGCTTTACCAATTGAAGGTTCAATTATATGTAAAAAGTTTTTAAAAGTAAAAGTCGCCCCATCTAAATCAATACCTTCCGTATTAACAAACATTAAACAAAAAAGTATTAACATCGGTAATAAAGCTAAAACATATAACCAAACTAAATAAGGTGTTGAAAGACGCTCTAAATGATGAGTATGCGGAATATCAATTTCATTTAATTTTAATGATTTATGATTTTTTTGCATGTTCCGTCTACCTTCATTAAACAAATTTCATATGGGTCAACACTTAAGCCAACAGTATCGCCAACTTTTACATCTTCATATGTATGAATGACAAACTCAATTCCTTTAATATCCGCACAAAGTTCATAATGAACACCTTTAAAGATAGATGATGTTACCATACCAGTGATTTTAGCTTTTTCTAATGGCACAACATCAAAATCTTCTGGTCTTATTACGACATCTACTTCTTCACCATCCGCAAATTCATAGTTCATGCACTCAAAATCAGTGTCTAAGAAACGGACTAAATCTTTTTTAACATAGACACCACGAACAATATTAGACTCACCAATAAAATTCGCTACAAAACGATTTTCTGGTTCATTATAAATATCTTTAGGTGAACCTAGTTGTTGAATGATACCGCCATTCATAACCACTATACGATCACTCATTGTCATCGCTTCTTCTTGATCGTGAGTAACAAAGACGAACGTAATCCCTAAATCGCGTTGCATTTCTTTTAATTCATATTGCATATTTTGTCTAAGTTTTAAATCTAAAGCTGCCATTGGTTCATCAAGTAATAAAATTTTTGGTTTTAAAATGATGGCTCTTGCAATCGCAATTCTTTGCATCTGACCACCACTCATTTGATTAACCTTACGTTCTTCATAACCAGCTAAATTTACTTGTTCTAAAGCATGCGTAACTGATTTAACAATTTGGGCTTTTAGATACTTTCTAATGTGCCAAAATCTTACTTTTTTAATATTTGGCTTTTCTTTTTTAATTTCTTCTATGATGTGTTCTTTACCACCATAAAAGTTAACCATGAATTTATAGCCTCTATTTTTAATTCCAAAAGCTATATTTTCAAATACATTTAAATGAGGAAATAACGCATAACGCTGAAATACAGTATTGATTGGCCTAGCATACGCCGGTAAATCGTTAATTATTTTATTATTAACGATAATTTGGCCGCTATCGGGTTTCTCAAATCCAGCAATCATTCTTAAGGTTGTTGTTTTTCCACAACCAGAAGGACCTAATAATGTTACAAATTCATTTTCATATATCGTCAAATCGATATCATTTACAACGGTTACGTCACCATAATTTTTAATGATATTATGTAACTCAATAAGTGCTTTTGCCAATTTACCAAAATACCCTAATTCATCTATAGATGAATTCCTTTCCTAAATAATATAACTTATTATACTTTTATTTTTTCTTATTACAATACCTAAATTTAAATACTTTTAGAAAACGTTTTCGTAAATTGAAAATAAGTTATAATTATCCCCTTATAAAGCAATAAAATTTACTTTTAATTTTAAAAAAAGAACTAGCTAAAAAGCTAGTCCCTTTTTAAAAAATAAATTATTGAGGTTGCTTGCCAATATAAGCTAAGATACCGCCATCTACATATAAGATATGACCATTTACAAAGTTAGAAGCATCAGAAGCTAAGAACACAGCTGGTCCTTGTAAATCTTCTGCTTCACCCCAACGAGCTGCTGGAGTTTTTGATACGATGAATTGGTCAAATGGATGACGAGATCCATCAGGTTGTTTTTCACGTAATGGAGCTGTTTGTGGAGTAGCGATGTAACCAGGGCCAATACCATTACATTGGATATTGAATTCACCATATTCAGAACAAATATTCTTAGTTAACATCTTTAAGCCACCTTTAGCAGCTGCGTAGGCAGAAACTGTTTCTCTACCTAATTCAGACATCATTGAGCAAATGTTAATAATTTTGCCATGTCCTTTTTTGATCATTGAAGGAATTACCGCTTTAGCAACGATGAATGGACCAGTTAAATCAACATCGATAACTTGTCTCCATTGTTCAGCAGTCATATCACACATAGGGATACGTTTGATAATACCAGCGTTATTAACTAAAATATCAATAACTCCCACTTCTTCTTCAATTTTCTTAACCATAGCGTCAACTTGATCAGCTTTAGTTACATCACATACATAACCATGAGCAGTGATGCCTTCTTTTTTATAAGCTTCTAAGCCTTTGTTTACTAAATCTTGATTAATATCGTTGAAAACAATAGTCGCACCAGCCTTGTGGAAAGCTTCAGCAATCGCAAAGCCAATACCATAAGAAGCGCCAGTCACTAAAGCAACTTTGCCTTCTAGACTAAAATCTTTCATTTCCATTGTTTAAAATTTCTCCTATCTCAAATCTGTTGTTTCAATATTATCCATATCATCAAATTCTTGGTTTTCACCGCACATTGCCCAAATAAATGAGTAATTTGCTGTACCAACACCTGAATGAATAGACCAACTTGGTGAAATTACCAACTCTTCATTACGCATTACAATATGACGTGTTTCTTGAGGTTCACCCATCATGTGGAAAACAACATTACCTTTAGGAATGTCAAAATAGAAATATACTTCCATTCTTCTTTCATGTGTGTGACTAGGCATAGTATTCCAGCCACTACCTTCTTCTAAACAAGTCATACCCATTGCAAGTTGGCATGATTTACATACATCTGGATGGATGTACTGATTAATAACACGTTTATTAAGTGTTTTAGCTTCGCCGCAAGGACGATGATTAGCTTTTTCAAAATCAATATAATAAGTAGGATATGTCATGTGGGCAGGCGCAGATGCAATATAGAATTTAGCAGGATTCTTACTATCTATACTTTTAAATGAAACATCTTTAGTACCTTTACCAACATATAAACCATCTTTTGATTTTACGTTATAAACTTGACCATCCAAAGTAACAACGCCGTCACCACCAATATTAATAATACCTAATTCTCTTCTTTCTAAGAAGTAATTAGCTCTTAATTCATCAGATGTTTCTAGTTTCAATTCTTTAGTAACTGGATAAACACCGCCAGCAATTATTCTATCTTGGTGTGAGTATACTAAGCTAATATCATCTTTAACAAAGACATGTTCAACTAAATAGTTTTCTCTTAACTCTTCAGTGTCGTAATACTTTGAATCATTTGGGTGATTAGCATAACGAACTTCAAATTTCATTATTAATCTCACTTTCTACTTTTTTAATAAATTTATAACTAGATTCCATACCTTCTTTAGATATACCTTCAAATATAAAGTAAGCGTCTTTAAAATTAGTAAGTAATTTTTTTAGTACAGTTTTATAATCAATAATACCTTCACCTAAATCTACTTTTACTAATTTATTATCAACAACAATGAAATCTTTTAAATGAATAATTCTAACACGGTCTTTTAATGTTTCTATTGCTTCATCTAAAATTTCCATATAATTTTTATAATTTGAAATATCTAAATAATTATATAAATCTAAAGTAAAATATAAACCATCATAATTAATATCTTCATATAGTTTTCTTAATACTTTTGGACTATAACAAACATGACCATAGGCACCCTCTAAAGCCATCTTCGCATCATATTCCTTAGCATAAGAAGCTAATTCTTTAAAGACATCACGCATTTGGTTATAGCCTTCAATGGTTCTATTTTGGGGATGATAGATCCAAGGCTCGTCATTAAATGAACCAGTTTCACTGCCAACATATGAGGCTTTAAATAATGATTCATATTTTAAATAATTTTTAAAATTATTAATGCCATTTGTTAGCTTTTCTTTATTAGAATGAACAGGATTAAAATAAGCACCTAGCATATAAATATCTAAGCCTTCATTTAAAAAAGCATCTCTAATTTTAATAACTTTTTCATCATTTAATTCAGTAGGGATTTTACCTTCACCATTTAAGGCTTTTGCAACTACTAACTGTACACCATCAAAGCCAATTTGTTTAGCTTTTTTAGCTAAAGCAGTAGCTTCATCTCTACCTAAATCATGAACTCTTACACCTAATTTCATTCTTCATCACCTTTTACAAATGGACAATTATTAGGATCAGTATAGACCCTTTTCCCTAAATTTAGTTTATCAATCAATTTTATTTCTTCTTCATTTAAACTAAAATCAAAGACTTTAAAATTATCAATAATTCGATTCTTAGTTACTGATTTAGGGATCATAACTACATTTCTTTCAATGCCATATCTAACAATAATATTAGCTACACTTTTATTATATTTTAGCGCAATTTTCTTTAAATTTTCATCTTCAAATACTAATCCTTTAGCAAAAGGACCATATGATTCTAAAACAATATCATGTTTCTTTAAATAATTTTCGAGATTTCTTTGATTTAGATAGGGGTGTAATTCAACTTGATTAACCATTGGGATAACATCAATTGAATTGATTAAATGTTCTAAATGATGAATCTCAAAATTTGATACACCTATCGCTTTAACTAAACCATCATTGTATAATTTAACAAAAGCTTGCCACGTCTCTAAATTTAAGTTGTAATTAGGACTTGGCCAATGTATTAAATATAAATCAACATAATCTGTTTTTAATCTTTTTAAAGATTCTTTTAAGTTTCTAATTGCACTATTGTAGCCTAATTTAGCAGGATATAATTTAGTTGTAATAAAGATATCTTTGCGATCAATTTTGCTATCAATAATAGCTTGACCAATTGATTCTTCATTTTGATAACCCTGAGCAGTATCAATATGACGATAGCCAGCCTTAAGGGCTTCTAAAGTAGCTTCATAGGCTTCATCACCATTTTCTGCTTTAAAAGTCCCTAGACCAACAATTGGCATTTTTACGCCATTTTTTAAAGTAACATATTTCATATTGTTACCTAAAATAATAAATTAACGTTGAACACGTCCTGAAGCGTCGCCACCAGCTAAACCTTCTACTTCACTAGCAGAAACTAAGTTGAAGTCACCAGGAATAGTGTGTTTTAAAGCTGAAGCTGCAACAGCGAATTCTAAAGCTTTACCTTGATCAGTTGGATAAGTTAATAAACCATGAATTAAACCACCAGAGAATGAGTCACCACCACCTACACGGTCGATAATAGGATTAATATCATAACGTTTAGATTCATAGAATTCTTTACCATTATAAATTAATGCTTTCCAACCGTTGTGAGTAGCAGAGAATGATTCACGAAGTGTTGAAACAACGTATTTGAAGCCAAATTTTTCAGCCATTTCTTTGAAGATTGCTTTATAACCAGCAGCATCTGTTTTACCACCAGTAACGTCAGCTTCTGGTTTGAAGCCTAAACATAATTCTGCATCTTCTTCATTACCAATACATACATCTACATATTGCATTAAAGGACGCATAATAGAAATAGCTTTTTCACTTGTCCATAATTTTTTACGGAAGTTTAAGTCAACTGAAACTATAACGCCATGACGTTTAGCAGCTTCACAAGCTAATTTTGTTAATTCAGCAGCTTTATCAGAAATAGCTGGTGTGATACCTGACCAGTGGAACCAATCAGCACCTTCCATAATTTTATCAAAATCAAAATCTTTTGGATCAGCTTCTGCAATAGCTGAATTAGCACGGTCATAAATAACTTTAGAAGCACGCATTGAAGCGCCAGTTTCTAAATAGTAAATACCAACTCTATCGCCACCACGAGCAATATAATCAGTATGAACACCATATTTTCTTAATGCATTAACTGCACATTGACCAATTTCATGAGTAGGTAATTTAGTTACAAAGTAAGCGTCATGACCATAGTTAGCACAGCTTACTGCAACGTTTGCTTCCCCACCACCATAAACTACATCGAATGAATCAGATTGAACGAAACGAGAATTACCAGGTGTAGATAATCTCAACATAATTTCGCCTAATGTTACAACTTTTGCCATTTTATAAATTCTCCTTATTTATCTAATCTAATTTTAATAACGGCTTTTTCGATAGTTTTACCGTCAACATCTAATTTTGCTAAATGAATATCTTCTGGGAATACTAATGCAAATCCTTCTTCTAAGGTAATATAAATTTCTTTTTCAGCTTTATTAGCATATTTAGTTACATCTTTAACATCATTATATGGAGTAGTAACTTTTAAACCTGGATCAGTAATATCAGTATAACCAAATCCTTCTTTACCTTTTAAAACAATTTGCATATCTAAATAATTAGTATGTCCTTCAAAATAACATTCTTCTAGCGGTCTAGCGATATAGGTATCACGATTTACATAAACATCATCGCCATCAATTAAAGTTTTACCTTTTGGTAAACTTAATAAATCATTATTTAAAATGAAATCAATGGCAGTATCGATATTTTTACTTAAACCTTTATATCTAGCTACATCCTTTAATTTTCCAACAATCATTTTTATACCTCTATCTAACTACTTCTGCTGAGCCGTTTTTGTCCATAAACTCTAAAACATCTTCTTCATTGAAGATAGCTGCGTCGCCATAAATAGTATGTTTTAAAACACTTAAGTTTAAACCAAAATATACTGCAAAATTTGGATCGTCAAAATTTTGTAATAAACCATGAATTACCCCTGATGCAAAGGCATCACCACCACCAATACGATCAAAAATATTAAATCTAATTGGATTAGTTAATAACCAAGATAATTCATTATCACGATATGAAAAATAATAACCAGCTAAACTGTTTTCAGTTGCTGAAAATACTACTCGATCAGTACCAAAAATATAACTTAAATTATATTTTTTAATCATCTTAGGGAAAACATTTTTCCTTTTAACTGATAAAGATTCATTTTCCATACCTTCATCAAGAGGAATTTCAAGTAATGTGTTAGCATCCCAAAAAGATGCGAAAACAACATCTACATATTGCATAATTTCTTGATAAACAGGTTTAGCTTCTTCAACTGTCCATAATCTTGCACGGTAGTTAAAGTCAAAACTTACTTTAACTCCCCTACTCTTAGCTTCACTAACAGCTCTAAAAGCAACTTTTCTTACTCTTTCACCTAGTGCTAAAGTGATACCACTAATATGGAACCATGTAGCATCTTTAAACACTTCATCCCAATCAAATTCAGCTTCCATAATTCTAGTGATAGCTGAATGTTTACGGTTATAAATAACTTTTGATGGTCGACCACCAAAGCCAGTTTCTAAAAAATAAATACCTAAGGTAGTTGAGCCCCTTACAATATAATCAGTATTTACCCCGTTGGCTTGTAAATGAGAAATGGCACCGTCACCTAATTGGTTAGGTGGAAGCTTACTCATGAAGTAGCAGTGATGACCAAGATGTGATAGAGCAACAGCAACATTGGCTTCTCCACCACCATAATTTACAATGAAAGAATGGGTTTGGTTAATTGTAGAATAATCTGGCGTTGACAAGCGTAACATTATTTCGCCAAAAGTAACAATTTTTTCCATCTTACCACCCTTTAATTATTTTTTAGCACGAGCGTTTTTTACTGCCTCAACAAATTGTTTAGCTAATGCAGTAACGCCTTCATAGTCACCTTTCTTAGCAGGTGCAGTTAAACTAGAACCAGCACTTACACAAACAACACCAGCTTTAATCCATTCAGGAATATTGTCTAAATCAACACCACCTGAAGGCATTAAATTAGCATAAGGAAGTGGACCCTTAACGTCTTTAATAAATCTTGGGCCTAAAATATCACCTGGGAATACTTTAATAACATCACAACCTGCATCTAAAGCACGTTTAACTTCTAATACAGTTTGAGTGCCAGGTACATATGGAACTTGATAACGATTACATAATTTAGCTACTTCTTCATCGAAACATGGACTAACAATGAACATAGCTCCATTTAGAATTGCACTACGAGCTGTTTCAGTATCTAAAACAGTACCAGCACCAATTAAAACATTATCATTTCCTTGATAATTTTTAACAAGGTTAGAAATAATTTCGCCAGCGCCAGGAACAGTATAAGTTACTTCAATCGCAGTAACGCCACCGTTGATGCAAGCTTCAGAAATTTTCATACCTTTTTCTGTGCTTTCAGCACGTACTACCGCAACAACACCAATGTTGGCAATGCGGCTTAAAACGTCGAATTTCTTCATTTTATTTACCTCGCATATTTATTTTTTAGATGAATAATTCATCACTTATTATTATACTTTTTATACCTTTTATTGTCAATGTAAGCGATTTATTTTTTACTTGTTAACTACAGTAACGCTTTCATTTCAAAAAATCTCATTTTATCACTTAGTAAAACGCTTTCTATCTTTATGTAAACGCTTTACATAGCATTTTTTAAATAAAAATATTATAATTTAATTAACTTTTTATTAAAGAGGTTAAAAATCATGAATGAAGAATTAGAAATAACGAAAGAAAATAAATTTAAAAAATTTTTAAAAAGAAAAAATATCAACATTTCTTTAAAAGCCTACTTTATTGATGCGATGGGGGCAATGGCATTAGGTTTGTTTGCTTCTTTATTAATCGGTACGATTTTAGATACAATTGGTGATTTATCTAAAGTTAGCTTTTTTAATGATATCGGTAACTTTGCAAGCTTGGCATCTGGTGCTGCGATGGCAGTAGCGATAGGGTATGCTTTAAAGGCTCCCGCTTTAGTATTATTTAGCTTAGTAGCGGTTGGCTATAGTGCCAACGAGCTTGGCGGGGCTGGGGGGCCGATTGCAGTCTTATTAATAGCTATAATTGCTTGTGAATTTGGTAAAGTTGTTTCTAAAGAAACCAAAGTTGATATTTTAGTTACACCTTTAGTTGTTATATTAATAGGTTGTTCATTGAGCTTTTTAATTGCCCCTGGTCTTGGTAATTTAGCTTCTTATTTAGGAGAATTAATTAATAAAGCTACTACTTTACAACCTATCTTAATGGGTATTATAGTCAGTGCTTTAGTTGGCATTGCCCTTACCTTACCTATTTCTTCTGCTGCGATTTGTGCCGCTTTAGGTTTAACGGGTTTAGCTGGCGGGGCTGCTTTAGCGGGTTGCTGCGCGCAAATGGTTGGTTTTGCAGTTATGTCCTTTAAAGCGAATAGATGGGCTGGTATTGTTTCTCAAGGTATTGGTACTTCCATGTTACAAATGCCTAATATAGTTAAAAAACCTGTAATATGGTTGCCAACTATCTTAGCCAGTATGATTACAGGACCTATTGCGACTACCGTTTTTCAATTACAAATGAATGGTCCAGCAATTGCTTCAGGAATGGGTACTTGTGGTTTAGTCGGCCCTATTGGTGTAGTAACTGGTTGGCTAAATGATATAAATAGTGGTCTAAAAGATTCTATTACTGCTTTAGATATTACTGGCTTAATTTTAGTAGTTTTAGTATTACCAATAATTTTAACTTTAATCTTCCATTTTATTTGTTTAAAACTCAAACTTTATACAAATGATGATTTAAAATTAAATCTTTAAAAAAATAGCTTAGTAATGCAAAAACATACTAAGCTATTTTTAATAAATGAAATATAAAATTAAAGCGTGTATGATAAGACTTATAAAACAAGTTAAAGGAAAATACCAATGCTTAGTTTTATGTCTTATTATAAAGATACCAAAAAAAGCACCAACACTACCACCTAATAAACTAGCTGATAACAAAGTTCTTTCTTTAATGCGCCATTTATTATGAATGGCTTTTTGTTTATCAATAAAATATAAAAAGAAAGTAATAACGGAAGCTAATAAAAAGTATGAAATAACTATAGAAAAGGCTAAATGTTCTTTGATAAATTCTAACATCTTCTAACCTATATATTCAAATTGATAATCATAAATTTTAACTGTATCACCATCAACAGCTCCCATTTCTCTAAGTTTATCATCAAGCCCTAAGAAACGAAGTTGTCTAGCAAAACGAATAATCGCCGCTTCCACATTAAAATCAGTCATTTGATAGATACGATATAAACCATCACCCTCTACTCTAAAGGTATGTTCATCTTCTCTAATAATATTATATAATGGTTTATTTTCTTTTAATGAATAAACAGTTTCATCAGAAAAATCATCTTCTTCAAAAAGTGAAAAGCTAGGTGTAACCTCCAATAAATGACTAATTTTATATACTAATTCACTTAAATTTTCTTTTTTGATTGCACTAATTGGAATAACATCTAAATTAACTTTTTTCTTAAAAGCTTCTAAATTTTCTTTTGCTCCTGGCATATCCATTTTATTGGCTACGATAATAACTGGTCTTTTACTTAAATTCATTTTATAATCTTTAAGTTCATTAGAAATTACAACATAATCATTATAAGGATCACGACCTTCAGTTGATGCCATATCAATAACATGAACGATAACCTTACAACGTTCAATATGCTTTAAAAATTCTAAACCTAAGCCATAACCTAAATGCGCACCTTCTATAATACCAGGTAAATCAGCCATGACAAAACTTTTTCCCTCTCCTGCATCAACAACACCAAGATGAGGAACTAAAGTTGTAAAATGATAACTAGCAATTTTAGGTTTAGCATTACTTAAAACTGAAATAATTGTTGATTTACCAACTGATGGAAAACCCACTAAGCCACAATCAGCCAAAACTTTTAATGAGCATCTTATATATCTAATTTGACCTGGTTCGCCTTTTTCTGAAAAATCAGGACAGCGATTATAACCTGTCGCAAAAGCCATATTACCACGACCACCACGACCACCACGACAAATTAAATACTCTTTTTTGTTTTCCGTAATATCGGCAATAACTAAATTTGTATCATCATCATAAACAGTTGTGCCTAAAGGTACATGTATATATGTATTTTCAGCATTAGCTCCTGTCATACCTTTAGTTTGGCCACGTTCACCACTAAGGGCTTTTAATACTTTCTTAAATTTTAAGTCTAAAAGTGTAGATAAACCTTCATCACCCACAAAATAGATGTCGCCACCTTTACCACCAGACCCACCAAAAGGGCCTCCTTTTTCAACTTTTAATTCATGACGATAAGATACGACCCCGTCGCCACCTTTACCACCATGTAATTCCATTTTGACTTCATCGATAAACATAAAATCACTTCCTTACTTTATGAATAAAAAAACTAGGCTTACGCCTAGTAATTGATTAGTTTAATGCATAAACTGAAACTTGTTTTTTGTCGCGTCCTTTACGTTCAAATTTAACAACGCCACTTACTTTAGCAAATAATGTATCATCGCCACCACGACCAACATTATTACCTGGGAATACTTTAGTACCTCTTTGACGATATAAAATTGAACCAGCAGTTACTACTTGACCATCTGACGCTTTAGCACCTAGACGTTTTGCTTCAGAATCACGGCCATTTTTAGTAGAACCAACACCTTTTTTAGATGCGAAAAGTTGAATATTAAACTTTAACATAGTTCTCCTCCTATTACTAATTTGATATTTTTAGGATATTCTAAAGCTAAACTTTTTAATGAATATTCTAAATTTTTAGTAATGTTAATTAAAAGTTCATCTAATTTATAAACTAATTTAAAGTCGCCTTCCTCCGATTTTAATTCGATGGGGTTGTAACCAAGCGTTAATAATAAATTAGCAGTATAAATACAAATGGTAGAAACACTTGCACAAACTATGTCATTGCCATAGTTAGCATAATTAGCATGTCCCTTAACTTCTAACTCACATAAATTGTCATTATATAATAAATTAACTTTAATCATAATTAAGCATTAATAGCTTCAACAGTTAACTTAGTATATGCTTGACGATGACCTTTTTTAGTTCTTTCGTTCTTCTTTGGTGCATATTTGAAAACAATAATCTTTTTACCGCGACCTTGTTTTTCAACTTTAGCAGTAACAGTAGCTCCCTTAACATAAGGTTGACCTACTTTTAAAGAATCACCAGCAACTAATAAAACTTTATCGAATGTATAAGTAGAACCTTCTTCTACATTTAATTTTTCAACAAAGATTTGATCGCCTTGAGAAACTTTAAATTGTTTTCCACCTGTTTCAATAATTGCGTACATGTCGTTACCTCCTTAAACTAAGACTCACTATTAGGGTGACTATGCTTAAAAACCCTTTCTATGTGGTTGCATGTTACAACGGATGTATTCTACCTTATTTTCCCCGAAAAAGCAAGTCCTTTTTTGCTTATTTAAGCTAAATTTAAATCACCTTCGTCGTCCTTTTTCTTAGAAGTAAAGAATTTAACGATTTTCTTAGGGAAGAAAGTAATAGTATCAGCTAAAACTAATGGTAATAATTTAACTGCTTCTTTTAAAGCTTGTTTTCTAATATCTTCTTTAGTAACTACACTACCATCACTAAATAAATATCTTCTACATACACAACCTATTCTAATAGTCATTAAGGCATTAGCTATTCCTTGTAAAACAGATGAAAGTAATGGTTTTATAAAAGGAATCTCCCCTAAAACTTGCATCGTTGAATTAGGTAAGACATCTTCTAAACGCATGTTTTCTAAGCCTTCAGCTATTAAAGCTGTTGAAAAGACATTAACTGTTAATTTAGATAAATTCTTCATCGAAGGTCTAAAGCCACATTTTATAACTAATTGTTTAACCATTTGTAGATTAACCGTAAAAACTGTTAACATATCAAATCTCGCACTTTGACAAATAGCCGTTGATATCATAACTACTTTAGCGTTTTTAATAATAATGCCATTTAACTGTTTTTTTACAGTGTCTTGAAAAACAATTTGTAAGCTAATAAGTAATTCTTCTTTAGATTTATAAGTTGTTAAAGCTTTAGTTTGTTCTTCATTTAAATCATTATTCTTAACAATATTTTTAGCTACTTGTTTATAGATTTGATAAACTTTTGGATCATTTTGATCTAAGGAAGTGGCTATTTTAAGTGAAGGAGAGGAAACAATTATCCTAATTGGGTTAACAATACCTAAAAATACAATAGCTACCACTAAAACATAAAATAAAATTTCTAAAACAACTGAAATATTTCTTAACTTTTCCCCCACATCAATTACAGATGAAAGTAAAATTAAGAAGAATAATATAAGTGAACAAATAGCTATTGAATACCAAATATATTTAGTTTTCTTTTCCACCTTTATACCTCCTTCTCATTACAAAATAATAAATCACGATTAAAATCGCAATAATAAACCAAATCGAACCCATTACATAAAAGAATATTTTATTTAAAGCTTGTTCACCGCCTAAAATTGATAATAAGCCAATATATTTTAAAGAATCAAAAGCTAATTGATTATAAAAATGTTCACTAGTAACTAATCTTAAAGCTGGAACTAAACCAAGTAAAACGAAACAAGCTATATCAATTGCTAAATGGCGATAGAAATAACAAAAAGTAACCCCACAAACAATTCCTAAAATACCTTCTACTAAATTATAACTAAATTCTCTTTTCGTATCTAAATGGGGATTTAAAAAGACTAATTTAACTATTCCCATTAAGATAAAACCAAGACCGACAACTGGAAAATAAATACTTGCGATAATTGATGGTTTAGAAAAAATAAACACTAAGCCTAATATTACAAAAAATAAACTAACAAATAATATCTTTTTACTAGTCAACTAAACCACCACCTTAAAAAATTATACCATAATTTTAAAATTATTCATATTTTTTCTCGATATTTCTAACTCTTTTATATAACACAATGAATACAGCTAATTCGATAACCCAGGTAATTAACCAACTTAATGGATATGACAAATATAAATTAGCTAATCTAGTATCATAATTAAAGAAAGTTAAAATCCAAGTAATTCTAAAACCAACAATACCTAAAATAGTTAAAATCATGGATGACGTTGAGTAACCAAGTCCTCTTAAAGCTCCTGATGTACAGTCCATAAAACCACAAATAAAATAAGTTAATAACATCCAAATTAATCTTTCTTTGGCATAGATAATAACATTAGGATCGTTATTATAAATAGATATAAAGAATTTAGGTAATAATAAGATTATGCCACCAAAAATTAAATTAGCTAAAAAAACATACAAATAAGAATACCATAAAACTTTAGGAGCATTTTTAACTTTACCAGCTCCTAAATTTTGACTAGTGAAGGTAATCGTTCCTTGATAAACTGCATTCATACCTGCATAAACAAAGTTTTCTAATGAGGAGGCAACCCCGTTACCAGCAATTGCATTTTCACCAAATAAATTAATTTTTGATTGAATCATAACATTAGAAATACTAAATACTAAACTTTGAATACCAGCAGGAATCCCTATTTTAAAAATATCTTTTAAAATGCTAAAATCAATTCTTAGTTTACGAAGTGATAAATGTAAAACATTAGTTGAACGCATTAAAGTAATTATTACTAATACAGCAGAAACAAATTCAGAAATAATAGTTCCTAAAGCAACACCGGCAACATCCATTTTAAAAACAATAACAAATAATAAATTAAAACAAACATTTAAAACACCAGCAATCGTTAAGAAAATAAGTGGTCTTTTCGTATCGCCAACTGCCCTTAATAAAGCCGCTCCAAAATTATAAATAATATTGAAAATAATACCACCCAAATAAATTTCTACATATAAAGAAGCTAAATCTAACATATTTTCTGGTGTGTTCATCACTCTTAATAAAGGTGTTGCTAGACTAGCACCTAAAACACTTACAATTATACCAACAATTACCGATGATAAAATGGCTGTATGAACGCATTTTTGACCTCTTTCATGATCTCTTGCCCCGTAAAATTTAGCCATAATAACACTCGCACCAGCACTAAAACCTAAAAAGAAATTCACGAATAAAGAAACTAATGCAGATGTTGATGTAACAGCCGCCATCGCTTTCGTTGATGAAAATTGTCCTAAAACAATAATATCAAATGCATTATAAAGAAGTTGTAAAATACCAGTTAACATTAAAGGTACTGAATAAATAAGTAATTTTTTACCTATACTTCCTTCTGTCATATTCATTTCATAACTGCGCATTTTAAAACCCCTTTTCTCTTACTGTCTTATTATACTACTACTTTTTAAAAAATAAAGTGGGTTTTACCCACTTTACTTCTTCAATATATAATATTTTTTTTGATGTCTTTTAATAAACATTAAAATTATAACTATACCACTTAAAACTAAAGTTATTGCAAATAAAACAACAATTACAATTAAAGACGCATAAGAATGTTTTTGCATTACATCATAATTAGCTAAGCAATAACTAGAATAAATAACTTCATATAACGAAAATAATAAAACTAAAATCATTATTATTAAATGAATTATAAACCGTTTATTACCCATAGACATTCCTTCTTTCTACTTTAATTATACAATTTAATCATTAAGTAGTAAAGTTACTTAAGTTTTTTTCTAATAATTACTGAACCTCTAGTAGTTTTTGTAATTTCATCATTTGTTTCTTCAATTTTAACATCATTATCATTTGTATTAAACAAATTTCTTTCTTCACTAACAATATTCATTTTAACTTCATCTTTAGTTATAAAATCATCATTTAATACTTCTTTATTAGATTCTAAGATTTGATCTAAATCATCTAAGATATTATATTTAGGTTTGGTAACTTTTAAAGGCTTTTCATTCATAATTTCATCTTGGGTAAACAAAGATGTATCTTCTTCAATTAAATAATCACCAGAGACTATACTTGGTTCTTTAGAAGCTTTATGTACTCTTAATTTTAATGGCTCTTGATATAAATCATTCAAATATGATTTACCTATTTCACTAACATTATATTTTAAATCAAATGCTTTAATTTCATCATTACCATTTTTATACATAATATCAATAGTGACATCTTCTTTATATTGTAAAGAGTTAAGTGTCTCAACATCTTTAATATAAGTAGGATTACTCTTATTTTTCTTAATAATTGTATTACCAGCTCTCGAACGACGAGTTAAAGGAATATCTTCTACTTTTATCCGTTTTATAGTTCCTTTATTAGTTAAAACTAAAATATCTTCTTCTCTATTAGTATATAAAGCCTTAACAACTTTATCATCACCTTTAAGACCAATTGACCTAATACCACCAGAATGGGTAGTATCTCTTAAAGGAACTTCAGTTTGACGGAAACGTAAGGCTTCTCCATTTTTAGTAGCTACTAATATTTCTAATGGATTATTAGTAATTGAAACAGAAGCTAAAGTTTCACCTTTATCTAATTTCATCGCTCTTACTGATTTAGTATAGCGATTAATAATAAAGCTTTCTAACATCATTTGCTTAATTGAACCTTGGTTAGTTACTAATAAGACTTGTTTCATTTCTTTAAAGTCTTCAATTGAAAATACTTCAATAATTTGTTCTTTCGGATCAATTTGAACTAAGTTATTAATGAAGGTACCAGCATCTTTCATTTTACATTCTGGAACTTTATAAACTGGTAGGAAAATAAAATTACCCATATTTGTAAACATTAATAAAGTATTAATTGTATTAGTTTCTTCTTCATAAATAGTCGCATCATTTTCTTTTAAGAAGTTATTTTTAGAAGCGTTATAAGATTTTAAACTTACACGTTTTAAATAACCCTCTTTAGAAATTGTAACTATTACTTGTTCTTTAGAAATTAAATCTTTATCATCAATAGTTAAGTCAGTTACATCATCAATAATTTTTGTACGACGTTCTACTTTAATTTGTTCGTTTACTTCACTTAATTCTTTTTTAATTACTTTAAGTAATTCTTTTTCACTGCTTAAAATCTTTTCATAAAGTTTAATCTTATTATTTAAGTCAACTTGTTCTTCTTTAAGTTGCATAATGTCAGTATTAGATAAACGATATAGTTGCATCGTAATGATAGCTTCGGCTTGTAAATCAGTGAATTCAAAGTTTTTCATAATATTTTCTTTGGCATCGCTTCTATTTTTACTAGCTCTAATGGTTTTAATTACTTCATCTACGATATCAATCATCTTAATTAAGCCACAAACGATATGTTCACGTTTACGAGCTTTATTAAGTTCAAAATTAGTACGATTAGTATATACTTCTTTTTGATGATTTAAATAAGCATTTAAAATAGGAATAACACCTAAGCACATAGGACGACGATTACAAATAGAAACCATATTATATTTATAGTTGATTTGTAAATCGGTGTTTTTAAATAAATAATTTAAAATTGCTTTTTCATTTGCATCTTTCTTTAAATCAAGAGCTATTCTTAAACCTTCTCTATCTGATTCATCTCTAACTTCTAGTAAATCAGGAATCTTATTTTCTCTTCTTAAAGTTTCAATTTTTTCAACTGTTTGACTCTTATTAGTATCATAAGGGATTTCATCAATAACAATTCTTTTTTGGTCTTTATTAAATTCTTCGATATGATAATTTGATCTAATAATAATTTTCCCATTACCACTTAAGAAAGCTTCTTTAATACCTTCTTTACCTTCAACAGTTCCACCAGTTGGAAAATCAGGACCAGGCATAATTTCTAATAGTTCATCAATAGTCATATTAGGATGATCAATTAAATAAATAGTAGCCGCTAAAACCTCATTAATATTATGAGGAGGAATATTAGTAGCGTAACCAGATGAAATACCTGTTGAACCATTTACTAATAAATTAGGAAATTTGGCTGGCAAGATAGTTGGTTCCATTTCTTCTTCATCGAAGTTAGGAATGAATGGAACTGTATCTTTATCAATATCTTTTAATAAGAAACTAGCATTTTTGCTTAAACGCGCTTCCGTATAACGCATAGCGGCTGGTCCATCACCATCAATTGAGCCATTATTACCATGCATATCAATTAAGATTAAACCCATTTTCCAATCTTGACTCATTCTCACCATAGCTTCATAAATTGAAGAGTCACCATGTGGGTGATACTTACCCATTACTTCCCCACATATTTTAGCTGATTTTTTATATGTAGATTGGTGGGTTATTCCTAGACTATTCATCGCATATAAAATACGACGTTGTACAGGTTTTAAGCCATCCCTAATATCAGGAATCGCTCTTTCTTGAATAATGTATTTAGAATAGCGACCAAAACGGTCACCAACTGCTTCTTCAAGATTCATTTGGGTGAAATGTTCATTCATAAATATATCTAATGCTTTTTTAATAGCCATAATTATTCTCCCATCTCATCTTCCAAGGTAAATGAAACATTACTTTCTAACCAATTACGACGTCTAGATGCATCATCACCCATTAAAATATCAATTTGCTTTTCGGCATCAGCTTCATCTTCAATTCTAACTTGAATTAAATTACGAGTTAAAGGATTCATGGTTGTATCCCATAATTGGTCAGCATTCATTTCACCAAGACCTTTATAACGTTGAACAATAGTGTTTTGTGGTGCATCTTTTAAAATGTTTTCTTTTTCTTCATTAGTCCAAGCATAAACAATCTCTTCTTTTTTACCTCTTTTAGTTATCTTAAATAAAGGTGGTAAGGCTACATAAACTCTACCATCTTCAATTAAAGGACGCATATATCTAAAGAAGAAAGTAAGTAATAATACTTGAATATGGGCACCATCATCATCCGCATCGGTCATGATAATAATCTTTTTATAATTACATTTCTTTAAATCAAAACGTTCACCATAATCTGCACCAATAGTATAAATCATTGTGGCTATTTCCTGATTCTTTAAAGCTTGGTCCTGAGCCGTTTTTTCAATATTTAAAATTTTACCTCGTAGTGGTAAAATAGCTTGAAATTTACGATCACGACCTTTTTTAGCTGAACCACCAGCTGAATCACCTTCGACTAAAAATAATTCATTGATTTCTTTATTCTTTTCACCGGCTGGTGATAATTTACCTGATAAATTAATATCTTGTTTATCTTTTTTGTCTAGACGAGCTTGGTTACGAGCTTTTCTCGCTGCCATTCTTGCATTATATTCAACAACTGCTTTATCAACTATTGTTTTTGTAATATCTGGATTATTACTTAAATATTTCATTAAAGCGTCGTAACAAATATTATCAACGGCCGTCTTTGCAAAAGGCGTACCTAATTTGCCTTTAGTTTGCCCTTCAAATTCTAGAATTGATTCTTCAATTCTCACTGAAACAATGGCAGTTAAGCCACTTCTTAAATCAGAGCCTTCTAAATTAGGATCTTTTTCCTTTAATAAATTAAATTTGCGGGCAAAATCGTTAAAAGCACGCGTTAATGCTAATTTAAAACCAAGTTCATGCGTACCACCATCACGAGTATGAACATTATTGACAAAAGAAATTATTTTTTCATCATAAGTATCAACAAACTGCATCGCAATTTCTACTTGAACTTTATCTAAGGTACCATCAAAATCCCACACTTTATGTAATGGTTTTTTATTTTGATCTAGCATTTCAACATATTCGCTAATGCCACGTTCATAGATAAAGGTCTCTTGTTTATTAGTTCTTTTGTCAATTAAATTCATCTTCAAATTTTTAATTAAAAAGGCATTTTCTTGAAGACGTTCTTTAATTTTATTGTAATCAAAAATAGTTGTTGTAAATAAAGTAGAATCAGGAATAAATTTAACAGTTGTACCTGTTCTTTTTGTATCACCTAAAACTTCTAATTTAGAAATCTTTTTACCACCATTTTGGAAAGTCATTTTGTGAATCTTACCATCACGATAACTTATAACTTCCATATAACTTGATAACGCATTTACAACCGAACCACCTACACCATGTAAACCACCTGATGTTTTATAACCACCATCACCAAATTTACCACCGGCATGTAAGATAGTATATATTACTTCTAAAGTGTTTTTACCACTTTTATGAATACCACAAGGAACCCCACGACCATTATCCATTACGGTAATAGAACCATCATTACCAATAATAACCGTAATTTCCTTACCATAACCAGCTAAAGCTTCATCAATAGCATTATCAACTATTTCCCATACTAAATGATGAAGACCTCTTTCATCAGTAGAACCAATGTACATACCTGGTCTTTTACGAACAGCTTCTAACCCTTCTAAGATAGTTATGGACTGTTCATTATATTCTTTTTGCACATTATCACCACTTCTATAACTTAATAAAAGGCCATCTTGGCCTCGTTTTTATAATTATAACATTTTTTTTAATTGCATAAAAGGCTAAAAATATTTTGACTTATATAAATTGAAAGTGTAAAATCGTAGGTGAGGTGGAAATAAATGTTTTTAGATGTGTTAAGCGCTAATCAAATAGTAATTACTATTTTATTTTTAATTTTATCTTATTTAATAGGCTCAATTCCTTTTGGCTTAATCTTTGGTAAACTAATTTGTAAAACAGATATTAGAAAATTTGGTTCTAAAAATATCGGTTCTACAAATGCGATAAGAGTCCTTGGTAAAAAAGTAGGCTTTTTAGTCTTCTTCTTTGATGTTTTTAAAGGTATGGTTATAATATTATTAATTAGAAATATTTTAGAACCACTAAATATCTTTACATCACCAATCGACTATCTATTTTATGGTATTACAGCTATCTTAGGTCATGTCTTTTCAATTTATCTTAACTTTAAAGGTGGTAAAGCCGTTGCGACTTCTTTAGGAGTTGTCTTAGTTCTTACTCCTGTCCCAGCCATTTTATGTTTAATTGCCTTCGGTATTATTCTTTATACTACTGGTTATGTAAGTCTAGCATCAACAGGCGCTACCGTTACCGTTATTGTAAGTGCTTGGATTTTACATTTTTGTGGTTTAGATCCAAATCTTGGCTTCTTTGAGTTCTTAGTTGGTAAACCTACACTTTTAGTATGTTCTTTATACAGTGTTATGGCTTTATTAATTATCTTTAAACACATTAAAAATTATAAAAGAATTATAAATGGCACTGAAAATAACTTTAAGAAAAAGAAAAAATTAAACAATGCTTAATAAAAATTCCCTTAGTCAAAAAACTAAGGGAATTTGTTTATTTATTTTCTTCCATTTGGCGCATAACAGCTCTAACTTGTTTTTCAGAAGGAGTTCTGCCCATTTGCGCCATCATAGCTCTAATCATTTTTTCATTAATTGGTGGATGTTTCTTTAAATATCTTTGGAAGAAAAATCTAGATAAGAAAAATCCAATAATTAAACCGATTAATAAACAACCAATACCGATTATTAATCCGCCCCACCATGGCATAATCACTCACTCCTTTAACAAAATTAATTTTACTTTATTTTTATAGTCGATGCAAGCTTAATTAAATTATTTTCAATAATTTTTCACTCTTTATAGACTTTAAACCTAGAAAATGCTATAATAAAGTCATCATACAAGGAGGATTTGAACATGCCAAGAAAAGTAACAGATGCTTGTATTCAATGTGGTGCTTGCATTTCTGAATGCCCAGTTTCAGCTATTACTGAAGGCGAAACTCAATCAGAAATCAACGCTGATGTTTGTATTGATTGTGGCGCATGTGAAGCTGTTTGCCCAGTTTCAGCTATCGAAGCTGAATAATAATAAAAAATTCCCTCATTTCGAGGGATTTTTTTTATTTTAAAATGCTTTCGGCAATTAAAGAGGCTAAACCTTTAACATCTAAAGAAGTATCTTCTTTTAAAGCAGATTTAATACTTACTTTCGTTTTAATAATGTTAATATCTTTTAATTTATTTAATTCTTCTTCTAATAAGGAATTAGCTCTTGGTGCCCAAGTTGAATTTTCAACTAAAGCAAAAGTCTTATTCTTAACATCTAATACTTGCATTTGATCTACTAAGGCTTTAATTCTTGGATATAAATTAGCGTTATAAGTAGGACTTAAAAAGACAATATGACTAACTCTAAATATTTCACCTATTAAATAAGTTTCATCAACATTAGAAACATCGTAACATTTAATATTTTTTAGACCCTTATTAGCTAATTCGTCAGCTAATAACATCGCCGCTTTTTCTGTATTACCATACATAGAAGCATAAATTAATATAACTTCTTTAGCTTCAGCTTCATAAGTTGCCCATTTAACATACTTATCTATTAAAAGATTAAAATCTTTACGCCATAAATAAGAATGAAGTGGACAAATCATTTTAATATCTAAGTCTTTAATCTTTAAATAAGCATTTACTACTTGTTTACCATATTTACCAACAATATTAGTATAATAACGTCTAGCCTCCATAAAATAAGTAGGATCATCTACTTCATCATAAAATAAGTTACCGCTTAAAGCCCCAAATGAACCAAAGGCATCTGCACTAAATAAAGTTTTAAAATTCTTATCATAAGTAAACATTACTTCTGGCCAGTGTACAAAAGGTGCCGTAATAAAAGTTAATTCATGTTTACCTAGATTAATCGTATCATTTTCTTTAACAATAATCGTAATATCATTAAAATTATAGTCAAAAAATTGATTTAATAATTTTAAAACATAAGCATTAGTAACTATCTTAACATCTTTAAATTCTTTTACTACTTCTAAAATAGAAGCCGCATGGTCTGGTTCCATATGATTAACAATTAAATAATCTAATTTCTTACCATTTAAAGCTACTTTAACATCACTAATAAATTCTCTTACCACGCTAAAATCAACTGTATCTAATAAACAAGTTTTATTATCAACAATTAAATAAGAATTGTAAGAAACGCCAAAATTTAAAGGAATATAATTTTCAAATAATTTAATTTTACGATCACTATAACCTACATAATATAATTCATCACCAATATAACGCATATACATACCTCTCATTTAAACCTAATTATATTTAAATTAATTCATTTTACAAATAATTAAACTTTGAAAACGTTTTATTATCTACCGTAATATTTATTAATATCTTCTTTAACTTTATCAGGAATTATTTTATTAAAAGGATAAACCTTTGAACTATTTAATTTTTGATAAAATTGATAAATAAAGTTTACTGTATTTAAAAATTTATCTTCTGATAAAAATCTACCATCATCTTTATTAGAATGAATCATACAACCATTTTGGTAAGCTAACCTAGCAAAAGAAATACTAGGTACACCGCTATCTGCAAAAGGTGTTGAATCAGATGAATAAACACCAACATCAACTTTAATTGGGAAAGCCACTTCTTTAGCTAAATGTAAAAGATAATATTTAATCTCTTCATGACCAGTTACACAAGCATAATCATAACCTAGTAAACAAGCAGTCATATCAACATTAATATTTAATAAATAATTAGGTAATAGTTCTTTATGTTTATTAGTATATTCCTTACTACCAAGTAAGCCTCTTTCTTCACTACCACAAAAAATAAACTTAATTGTATAATAAGGATCTTTAATCATCTTTGCTAATTCTAAGATAGTGGCACTACCAGTTGCATTATCATAGATGCCTTTTGAATTAATAACACTATCATAATGCGCACTAAAACAAATAATCTTATCACTTTTACCTTTAATAGTACCAACTACATTATGACTATTTAAACTAACATCTTCTAATTTTAAAGTTAAATGGCATTTATTAGTCTTTAAGGCGGCAATTTCTTCTAAAGTTCTAACGCTTATTTGAAAACAAGCAACCTTACCAAATTTTAAATGCCTTTCTCTTAAATAAGAATGATCTAATAAACATTTATCCTCTTCATCATATAAAGAACCTGCATAATTACTTACACAAATTAAAGCTAAAGGCTTCTTTTTAAGTACTTCTTCATATACTTTATAAGTTAAGCGAAATGTTAAAAATAAAGCCTTATTTTCACAATCTAAATATTCTAAATGTTCTAAACTATCAACAATATAATATTCTAATTCTTCATCAATTTCTTGACTTAAATGATGCCCTTTAACTTGATAATTTATACCGTTAATAGTTAATTTTTCTTCTTTTATTACACTATCATTAATCGTAAATTCTTCAATTACTGGTTCTAAATTCAATTCATTTAAATGGTTATAAATAGTTAAGGCTGCTTGATATTCTTCTTTAGAACCACCTAATCTTTCATAGCCAATTTCATTAATTAATTTAAAATAACTCATACATTCACCTATTTTCTAGTAATTTATTTTCTTCAAATGAAAAATAATTATTTTTACCAACAATTAAATGATCAATTAATAAATAACCTAAGTCATTCATTAATCTTTTAATTTCTAAAGTCGTTTTGATATCACTTCTAGAAGGACTAACCTTACCAGAAGGATGATTATGACAAATTACAAAAGCATATGCCTTATATCTAACAAAACATTCAATTAATTGTTTTAAAGTAAAATTAACTTGGAAATTAGTTCCTTCTCCAAGCTTTATCTTTTTAATTAATGACAAGTGATTATCTAATAATAAAACATAAAATATTTCTTTATCTAGATATAGATAATCAGCTTGCATATACTTAAAAATAGTTTCCGGATTATCAAAATTAAGTTCTGTTTGACTTCTAATTAAAGCTCTTCTTGCTAGTTCAAACGACGCAATTATTTTAGAAGCTTTGCTTTGTTTTATACCAGGAATTTTCGCTAATTCTTCATAGCTAATATTAATTAATTCATTTAAAGAATATTTTTTTAAAATCATGTTAGCTAAATCTAAAGCTGAATATTTTTTAGTTCCACTATTAATTAAAATAGCTAATATTTCAATATCACTTAAAGAAGTTCTACCTTCTCTAATTAATCTTTCTCTTGGTTTGTCATAATCTCTTAAATCTTTAATCATTATTATCACCTATCTAATATATAGACAGATTATTAAAATAATTAAAGATAAAGTTTACGAACTAGAGAAATAAAATGTAAAGAGCCAACAACTAATTTAGGCAAATTAGTTTGATATTTTAAGGCTTCTTTATAATAATTGATAACTACATTATCTTTATTAGTATAATTTTTAAATAAATTTGGATCTTCACTTCTTAAATCAGGGAAAGTTGTAAAGATATAAAAAGATGTGACTCTATCCAATTCTTTTAACATTAAATCATAACGTTTATCTTTTAAAGCCGAAAAGATAACACATAAATTAGTTAAGCCTAATTTTTCTAAATTAATGACTAATTCTTTAATCGCTGAAACATTATGACCACCATCTAAAATTAAATTATCATTAATAATTTCAAAACGACCTGGCCATTTTAAATCTTTTAAATAATTAGTTACTTCTTTTAAATCAATATTAACAAATTGTTTTAAAGCATTTAAAGCTAAAACTAAATTATAAGCTTGATAATTACCAATTAAAGGCGTCTTGATTAAAGTATCTTCATATAAAAAACTAGTTCCTGTTAAATCTAATTTAATATCTTTAATATATTCTTTATTTAAAGTAATTAAATTAGCTTTATTAATAATACTACTTTCTTTTATAACCTCATAATATTCATTGTCGTAGTAACAAATAAAAGGCTTATTTGTTTTCATAATCCCTGCTTTTTGATAAGCTATTTCTTTTAAAGTATTACCTAAAACATTCATATGATCAAAACCAACTGATGTTAAAACTTGACAATCTGTATTTAAAAAATTGGTCGCATCTAAAAGGCCACCAAGACCACATTCAATTACGGCATAATCTAAATTCTTATCTTTAAAATAAACTAACATAATTAAAACAACAATTTCAAAAAATGGCACAATATCGTCATTTTTTGATTCATATTCTTTAACTACATTATATAAATTATTAATTGTTAATAATAATTCACTATCACTAATAGCTTCATCATTTATCATAATTCTTTCATTAAAATTAACGATATAAGGCGAGGTAAATAACCCCACCTTATAACCTAATTTTTCTAAGATTGTTTCTAAATAGATAGCAGTTGAACCTTTACCATTAGTACCTGTTATATGAATTATTTTATAGTTAGGATTTATAACATCCAATTCTTTAGCTAAGGCTTTTATTCTTGATAAATCTTTTCTTCTTTCTTTTCTTTTAATATTTTCAAGCCAATATAAGGCATCTTTAATATTTGAAAACATTAGTTAACACCTAGTTTAATTAAATGAGCTTTAACATCTTCATATTGTTTTAAATAGTTTTTATATTTTTCTTTCTCAACATCAACTTTTTCTTTAGGAGCTTTACTCATAAATTTTTCATTATTAAGTAAACCTTCACTTCTTCTAATTTCATTTTCTAAGGTTTTAAGTTGGCTATTTAAACTATTTATAACTTCTTCTTCGCTAATTAAATCAGATTTTAAAATATAAACATTAATGTCTTTTAAAGTATATAAAGCATATTCTTCTTTTTCTTCTAAATTATTAGTAAATACTAATTTTTTAGCTTTTGTAAATCTAATAATATATGGCATTAATTTTCTAAATTCATTAATATAATTAGTTTCACCTTCAATTACTAAATCAATTGGTAAATTAGGTGATTTTTTAGCTTCAGCTTTTTTATTTCTAACCGTAGAAATTAAATCATTTAAAGAAGTTACATATTTTTCTTCTTGTATAAAATTATATTCTTCTTTAACTTCTGGCCAAGAACTAATCATAATTGATTCTTCTTTATGAGGTAATAATTGATAAATTTCTTCAGTAATAAAAGGAATAATTGGATGAAGCATTTTAATAATAGCCATTAAGACATAATATAAAACACTCTTAGTACTATCTTTATAAGCTTCTTCATCTTGTAAAACAACCTTTGCATATTCTACATAGTGACTTGCAAATTCTTCCCAAACAAAGTTATATAAAGCTTTAGCACCTTCACTAAATTCATATTTATCAAAATTATAATTAACATTTTTAATAACTTCATTTAGTTTAGTTAAGATATATTTATCAATCATATTTAATTTAGTTACATCAATTTCTAATACTTCATCATCTAAATTAAGCATTACGAAGCGACAAATATTCCAAATCTTATTTAAATAATTCCAAGCAGATTCAACTTTTGTAATGTCAAAAGTTAAATCTAAACCAGGTGCACTATTTGTATTTAAGAAATAACGAAGGGCATCACAACCATATTTTTCAATAACATCGAATGGGTCAACCCCGTTACCTAAAGATTTACTCATTTTACGACCTTTTTCATCACGAATTAAGCCATGAATTAAAATATCTTTAAAAGGAGCTTTACCAGTAAATTCTATCCCTTGGAATAACATTCTTGATACCCAGAAGAAAATAATATCATAACCAGTTACTAAAGCACTAGTTGGATAATATCTTTCATATAAGTCAGTATTTTCTGGCCAACCTAAAGTCGCAAATGGCCATAAAGCACTACTAAACCAAGTATCTAAAACATCTTCATCTTGAATGTATCCTTCACCTGGACAAGTTTCACTAACAACAACTTCATCACCTTTATACCAAGCAGGAATGCGGTGTCCCCACCATAATTGACGGCTTACACACCAGTCATTAATATTAGTTAACCATCTAACTAATACTTGTTTATAACGTTTAGGAATAAATTCATATTCTTTATTATCTAATACTTGTTTTGCTAAAACATCCATCTTAACAAACCATTGTTTAGATAAACGTGGTTCAACAATAACATGAGTTCTTTCACTATGACCAACACTATGCATAATTTCTTCTATTTTTACTAAATCACCACTAGCTTTTAAATCTTCAACTAAAGCTTTACGACATACAAAACGATCCATTCCTTGATATTTTAAAGCCATTTCATTCATCGTGCCATCTTCATTCATACAAAGTGGCATATTTAAATGATGACGTAAGCCAACTTCAAAGTCATTAGGATCATGAGCAGGAGTTACTTTTACAACCCCAGTTCCAAATTCTTTATCAACATAGCTATCAGCGATAACTTTAATTTTTGTATTAGTTGTTGGAATATAAACTTCTTTATCTATAAAAGCTTTAAAACGTTCGTCATCAGGATGAACCATTAGAGCTTGGTCCGCAAACATTGTTTCAGGGCGAGTAGTCGCAACTACTAAATAGCCACTATTATCAACTAAATGATATTTAATATAATAGAAAGCCCCTTTTGTGTCTATATGTTCAACTTCAATATTTGATAAAGCCGTCTTCGCTTCACAATCCCAGTTGATAATTCTTTCGCCACGGTATAAATAGCCTTTATTATATAAAGAAATAAAGACATGATTAACCGCTTTTTTCATACCATCATCTAATGTAAAACGTTCTTTAGAATAATCTAAAGATAAACCTAAAGCTTTCCATTGTTCATGAATAGTTTTTGCATATTCATCTTTCCATTTATAAGCCTCTTTTAAGAAAGCTTCTCTACCAATATCATAACGACTGATACCTTGTTCCTTCAATTTTTGGTCAACTTTCGCTTGAGTCGCAATCCCTGCATGGTCACAACCAGGTAACCATAAGGTATCATAACCTTGCATTCTTTTTCTTCTAATTAACATATCTTGAATAGTTGTATCCCAAGCATGACCTAAATGAAGTTTACCAGTAACATTAGGTGGAGGTAAAACAACAGTAAATGGTTCTTTTGTTTTATCGCCTGCTTCAAAATATTTACCCTTTAACCAAAAATCATATTTACCTGTTTCTACTTTTTTAGGATCATATTTAATATCAATATTAATACTCATAATTTAACTCCTTATATTCTTTTTCTGATAATGAATAATATAATAAATCATAGGTTATATCGCGATCTTTATAGCCAAAGTCTTTAATTAACCCGATGTATTTAAACCCTATTTTTTCAATTAATTTTTTACTCCTAAGATTAGTTGGCTCACAACCTATTTCAATGTACAAAGCTTTTTTTATCTTAAAAGCATAAGCAAGTAATAATAAAATAGCTTCTTTACCATAGCCTTTTCCCCAGGCTTCTTTTTTTAAAGAAATGCCGATGGTATAACAGTCTTTAATTTGTCTAATTGATTTATTATAAAGATTAATTGTTCCTAAGAACTCTTTATCTTTATTTAAAATTGTATAAGTTTCACCCTTATAAATTAAACCCATCATTACATTGTGACAAACTTCAATTGAGGGAATAACTTTAAAACCAGCTAGTCTTGCGACTTCACTATCACTTTGATATTTATAATAATCGTTAATGTCATCATAAACTAACGATCTAACATCTATATTATGGCCTGTTAAATACAATTTATCACTTCCTAATAAAAAAAGTCCTTAAGATAAAAATCCTAAGGACGAATTAACCGTGGTACCACCTTAATTCTAGAAAAATTCTAGCACTCATTATGACTTTAACGCAGCCAAACGTCTTAAACTACTATAATTTCATCTAAAATCTAAGAGACTACCTTCATTTTAGAATAATTAGTGTTTTCACCAGCCACACTATCGCTAGAAGTTGTTCTAAAATTACTCCTTCTCTTTACGAAAATACGGCTATATTTTAATAAATAATTATTAATTTGTCAACACTATTCAAGGGCTTTAAGTGAAGAAACCATGTCAATTTTCTTATAATAAGGAATAAAACATAAATCAACAATAATCGCAAAACCTAAAGTCATTAATATTGAAAAGATATAACTTTGCCAAGTTATATAACGACCACCCATAATTGAGGTTGTATCAATTACTCCAGCGATAAATTTATGAAGTAAGAAACCAAGGCCAATACCAAGACCCATACCAATAATAGTTAATATGAAAGTTTCTCTAGCTATATAACCATGACATTCAATCGTTGAATAACCAAGCACTCTTAAAGTTGCCAGTTCTCTAATTCTTTCATTAATATTAATATTCATTAAATTAAAGATAACAATGAAAGCTAATAAAGCCGCAAAGACAATAACCACAACTACTATTAAACTCATATTATCAATTAATGTTTGATAAGATGATTTCATACTAGATAAGAAAGTTACTGATGATATTTCGTAATTACGAACTAAACTATCTTGTAATTCTCTTTCTGCTAAATCATCTAGATCACCAGTTTTTAATAAATAAGCATTTTTAGTATAACTATCAAAATTTGCACTACCAATAATTAAATAATTATCTACATAATTTTCCATAATGTTAGTTATTACATAATCATTACCATGATAATTAATCGTATCACCAATATCATAATCTAATTCATTAGCTAATTGTAAAGATACAACTACATCATTATTTGTAAAGCTATATTCTTTTTGTTTATCATCATAAAAATTAATATAATCATTAATATTTTCATCACTAATAATTACTTTCGTACTATAATCATCATAATTAACTGTTTCAATTCTAATATCTAAACTAGAAATTAATTTATCATTATTTAACTTTGTAATTGGCCCATCAGCATAAGCAATCGCATTATAATTAATGATATTATTAAATTCACGATTAGAAACTGCATTAATAGAATCATTAATACCAAACGCCACTAATACTAAGGCCATACAACCACCTACCCCAATAAGCATGGTGATTAAATTGGTTTTATAACGAATCATATTACGAACAGTTGATTTATATTTAAAACTTAAACGTTTCCAAATAAAAGTAATATATTCTAAAAATACTCTCTTACCAGGTTTAGGAGCTTTAGGTGTCATTAATCTAGCTGGACTTTCCCTTAAGCTTTGACTTAAAGTGATTAAAATAGCTAAAATAACTAATAAAATCATACCTAAAACCGCTATTGTTATGATTAAAGTATTATAATTATAAACTAAAGGTGGTAAGAAACAAGTAGTAATATAAGCTTCATAAATAACTAAAGGAATTAAGGCAATACCAAGAGCTATACCAAGTAAACTACCTAGGGCAGCCGCTAAAATACCATATACTAAATATCTAGCACTAACCATAAACTTACTATAACCAATACCACGCATCGTACCAATGACAGCACGTTCTTCAAAAATCAACCTTCTTAAAGAAGTCAAAGTTACTAAAGAGGTAATAACAATAAAGAATATTGGGAAGATATTCGCAACTGTTTGAACTTTATCAACATAATTATCAAACATACCAAAACCTTCACTCATCGTAAACGGTAAATAATAAAGTTTATTACCTAGTTCACTAATACTTTCATCTAAAGTAGCTAAATTTTCATCAATTTGTTCATTTAAAGTTGTTTTAGCTTCTTCTAACTTTGTTAAACCAGCCTTAAATTCTTCATTTTTTTCAATATTAGATATTAACATCTCACTAGTAATAAATGAAGGTAATAATTCATCTAAGGTATCATTTAAATAAGCATCTTTAATTTCTTCTGAAGTTACATCAGGATTAAACATTGTTAAAGCTTCTTTTAAAGCACTAACATACATATTTATTCTATTATTTTCAATTACTTCTAAATTTTCTTCTCTTATATCTTCAATTTCACTTTTTAAAGAAGCAACATTATTATTAAAATTGTCTTCATGCAATTTCGCAAAACTGCTATTTTCAATATATTCGACAATATCATCTATTTTAGAACTATTACCATTTTGAAATAAATTACCTTCCATTGGATAATATAAATAAATGTTTGTATAATCCATTAACATTTTTGTTTCTTCATCTAAGGCACTATATGGTAAATAAACAATCATTTCTAAAGCGCCACTAGTTTGACCAGTCGCATTATAACGTTCTTTCATTAAATACCAAGGGTTAGAAACAATACCAGAAACCTTATAATTTTTACCATCAATGGTAATAGTATCACAAATAGCCATTGAAGTTATATAATTTCCACTTACTTCAACTACTACTTCTCCTTCATCAGGATAAGTTTTTCCACTCACAAAATCGTAAATGTCTTGATTTTCATGTCTCTTTTCATAAATTAAACGAGCTAATTTAGAAGAACCTTGAGCACTAATCATTTGATCAATTTCAAATGTTCCTCTAATATTAGAAGTATCATATTCACTACCTTTTAATACTTCTTTTAAAGAAGTAATATCTTCTTCTAAAAACCCATTTTCACTTCTTAAATAAACTTCTGAAACTTTATTGTCAATTAAACGATTAGATTCCGTAATCATTAAATCGGGAGCTACTGAAAACAAACCTACTAAAAAGCCAATACCTAACATTACAATTAAACTAATAGTAATAAAACGAGAAAAATTACTTTTGATTAATCTAAATAAAGACTTAAGGTATGTTTTAATCCCCAAACCTTTTTTCATAAACTACCACTCAATTTCGGTAATATCAAGCGGGTTTTCATTAACATAATTATCAACCACTTGCCCGTTTTTAAGTGTTATAACTTTATCAGCCATTTTCGTAATCGCTTGGTTATGGGTAATTACAATTACTGTTTTATTCTTTTCTTTACATAAGTCATGTAATAATTTTAAGATTTTTTTGCCAGTTAAATAATCTAAGGCACCTGTTGGTTCATCACAAAGTAAAACCTTAGCATTTTTAGCTACCGCTCTGGCAATCGAAACACGTTGTTGTTCACCACCTGATAACTGCGCAGGAAAATGATTAGCTCGATCATTTAGTTCAACATCTGCTAAAACATCTTTGGAATCAAGTGGTGATTTAGAAAGTTCTTTAGCAATTTCTACATTTTCTAAAGCAGTTAAATTAGGCATTAAATTATAAAACTGAAAAACAAAACCAACATCATAACGACGATACTTAGTTAATTCTTTTTCATTCATTTTACTAACATTTTTGCCATCAACAATGACGTCACCTTCGTCACATTTTTCCATACCACCTAAAATATTTAAAATGGTAGATTTGCCGGCCCCACTAGGCCCCACAATCACCGCAAATTCGCCTTCTTCAATTTTAAATGATATGTCATTGTTCGCAACAATAACTTCATCACCTGATTTGTAACGTTTAAATTCATGGATAAATTCTACAAAGCTCATAATATATTCCTCCATTTTTAAGATTACAAAATTATAGTTCTCTTCCTAATTAAATTATATCACTTCTTACCTAAATGCAATAGTGGGTTTTGACATTTTTTTAAATATTTTGATAAGTTTACTTTACATTTAGATAAAGAAAAAACAGTGAACATAAATTCACTGTTTCCTAAATTACTTATCTTCTTTTTTTAAAGAATCTCTGATTTCTCTTAATAATAAAACTTCTTCAGAAGGTTTAACTTCTGGAGCTGGAGCTGGTTTTTCTTCTTTCTTAGCTAAAGCTTTACGTTTATTATTTAAAAAAGTAAATACTCTTAAAATAGTAAATAAAATTAAAGCAATCATGAAGAAGTTAATAACTGCGTTAACTAAAATACCCCAGTTAATAACATTTACAACATCAGCATCGTAAGTTACACCCCAGTAAGAGATTGTATTAGCAGTTTCATCTGTAGCTAAAGCTTTATCTGGATTTAAAACAGTTACTAAACCATCTAAACCAGCTGGAACAGCCATTGTAACAATTGGCATTAAAATGTTGTTAACGATTGCATTTACAATTGCTGTAAAAGCAGTAGCGATTACAACACCGACAGCCATATCAATTACGTTGCCTCTTGCTATAAACTTTTTGAAATCTTGCCAAAAATTTTTCATAAACTTTTTTCCTTTCAATACTTGTCGGTGTTATCTTAGCACTAAAATACTAATTTATCAATATAATTAGTGAAAACGATTTTTTTATTCATAAATTCCTTTTAATTTAATGACTTTAACATCATTTTGTAACTCACAAAGCTTAATATCACAAGTTTTATGATAAAGCATATCATCTAAATATCTTAATTTAATATATAAATCCTTACCAACAGTATAATAGGATGAATATTCAGGAATAATTATACATTCTAATTCACTTAAAAAGCCATCTGCCAATAAAAAATTATTTATCTTATTATCACTAATATACATGGCAAGTGGATGACCATCTCCTAAATATAAAACTTTAGGCTTAGCAAAATTAGAACAAAGTCTAGCATTTAAATAAAAATCATCAGCATTATTATTATCAGGTGGACAAGCTGCAGTTGCATAATATACATTTTCGGTAAACTTAATAATTTGTGGGCATTCAACAATATATATATCACAATTATTAAATAATGGATAAATAACCTCTTCTTCTTTCTTAGAAAATGGCATTAAGCATAATGGTATTATTAATAAAATTAAAGCTAGTAATTTTATTTAATTTTCACCCCTTTAAATAAAGAAATACATTATTACAAATATTAATAAATTAGCTACTAAGATTAAAATACCAAATAACTTTGTATATATTACTATTTTTTCACTAGGTTCTTCATTAATATTAGTATTATCTTTTCTATTAAAATAAGTATTAGCTTTATTAGTCCCCTTAGTTACATTATATGGATAAGTAGCTATTAATGAAGCTATATTAGCAAATCTTAACTTAATTTAAGTTTATTTCTCTTATTGACAAATTAAGATAAATTTACTATCATTAAAGAAACATTATGAAAAGAAACGTGGTTACTAAATTACTATTTAGAAAGCTCATGGTTAGTGAAAATGAGTTAGTAAAGGTAATGAATTCTTCTTTAAATGGTTAACTGATATGTAGGTTTTACCGGGTAAGTCCGTTATCACTTTAATGAGTGCTAGAATAATTTCTAGAATAAAGGTGGTACCACGTCTATGCGTCCTTTTTATAAGGACGTTTTTTTATTATACAAGGGGGTTTAATTATGATTATCGTATTAAAACAACAAGCTAAAAAAGATGATATTACAAGAATAACTGAGGAAGTTAAAAAATTAGGGTTAAAAACTAGTGTTGTTACTGGTAGTGAACAAACAATTATTGGTTTAATTGGTGATACTACCATTATTGATCCTAAAAAATTTGAGGTTGATGAAGCAGTTGATCATGTAATGAGAGTCTCTGAACCTTATAAATTAGCTAATAGAGAATTCCATCCTTTAGATACCATTGTTGATGTAAACGGGGTCAAAATAGGTGGAGGAAATATTTGCTACATTGCTGGACCTTGTTCAGTTGAAAATAAAGACCAAATTTTAGAGGTCGCAAGGGCGGTTAAAAAAAGTGGTGCTAATATTCTAAGAGGGGGCGCTTTTAAGCCTCGTACTAGTCCTTATGCTTTCCAAGGTATGGGGGAAGATGCCTTAAATTTATTATTAGAAGCCAAAAAAGAAACAGGGTTACCAATTTGTACAGAATTAATGGATGCTGAATACATACCTCTATTCAATGAAAAGGTTGATTTAGTTCAAATAGGCGCTCGTAATATGCAAAACTATAGCTTGCTTAAAAAGGTAGGTAGTGAAATTAAAAAACCTGTTTTATTAAAAAGGGGACTTTCTTCTACTTATGAAGAATGGATTATGGCTGCTGAATATATTATGGCTAATGGCAATCCTAATGTTATTTTATGTGAAAGAGGCATACGTACTTTTGAAACTTATACAAGAAACACCTTAGACTTACAAGCTATTCCTGTTTTAAAACGTTTAACACATTTACCGATAATTATTGATCCTAGTCATGCTGGTGGTAAATGGTGGTTAGTTGAGAGTATGTCAAAAGCTAGTCTAGTAGCCGGGGCCGATGGTTTAATGATTGAAGTCCATAACGATCCTGAAAAGGCTTTATCTGATGGTCCGCAATCGCTAAGACCAGACAAATATGATATTTTGATGCAAGATTTGAAAAAATTAGAAAGTATTATCCATCATGAATAAATTAAAAATAGCTTATTTAGGGGTAGAAGGGGCTTTTAGTTATGAAGCCGCCACTACTTTATATCCAAATGCCACTTATTTTAATTATGGTAGTTTCAAAAGTATCTTTAAAGCTTTAGAAAATAAGGAAGTTGATTATGGAATTATTCCTATCGAAAATACTTCTACTGGTATTATTAATGATAATTATGATTTTTTAAGAGAATATAATTTTTATATAGTTAAAGAATTAAGTTTGAAAATAAAACAAAATCTCTTAGGAATTAAAGGTGCTAAATTAGAGGATATTTTAGAAATCTATTCTCATATTGAAGCTATTAAACAATCTAAAGAATTTTTAGATAATAATCACATTAAAGCTAATTTATTTAATAATACAGCTACTAGTGCTAAATATATAAAGTCATTAAATAATAAAAATATTGGCGCTATAGCTTCTTTAAGTTGTGCTAAATTATATGATTTAGAAATTTTAAAAGAAAATATTAATAGTAATGATTGTAATGAAACAAGATTTGTTTCAATTAGTAATAAATTAGAATATAATGATGATTCTTCTACTATTAGTGTTATTTTTAACTTAGAACATAAGTGTGGTACTTTATATAATATTTTAAAAATTTTTAATGATTACAAATTAAATATGACGAGAATTGAATCTAGACCAATAAAAAATAAACCTTATGAGTATTATTTTTATATTGATTTTAATGGTAATTTAAATAACTTAATGGTTAAGGAAGCTTTAACTAAAATAAACAATATTTCCCTTAATTTAAGGATTTTAGGAAATTATTAAAAAGAGGTGAAAGCTTCTTTTTTTATCGACTTAAATCTAGTATAATATGATGGTTGGAAGGTGATAATGTGAAAAAAAGTATAAATTTATGGCGATGGAGTAAAAAATATCTATTCTTAGTAATATTTATTATTGTCTTAAACTTTGTTTTACAATATTTATATTCATATATCGCCATCTTAGTTGAACTAGCTACTTCTGTTTTAGGGAATGAAAATAGTTCAGTTAATTTACCATCTTTTTTAATTGATTTCTTTTTATCTTTTGAAAAACCATTAACTATCATTTTAGTAATAGGAATATCGATGGTTTTATTACAATTATTTAGATCAATTTTAAGATTTTTAGATGGTTATTTAAGAGCTTACGGAACTGAACATATTGGTTATGATATGCGAACTAAAATCTATAACCATGTTTTAGATTTACCATATACTTATCATAATAATTTAGATATTGGTGATTTAATTCAAAGATCAACTTCTGATATTGATACATCATCTTCTTTTATTTGTTCACAGTTTCCAGAATTAATTTCGATTTTTATTACAATTTCTATTGGTGCTTATCAAGTTGGCCAAATAAATTTAATTTTAATGGGAGTTAGCTTAATTTCTTTACCACTTCTTGGTATTTCTTCAATTTTTTGGTTTAACTACATTAATAAAAAGTTTACACAAATTGAAGAAAAAGAGGCTGTTGTGACGACAGTTGTCCAAGAAAACATCAATTCATCACGAGTTGTTAGAGCTTTTTCTAATGAGGCTTATGAACTTAAGAAAATGAAAAAAGCTAATGATGAATATTATAATAAATTATATAGCTTATACATTAGAGAACCTATTTTCTGGGGTTTTACAGATTTCGTTGCGACATTCCAATATGCTTTAACTATTGCGGTTGCGATTTATTTAGCTTATAAAGGTTTAGTCACTACTTCTGATATAACTGCTTGTCTACTTCTTCTGGGTATGGTTATTTGGCCAATTAGAGGGCTTGGTCGTATTATTTCTAATTATGGTAAAGCAATAGTAGCCGCTAACCGTATTGAAGAGGTTTTAAAAGAAGCTAGTGAATATGAAAATAATGGTTCATTAACGCCAGAAATTACCGGTTCTATTAAATTTCGTAATGTAAGTTTTAAATTTAATGACACTAATGATGAATTGCTTAAAAATATTAGTTTTGATATTAATAAAGGTGATGTAATAGCGATTGTTGGTAAGACTGGTTCTGGTAAGTCAACTATTTGTAATTTATTAACGCGTTTCTTAGATTATAATGAAGGTACTATTTATTTAGATGAAACACCTATTACAAATATTGATAAACATTATTTAAGAAAAAATATTAAAATGATCTTACAAGATCCATTCTTATTTTCTAATAATGTCTTAGAAAATGTAAGAATCACTGATAATAATTTAAGTAAAGAAGAGGTTAGAAAAGCTTGTAGTATCGCTTCTATTGATAGTGAAATTATGAACTTTAAAGAAGGCTATGAAACGATTGTTGGGGAAAAGGGTACTACTTTATCAGGTGGTCAAAAACAGCGTATTGCGATTGCACGAATGCTAGTTTCTAAAGCACCAATTCTAATCTTTGATGATTCTTTATCAGCTTTAGATACAAAAACTGATTATTTAATTAGAAAAGCTTTAAAACGTAATAATAATAAACAAACCATGATTATTATTACTCATCGTATTACTACTGCTAAAGAAGCTGATAAGATATTAGTTTTAAATGAAGGTAAGATTGAAGCTTATGCTTCTCATAATGAACTTTTAAATATTTCACCTTTATATAAAGAATTGTGGCAAATTCAAGGTGAATTAGAAGATGAATTTAAAGATGTAGTTAAAGGTGGTGAGGTTAATGTATGAAGATTTTGAAGAAGTTGATTATTCTAATAAAAATGTCAAACCTTGGAAAAAGATTATAAGTATTGTTTTAAGAGATAAAAAGAATGTTATTTTATTAGTTAGTTCTGTTTTAATGTTAGCTATTGCTGATTTAACATATCCACTTTTAAATCAATATGCTTTAGAAACTTTTATTGAAAAACAAATCTTTGATAACGCTATACCTTTTATTATCTTTTATGTCATTTTTGCAATTTTATATGGGGTTATCGTCGCTTTGTTTATTCTAGCTGCTAATAAAATTGAAATAAAAGTAGCTTATCAACTGCGAGAAGAAAGTTTTAGGAAATTACAAGAATTATCATTTAGCTACTTTGATACGACTGCTCAAGGTTGGATTATGGCAAGAGTTACTGCTGATTCAAGGAAATTATCAATTATCTTATCTTGGGGATTTATTGACTTTTTCTGGGGTTTCTTATCAATGGTTGGTATTTTAATTATTTTATTAATTAAAAACATTAAATTAGCTTTAATTATTGTAGCGATACTACCTCTTCTTCTTGGCTTCGCTTTAATTATGCAAAAGGTAATATTAAAGCATTACCGTAGTGCTAGAAAAATAAATTCTGAAATTACAGGAGCTTATAATGAAGGCTTTTTAGGAGCTAAAACGATTAAAAGTTTAGTTATTGAAGATAAATCAATTATGAATTTTGAAAAGAAAGCTCGTCGTTATCGTAAAAGTGCCTTAAAAGCGGCATGTTTTAGTTCTTTATTTGGCCCTGTTATCTTTATCATTGGTTATATTGGGGTTGCTTCTACATTATATGTTGGTGGTATCATGGTTTTAGGAACTACTTTATTAGTTTCAGAATTATATTTATTCGTTGAATATACGATTAAGTTCTTTGATCCTGTTATATCAATTTCCCGTGTTTTAGGTGATTTCCAACAAGCGCAAGCTTCCGCTGAAAGAATTGTTTCTTTAATTGAAGAAACACCAGAAATCGTTGATTCAGATGAAGTTATTCAAAAATATGGTACTGTTTTTGAACCAAAAAGAGAAAATTTTGAACCTTTAATTGGTGATGTTGAATTTAAAGATGTTAATTTTAAATATAAAACTGGCCAAAAGGTTTTAACTAACTTTAATTTAAAAGTTAAAGCTGGTTCAAATGTGGCTTTAGTTGGCCATACTGGTTCTGGAAAGTCTACCATAGTTAACTTAATTTGCCGTTTTTATGAACCAACAGATGGTGAAATATTAATCGATGGTAGAAATTATAAAGAAAGGTCAATTACTTGGTTACATGATAATTTAGGTTATGTTTTACAAACACCGCAATTGTTTAGTGGTACTATTTTTGAAAACATTACTTATGGCAAATTAGACGCTACCCTAGAGGAAGTTAAACAAGTTTGTAAAATGATTCAAGCTGATACTTTTATTGAAAAACTAGAAAATAAATATGATACATTTATTGGTGAAGGTGGCTCTAAATTATCACTTGGGGAAAAACAATTAATTTCCTTTGCTAGAGCTCTAATTAGAGACCCAAAAATTCTAATCTTAGATGAAGCAACTTCTTCTATTGATACAAAAACGGAAACTCTTATTCAAGATGCCATCAATGTGGCCTTAAAAGGTCGTACTTGTTTCATGATAGCTCACCGTTTATCAACAGTTGTCAATGCAGATTTAATTTTAGTTATGAAAGATGGTAAAATTATCGAAAGTGGTAAGCATCACGAACTTCTTTTAAAGAAAGGCTATTATTTTGAATTATATAAAACACAGTTTGAACAAGAAGCTTTAAATAAAGTTTTAAGTGCATAAAAAAGACTGCCTAAAGGCAGTCATAAGGTTTATCATTAATACACCTTTTTATTTTTCAATTTCGATGACATTTTTTGCTAAATTAATTCTAAAGAATATTGAATTAGTCCCATAATCTACTTCAAACACATAGATGTTTTCATTTAAGCCAGTATATATTTGATATTTAACATCGACATTATAATAACTTACATCATCAGCTAAGTTTAAAGTGTAACTTAACACTTTATCTTTACTAAAACTAGATATAACATCAACATATATTTTTAAATTAGAACTATCATAACTAACTTTTACATAGGAACTAACACTACTTAAATAAGATTCATAAATAGCATTAAGTGTATTTAATTTAATTGTACTTAATTTTTCTAAATTATCATCTTTAACCTCTAAGATGTCAAATTCATTATCATTATTTCTAATTATATAAGCATTATCATAGGTCGAATCATAATAAAGATTTCCTTTTGAAAAAGGCGCTAATTGCATACCTTTACTAGAAAAAATAGTTGAATAATTATTATTATATACAATAAAGACATCATATTTATCTAAATAGGTTACTTCATAAGAACTAAAGTTATTAACTAATTTAAATTCTTCATCAAATAATAAACTATTACTAACACTATAATAATAACCACTCTTTAATTTAATAATGTTACTAAATGAAAAATCACCAAGTTCTAAAACAATTTTTAAATTATTATTTAATAATACATTAGTAGCTTCTTCTAATGTTTTATCATCTCTTATTTTAACTACATTAGCACTAACATATTTATAGTCATTACTTAAATCACCACTATTAATTATATAATCTAAGTTTATTTCTTTTAATTCACCTTTTAAGAAATTAAAAGTATAACTATGTAAATTAAATTTAACACCATTTTCTGAATAAGCATAATCAGTTGCATCTTCTGGTAATTCTACTTTTTCTTGAATTAAATATCCTTCTTTAATCATTATCTTAGTGGTATTAGTGGCATTTAAAATGCTAGGTAAGATATAAGTAACTTTAATTTTATTATTTTCATCTAAAATTGCCACTAATGATTTATTATCTAAATAAACTAATTTATAGTCTTCTAAACCGTATGAATCTAATTCATATTCATATGAATAATTATTATTAGGTTCATAGCTATCTAATTCTTCAATAACTGTTCTATTAGTTAAACTTTCATATTTAACTCTAAGTTTTTTGCTAGTTGCAAAATTACCAACTGTATAGGCAATAACAAGTTCATTTTCTTCTACTCCTTTACATGAAATAATATTAATCATATCATGTGAAGATGTTAAAACTCCGTTCGCATCCGCAATGACTGAATAATTATCATTTTGAAATACTACTAAAAAACCACCTAAATTATTAGTGTAGAAATCTAGATGTAAATCACCATTATAATAATCACTATAAGTGTAATTACCCTTAGTATCAATTAATTTATCTGTTAAAACGGAATAAAAGCTTAAAACGTCAGTTTCTAAATTTCTAAAAGCTTTTACTTTATTAGCTGAATCACCCATAAGGATAATTTCTGCATATGCTTCATTTTTTAGCATATTATTAATTGTAGTATTCGGTAAAGCTATTACTTCACCATTAATTTCTTCTTCTTTTACTTTACTAAAACTGTCAATATAATCAGCAATTTCAGGTTTACTATTTCCACATGAAGCCATACTAAATATTAATAATAATGAACTAATAAATAACAATAATTTTTTCATTTTTTATAACACCTCTTTATATTCTGGTTTAAAGTTAAACTCTAAATAATAATTTTCTTTTAATTTATTGCCATTTAAATGATAAATCATTTGATTACGATAGGTCTTTAAATAAATTTCAAAATTAGTTAGATCATAAACTACACTATAAATAGTATAATCATAATCACCAATTTCTTTATCTAAACTACTTTGATCACTTTTATTAGTTACTTTTACTAAACCATAAGGAAAAGAAACATTGGCAAGCATATTAAATAAATAATTAGGATTTTCTTTTTCATTAGCACTTAAAAGTCCATATTTCTTTAAAAAAGCTAAACGAATAAAACGACTTGGACTACTAAAATCACCAGGTAACCCTCTTAAGCCATTACCTGAATATGATTGCTTGATTGAAACATCCATAAATTTAGTTTCTTCAATATCTAAATTATTTAAATTTAGATAATTAGCTAAATTTTCTAAATGATAATTATAAGTAGGACTATTAGTTAAAATACCAAGTTCATTTAAATAAGTTTTTAGATCATCTTTAGTTGGTTCAATAACAACACTACTGCCACTTTTATCAGCAAAAATAAAATGTAAATTAGCTATTGTACCTAATAGTGGTTTATTTAATAAAGTAAGTCCTTTTATAAAACTTAGTACTTCTTTACAGTCCTTACAATTAGCTAAAATGTGACTAACAAAATAAGGCGGCATAACGCCTTTAGTGTTTTCTTTTACCACTTCTTCATATTTAGCATTTTCTCTAAAATAAAGCTGCGCTCCAGCTAAGCCTTCTTCATTAATGCCATCATATAAAGCTATATTAGGTAATAAAGCATTAGTACCAATTCCTAATATATTATATTTAGTGATACTTTTAGTATTTTCATCTAAGTTGTTTTCATATTTAGAACCTATTGTATAATAAATACTACCTTTAGGAATAAATAAAATTCCACTATTAACTAATCGATTAAAATCTAGATTTCTACCACAATAAGTATTATCATTTTTAACTGTTATAAAACTACACATCTTAACATCCCCTTTTAATAACAGTATTCTTTTAAAGCTTCTTTTTCAACTTTTTTAACAAATTCATCTTTTCCATCACAATATGCTTCAATATCATAAGGATATAATTTAGCTAATTTTTTTTTTTAGTTTGCCATATTCTTTAGCTACATCTTCATGTTTAATTAAATATTCTTTAAAAGCTAAATGTCTTGTAATATTATATTTATCATCTTTTTGAAAAATATGAATCTGATGAGTTCTATTAGTACCTCCCTTCCTTAAATATCTTCTACCTTTAATACCAAATTCACCTAAATATTCATAACCTATTTTTATAAATTCAGCTTTTTTTGAATCAACATCACTAAGTTCATTAACAACAATCATAATATCAATGATTGGCTTAGATTTTAAATTCTTAATAGCAGTTGAACCAATATGATAAATATCTACTAAATTAGTCTTAAGAATTGGTAAAATTAATTCTTTTTCTTTTTCATACATTAAAGGATAATTTTCATTATATTCTTTAACGATGACATGTTGGGGCATAAGACCACCTCGTTATTTTATTTATGAATGTTTCTTTATTAAATTGTAACATATATTAACCATATTTGAAAGCAAAATAAAAACCTCTCTTGTTATATAGCTAAAATTTAGCTATTACGAAAGGAGGTTTTATTTCTCAAAATGAGATGGAATTATATAATAAGTCCACCAATAATAATATCTCTAATTTCCCTCATTGTTTTATCGACATTAGAACCACCTAAAACATCACCATTGTCGTCTACACCAATATAAATAATTTCATTTCTAGTATTAAGAAAAACAACGACTTCTTTTGCAAAGTCTTTAGTCAATGTTCTTTTAAGTTCTATACTTTCAGATTCTTGAAATTTCATTATTTACCACCTGCTTTCCTAACTAGATTTATTATAACTAAAAACCGCCTATTCTTCTATATTTTAAGTGCTTAAATTTAAGAAGTCTCCTTTTATATTAAAGAGACTTCTTACTATTATTATTTAATTATTATTAGTTAAATCACTATATTTAACGCCAATATATTCTTCTATTATTTCGTGAGTAATTAATTCTTTATTTGTTTCAAATGAAGGAATATATAAGTCATAATATTCAATTAAGAAATCAACATTATCAGTTATATTCTTGTTAAGTGAAATAGTAACATTATTTTCTTCTTTTATATCTGTTATTAAATCATCATAACAATCTTCTTGAACAAATAACATTGGAATTTTAACTTCAATTACTTCATATTCATTAGTTTCTTCATCTAAATAATAGAAATATTGACTACGCATTTCAATATCATAACGACGTGAAAGCATTCCTTTTTTCGACACAAATTGTTTACTACTATTATTAACATAAATAGTATCATTATTTAAATCATTATCTTCACTACTGCCTTCGATAACTTTAATACTATTTATACCTTCTATATCGCTTAAATTAAACCATAATGTGTCATAGTTAATTATAGAAAGTTTTTCGTTTACTTCATAACCAATCAATTTACCAGTTGTCACATCATACATTTCAACAATAGTTCCAGTAAAACCAATCATGCCAGATGCTTTATTACCAACAGTAATTAGTCTATCATGTGTGATGTAAAAATCTGCACAACTACTTTTAATTGTTGCGTCATCACCAACTGTCAAATATTCATAAATATGGCCACTAACTAATCCAGCAGTGTTAGAAATATCAAAATAAGCTTCACCAATGCCTAAAAATTTATAAGCAAATGTAAATTTATTTTTAGCTATACTATAAGCAAGAGCATTGGCGTCACCTATCTGAATACGACCATCTACTACATTTTCTAAAATATCGTAGCTAATCATAACTTCTATGTTTTGTTTGCCTAATAATGGTATATTAGTAGTAAATCCTAATACATAGAATAATGTGTTATCAACTAGATTAATAGTCACATCATAAGTACCATATTTAAAATCATAACTTGCGGTATCACTAGGATTACTATCAATATAGTTTTGGAAAGCAGTAATGCTTGCTGATGTAACTGTATCAAGGGTCGTTAATACATTAAAGAATACTTTACTTTGGTTTAAGTTAGAAATAACCATATTCCATTGTTCACCAAAACCACCATAATTAATTGAACTTACATCAACAAAGTTAGTAAAATCATAATTAACATCTTCTAAATTTACTAAATTTGCTTCATAACCTGGTTGCAATGTTTTTGGAATATAACTATATGGATTAACCTTAATCATACTAACAAGTGATTTTAAATATTCAACAACGTTAACTTTAGGATTAAATTTAGCATATAATACTAAATTACTGTTAACTTTAGTTTTAAAATCAAATTCTACTTCTTTTTCTTCATCAATACACCAACAAATAAAATTATAACCTTCTAATTTAGGTGCTTCTGGTTCAACTACTAAACCACCTGCTTCAATGATTTGACTATTAATAGGGTTGCATCCTTCTGGTAAAACAAAGCTAACTGTATAAGTTTTAGGGTCTTCTTCAATAACTTCATTCCATTTAGCAAATAATGTTAAATTAGTTGTAACAGCTGATTCGAAATTATAACGAGTTGTTAAAGCTACATCTGTATACCAACCACCAAATGTATAACCATCTCTAGTTGGATCGCCAGGTTTGGTAACTTTAGCACCTTCATCAACAGTTTGACTAGCAACTGCACTACCGCCATTAGAATTGAAAGTAACTGTTACTTTAGTTGCAGCTTCTTCAACTTTTTCCCATTTTGCGTATAATGTTAAGTTACCAGTTACAACTGTCTTAAAATCATACTCTTTAGTTAAAGCAGAATCAGTATACCAACCTTTAAATGTATAACCATCTCTAGTTGGGTTAGTAGGTTTGGCAACAGTTTTGCCATTTTCTACTTCTTGTGCCTTAACTTCACTACCACCATTAGAGTTGAATGTAACGGTATATGTTTCGTCTTCAACTTCTTTTGCTATTTTGTCAAATACAGCTACATATTTTTGGTCTTTATCAACTTTATATAAGTCTGGAGACCACTTTTCAAATCGATAATAATAATCATCATCTTCAGCTTTTGTTGGAGTAGAGCCATTATATTCAGGCATTGTTCCTTCTTCAACATTATTGTCAGTTTCTATAATTTTGCCTTCTACTTCCCAAGTAATAGTATAAGTATTTGTTTTATCACCAACACAAGCTACTAAGATTATAAGCAATCCTAGTATTAAAAAACTAAAAACTTTTTTCATGTTAATATCTTTTTGTTAGTCAGTAATAACTTGTTTAACATCTGAATCTTTAACTATTTTCTTCTTTAAGAAACTAGCTAAAGCTTGTGGGTTTTTAACACCTTCAAACACTAAATCACTATGTTTACCAACAGTATTTAAGCGAACATCACCATAATTAAATATACTACCTACCATAGTTTGTTCAACACTAACACCTAAAATACCAGTTAATACTGATGATCTTTCACTTTTATTAATAACACCTTTATGCCATACAACTTTATCATCTGTAATTACAAGCCTATCATAAGTAACCGCTGCGCAGTAACAAATCCAAATAATTAATGGTATTATTAACCAAAAAAATAAAATAGCTAATAATGCCCAGCCTTTTGCCTTACCTATAGCACTAAATCCTGTTTCATATTTCATATTATTTTCCTCCACATTTAATTCATGAGAAAAGCTTTAAACTTATTTTTTTAACAAATCTTTAACTACATCTACTTTTAATAAATTACTTATTAACTCTAAAGTCGATAATTTATCAATACCGTTTTTTAAATATCTTCTTACGGTTCTTGGATCAACATCCATAATATTAGCTAGTTCTTCTTGAGTAATATTCTTATCTTTAAGTATTTTTTTAAATTACTACTAGCTTGTTTTGCTAAATCATTCAATCTAAAGCACATCCTCATTTAATACTAATGTAAACCATTTTATAAAAAAATAATAGGGCAATAATTGCCCTATTAGCCTTCTATAATATGATTCAGTATTAATAAACATTAAATGTATTTTATCATTTTATAATTATTCAAACCTATACCATCACGATAAACTGTTTGTTCATTTAGAATTTCATATCCTCTTTTTAAGAAAAAGTCTTTAGCTGTAATTGAAGCATCAACAGTAATGTCTTTATTTATATATCCTTCTAATTTATTACATATAATGGTAGCAACACCCTTGTTTTGATAATTAGGATCTACATATAACATATTTAAATAACCATCACTAATATCACCAAAGCCGATAGTCTTTCCATCCATACTAGCAATTAAAGAATAATGAGATTCAAATATTTTAATTTATTTTTCTTTATTAGCTCCTTTAGCCAAACTTCTATTTGCTTTTCATTATAATCTTTCTTACAAGTAATTTTAATTTGATAAGGATTACCTTGTTCATCCAAATCTTCTCTTTTATAATCATAAAAACCATGTTTTAAATAAAATTTATGTGCTTCTTTATTTTCTTCATTAACAACTACTTCATTAATATTATAATTTTTAAATGCATAATCTAATAATTTACTTCCACTATCTTTACCTCTTAAATTATTATCAACAAATAACATTTCTAGTTTAGTATTATTAGCACCTATAAAACCAAGAGGATTATCTTTTTCATAACAGACTATTAAGTTAAAAACTAGCTTAATAGCTATTGGTACATATTGTTTAACATTATTAATTTCTTCTTCACTTAAGAAAATATGGCTACCTTTCTCTGATCTATGCCATAGATTAACTAGTTAATTTATTAAGTTTATATTTTTGTCTACAATATGTTTAATCTGCATAATAACAAGCCTTATTTTCTAAAAATATTAGTCAATTTATACATTTATATATTGACATTAACATAAAAAAAGTCTGAATACTCGTTATGAGCTTCAGACTTTAGTTTCTAATTTGTGGCTAAATATACCCATTGTGATGCACTTGCGACCCCTATTTCAAGATGCAACCCCTACATAAGGTGTTTATTACTATAGCCTCACTTACCTATATTGTTATAAAAAGTTTTTAGTGCAAAATCACGTGCTAAAAATTTGTAGAAGGTAGAATGTTTAGTCATTTATGCTCAATCAATGTTAAATTACAGCCAAATTTTATTAAAGAGCCATTTAATTTTCTTCGTTTTTCTCTTTGTCTTTTGCCTGCTTTTGGCGGCTTAATCCGTTGTTACCGTATGCCATTTTCTGACGTATCGGCTTTTAGAAGTACGTCCGTAAATTTGCCGCGTTTTGCGGCACTTATAACTTTGTATTTGTCCGCGTTTAAGTTTTCTATCAGTTTTGTATCATCATTGTCGGTTAGCGCTTCTTGAATTATTATGGCAATTTCTTCATAGCCGTTCTCTGCTAAATTCATAACCACTATTCGTCTTGCCTTCCCTAATGTTGTATCTTCCGTAGATTCATCATCTCTTATAATAAATGAGCGGGTATTCCTGCCAACTGCTAAGATAATGCCGTCATTCGCAAGTTTCTCATTGACCGCATTTAACAATCTTTTTCGCATCTCCTGTATTGTAGGGTTATAACCAAAAGCATATTCAGTAAAATATTTGGCGCCGTTGACATAAGGAGTTCCTCTGTCGAATGCTTCGTCAAGTTTTGCGGCGTCAGGGTTTTCGGTTAACAAATCCTGTAAAGTTATTTCCGTTTTAGGTTCAACGCAAGCTATTCTGTAAAGCATCGAAATTATTGCGTTATCGTAGAAGAAATGTAGTTTTATGCAATCGATAATACCATTTTTATCGCTATCAACGACTTCCCATTGTTCGATTTGAACGCTATTTATATTGTATTTGCCAACTGTATTATATAGCATATCTTCGAGCAAATGGTCGTTCAAGGTTTTAACGACGACTGCCTGATACTTCTCGTTACCCTCTTGCATAAGTTCATTCAACGTAGTAGGGAGAGTCTCTTCGGGTATAGCCCTATAACCGCACACGCAAACGCCGTCCGCATTATACGAATGTTCCGCTTTCCCGCTTATCTCATCGCTATGTTCACAGGTAGCTTCATGCCAATGATACGTTTCATTTGTTGTCCATTCTTCAGAGTAGCTATGTCCAGTAGCGTCGATTGGTTCAGTCCTTGTAGTTTCACACACTGTACAGGTATAAGTTTTTACACCTGGTTCTAGGCAAGTTGCTGGAGTGGTAATTTTACCATCATCCCAACTATGTCCTGTAGCATTAATAGTTTCAGTTTTTGTTGCATCACAGGTAGTGCAGGTATAAGTCATTACACCATCAGTTTCGCATCCTTCAGGGGTAGTAACTTCACCACTATCCCATGTATGTTCAGCATAACTATCTCTTTCACCGCTATGCTCACAAGTAGCTGCGTGCCAGTGATGAGTGTCATCTGATGTCCATTCCTCAGCAAAAGTATGAGTGTGTGCTTCTTCTTGAGGACCACATGAAGTAAGAGTCACTGAGGACACTACACCAGCGAATATTCCAAGGGTAACTAATATTTTACTTACTAATCTCATATCGATTGTCTCCTTTTTCAATAGTTTTTTATACGATATAAATTGTTGTTTGATCTCTTCCTTAGTATGAGTGGTACACTACACTAGTATGCAGTATCTTCCTACCTAAATTATATCTTGCCATTATCAAAATTGTCTTAATCCTTAAGCGTAGTATAGCATAAAAGCTAGTTTTTATCGACCCTTCTTGTTCATTTTTCTCAAATAGCGTCTCATCTTTTTCCCCACCACTCCCCCTTCTACTAGCTGGTAAGCCTAATATAACAGAGAAAAGTTCGCACTGAGAAAGCATTTTCTTTCACGGTATTCTCTAAATTTTTTTAGTATAATCAAACATATGGTCACCTCAAATGGTTATCAGTATTTCAACATCAACTAGGTTTAATTTCGATATTTTCATAGAACTTTTACAGGATTTTTTCTCAAAAAGAAAAGTCTGAATACTCGTTATGAGCTTCAGACTTTAGTTTCTAATTTGTGGTGCCGGTGGTGGGACTCGAACCCACACACCCTCGCGGATAACAGATTTTGAGTCTGTCTCGTCTACCAATTCCGACACACCGGCATGTAGATGGTAATCACAATGTAAATATTACCATCTTTTTATCGATTTTACAAGTTTTAATTGTGTGTTATGAACTTAATATTATTTCTATCTTTATTTTTAATAGCTTCTTGATAGATTTCAAGCATTTTTAAGGCGTAATTTTCTTTTGAATAGTCTTTAACTGATTCATAAGTTTTATTTTTTAAGCTTTTAATGATGGTAGTATCATTAATGATTAGTTTAAGTTTATTAACTAAATCATTGTGACCATCATAATAATAACCATTCATTCCTTCTTTTAAAAGGCCATCTAAGGCTTCATCTTTTTGAACTAAGATAGGTGTCCCACAAGCTAAAGATTCTAAATAGGTAAGGCCCTGGGTTTCCGTAACGGAAGCGTTTAAAAAACAATCACCCATTTCATAATAAGGAGTTAGTTCTTCCCATTTCACAAAACCTAGAAACTTTACATCTTCATCTGTTAAATTAAGTTCATCACATTTTTTAAGTAGACCTTCTTTACTAGGTCCATCACCAACAATTAAAAAGACGGTGTTTTCATTTTTAACTTTAGCATAGGCATCTAATAATAAATTAATCGATTTTTCTTCTGATAGTCTACCTATATAAATAAATATTAGTTTATTGTTTATATTTAGTTTTTGTTTTAATTTAATTAGTTCTTCTTCACTTTGTTTATTATTTAATAGTGTTTCAAAGTCAATACCTGTTGGTACTACTCTAACATCACCATTAATATAATAATTATTTATTTTAGCTAATACTTTACGTGTAGGTACTATTTTAATTATTGCTTGTTTATTGATTGGTTTAATTAATATTTTAGCTAAAGAAGCTAAAAATGGTTTATGAAAATAGGTATCTATCGTTTTTGATATATATTGAAGATAATCTTCATATAGAGTATGCAGTGTATAAACACATGGTATTTTATATTTCTTAGAGGCTAAAACAGCCATTTTAGCCATTGAAAATTCAGTTTCAATATGAATAACATCTAATTTATATTTTTTTACTGTTTTTAGTTTTGTTCTTACAAGGTATGCTAATTTATAAGATTTTAAGCCTTTAAATGGCAATTTTAAGCCTTTAAATCTAATAACATTAGAAGCGTCTATAACTTCTTCATCGGTATCATTAGTAAAGATAAAAACTTCGTGACCTAATTTAATTAATTCATGTTCCAAGGTATAAATAGATGTAACAACCCCACTAATCAGTGGTTTGTACGCATCTGTAAAGATCCCGATTCTCATTTTTATCTCTCCTTTGCAACAATAGATACATTATAAAACCATATAACATAACTAAATAGTAAGTTGAAAAACGCCAAATCAGCATTAAACTAAGTGATAAATCCGTCGAAATAGAAAGTGATTGGAAAATGGTTGAAAAAGCGAACTCCGCTCCGCCTGACGAACCAGGTGTCGGTAACCACACAACCATCGTTAAGGCAAAACAAGTCATTGATACTACATAGAATATATTTTCATAACCTATATCAATATGTAGGGCTTTTAACCCATAAAAAGGAATGGCATAAAAGATTAATAAAGCTATTATTTTAATAATAGTAGTTAGAATTATATTTTTATAATTCTTACCCATTTCTTTAAAAGCTTTTTGAACTTCTTCAACATATAAATCAACGTTAGGAATAAATTTTTCTAGTTTTTTAAATAACCGAAATTTAGTTAAAAAAGTTATAAATTTATGAATAATTATTCCTGTTTTTTTAGATAAAGCAATGGCTAAAAGTAATAACAAAATTAAGAAATTAATAATAAAACCTATTAATGTTATATATATTATACCACTTATTTCTTCTTTGATGCGATTAAAATAAAAGGCTAAAGCGAAAATTGAAAATACATTAATTACAACTTGATAAATTATAAAATTAATCATTAAAATAGACGTGCCTTCGCTAAGCTTTACTCCTTTTTGTTTTAAGGCATAAGCTTGATAAGGTTGACCACCACTTGAAAAGGGGGTTATACCATTAAAAAAGAGCTCTGTTGCGCTAATTTTATAGCAATCTGTTAGTTTCATAAAGCCTTCTTTTTTCTTAATAATTAAAGCTAAAGACAACGGCCATAAAATAACATATACTAACGTTAATAAGATAACTATTAATATATATTTATAATCAGCATTTAATATTGTATTCGTGATATTTTTAATATCACCAATCGAAAATATAATAATGAAAACTACTACTATTAATGATATTAATAATATTAGGTTTCTAATTAAAGTCTTTTTACTTTTCATGATTACATTTCATTTAAATAATCAATACCAAGTAAACGAAGACCTTCATTGATAACAATTCTAATTGCTTTAATTAAAGCAAAGTTAGCGTTACGTACTTTATCATCACTTACATTTAATTTATATAATGAATATAATTTATTAAATGATTGTGCTAAATTTAATAAATATTTAGCGATATAGCTTGGCGCATTATCTAAACAAGCTTTTTCAATTGTATTTGTAAAGTTGCTTAATTGTTTAATAATATCAAAATAATCATCATTATCATAAACAGTTTCATCTAAATTATTAAGGTCTAATTCTTGATTCTTTAAAATAGAAGCGATTCTTACGCTACTATATTGTAAATATGGACCTGTTTGACCTTCAAATTTAACACAACTATTTAAATCAAATTCAATATTTAATTCGCGATGGTTCTTTAAATCGTTGAATAAAACAGCGGCTACCCCTACTTTAGTAGCTACATCTTCTTTATTAGCTAAGTTAGGGTTCTTTAAATTAATTTGTTCCAAGGCTAAATTAATCGCTTTTTCTAAGACATCATATAATTTAGTAACGCCACCTTGTCTTGTGGACATCTTTTTACCATTTACTAAATATAAGCCAAAACCAACATGATATACTTCATCTTTAAAATCGTAGCCCATTAATTCAATAATCTTTTTAAGTTGTTCGAAATGTAGTTTTTGTTCATTACCAACAACATATAATATTTTATCAAAATTTAAAACTTTTTTACGATATAATAAGGCCGCTAAATCACGAGTCATATAAAGTGAACCACCATCTTTTCTTTTAATTAAGGCTGGTGGCATATCATCACCTAAATTAACAATTAAAGCACCATCATCTAAATAAGCTAATTTTTTAGCCATTAGTTCATCAACAACTGGATCCATTTTATCATTATAGAAAGCTTCACCTTTATAAGAATCAAAGTCTACTTTTAAAAGTTTATAGATTTGTTCTGATTCTTTTAAAGATTCATCTTTAATATATTCCCATAATTTTAAATATTCTGGATCTTTTAATTCACATTTTCTAAATGCTTCTCTCGCTTCATCTTCTAATTCGGGTTTATTTTTGGCTTCTTCATGGAATTTAACATATAATTTTGTCAATTCATTAATTGGGTCTTCTTTAACTTTTTCTTTATCAGCCCATAAGTTATAAGCCACAATCATTTTACCAAACTGAGTTCCCCAGTCACCTAAATAATTAATGGCATATGTTTTATAACCACATTTTTGGTTGATTAATTTTAGTGAATTACCAATAATAGTTGATCTTAAATGGCCAATTGAAAAACTTTTAGCGATGTTAGGTGAAGAATAATCTAGGGCTGTTAGTTTATTTTCTCCCATTTTACTTTCACCATAATGACTATCTTTATCTAAAACTTCTTTTATAATATTAAATGCTAAGTCTTCTTTATTTAATTTTAAATTAATGAAACCACCAACATTACTAATTTCTTTAATAACTTTAAAATTATTTTGTAATAATTCTTTTACTTCATTTACTACATCATTTAATGGTCTTTTTAAAGTTTTAACAATTGGAAAAACTGGTACAGATAAGTCACCCATTTTCTTATCTTTTGGTTCTTCTACTATTAAATTAATACCTTCATATTTATTATCTAAAAAATCTTTAATATTTTTTTTAATTTGATTAATCATAAAATACCTCTATAACCTAATAAAAGGAAGATGTCTAAATCTTCCTTTTAATTTTATTTTATTGATTTAATGAAACTCTTAAATCGCCCATAGCTTTAAAAACAATTTGTTCAAAAGAAATGTCTTCATAATCCGCTGAATCAATAGTTAAAACGCCATCTTTATAATACCAGAAACTTGGAATAGTTAATAAATCAACGTCACCTAAGCTATGATTTCTTTCTTCTAATTCACGAACGAAGTCAGTTGCTTGTTTATCTTCATCTGACATTTGGTTAATTTCAGTTGCGTCTAACCAATATACAGTGTCAAAATTATAACGATTAGCGTAAGTTTCTACCGTTTGAATATTAGTTACTGCATCATCAGTATCTGGTGTTGCATAGAATACAAAGAAATCTTTACCATCTTGCATCAATGATTTAATTTTATCTTCACTAATTTCTTCAATAACTGTTTCATCTGTTAAAGAAGCAGCTTGCCATCTAGATTTTAATTTATCTAATTTAGTAGGTAGGGCAAGAATAATTGTAACAGCGACAATTACTAAAATACCTACAATTAAAAAGATTAATTCTTTTGTCCATTTAAATTTAAATTTAGCTTTTCTAATTCCTGTTCTTACTGCCATATATATAAATCTCCTTCAAGAATTATTTCGATTTGCTTTGTTATTATACCATTATTAAGTGGCTATTACAACAAAAATTATTAGTTTTTTTGTGTTTTAAAAACACCGCTTATATTAATGATATTTTAAAACAACTAAGTTATATTTTTAAATAAAATATTCGGTTTTTTCACAATTAAAGTGTTGTGAAAACGCTTTAGTTGGTGTATAATGGACAAGAAGAGAAAGGGTGGAAAAATGAAAGTATTAATTTGTGCAAGCGAAGGTTCACCTTACATTAAAACTGGTGGTTTAGCCGATGTTATTGGTGCTTTACCAATTGCCCTTAAAAAAGAAGGTGTCGATGTAAGAGTTATGCTCCCTTATTATCAAAAAATTAAGGAAAAAGTAAACGCTACTTACATTGGCTATTGTTACGTTCGTATTTCAGATCGTAATGAATATGTTGGGGTTTTTCACCAAAAAGCAGGCGATATCGACTACTACTTTTTAGATAGTGAACGCTACTTTGGTAGACCAGGTTTATATGGCTATGGTGATGATGGCGAACGTTTTAGTTATTTTGATTTCGCTGTTTTAGAAGCTTTAAAAGTAATTAATTTTATGCCAGATATTTTACATTTAAATGACTGGCAAACGGGTTTAATTCCTTATATCTTAAAAAATAACTACAATTATTACGAAGAATATCGACGTATTAAAACTGTTTATAGTATTCATAACATTAAATATCAAGGAATTTTCCCTAAAGATTTAATGTCAATCTTATTTATGCCATATTCTTCTTCTTTAGAATTTAACAATTGTATTAATTTCATGAAATGTGCTATTGTTGAATCTAACATCATTACAACCGTTAGCCCTACTTATAAATGGGAAGTATTAACTGGTGAATATGGTGAAGGCCTAGAATATATGCTAGAACTTAGAAAATATGATTTCTATGGCATTATAAATGGTATTGATGATGAAAAATATAATCCGGCAACAGATCCAAACATCTTCTGCCATTATGATTCTAAGAATATGGAAGAAGGTAAACTAGAAAACAAGAAAGGTTTATTAAAGGAATTTGGTCTTCCTTATAAAGATGTACCTGTATTTGGTTTAGTTTCTCGTTTAGTAGATCAAAAAGGTATTGATATTTTAATGCCAATTTTAGAACATGTAATTAATAATACAGAAGCTTACTTCATTTTAATGGGCAGTGGCGATAAAGTATATGAAGATTATTTCCGTTATATGGAATCTAAATATCCAGACCGTTTTAAATCTTATGTTGGTTATAGTGATAATGTAGCCCAAAAGATTTATGCTGGTTCTGATATTTTCTTAATGCCATCTAAATTTGAACCATGTGGTTTAGGTCAGATGATTGCGATGCGTTATGGTACACTCCCACTTGTAAGAGAAACAGGTGGTCTAAAAGATACGGTAATGCCATATAATAAATATGAAAATACAGGAACTGGTTTCACATTCACTTATTATAACTGTCCTTCTTTAGAAGAAGTTATGTTTATCGCTAACGCAACTTATTATGATAAAGAAGCATTTAAAAATTTAAGAACAAGGGCAATGGCCCAAGACTTTAGTTGGAACAATTCCGCTAAAGAATATATAAAGCTATATGAAAAATTGATGTATTAGGAGGATTTTATGGAAACATTAGCTTTAATTTTAGCCGGTGGTAGAGGTTCACGCTTAGATATTCTTTCTGAAAAAAGAAGTAAACCAGCTGTTCCATTCGCTGGAAAATTCAGAATCATTGACTTTGCTTTATCTAACTGCTGCAACTCAGGTATTTTTCAAATTGGTATTTTAACTCAATATTTACCACTTTCATTAAATGAACATATCGGTGTTGGTAAACCTTGGGACTTAGACCGTCGTGATTCATTTGTTACACTTCTTCAACCTAATAATTCATGGTATGAAGGCACTGCCGATGCAATTAGAAAAAATTTAGAATTCGTAAAACGTTATGCATCTAAATATGTATTAATCTTATCTGGTGATCATATTTATAAAATGGATTATCGTAAAATGATTGAACAACATAAAGCTACAGGTGCTGATGTTACAATCGCTGCTAAGATTGTTCCAATAGAGGAAGCTAACCGTTTTGGTATTTTAGAAACTGATGACAACTTACGTGTTGTTAAATTCCAAGAAAAACCAAAGGAACCTAAATCTAATAAAGCTTCTATGGGTATTTATGTATTCTCTACTGATGCCCTTATTGAAGCTATTGAAACCCACCCAGACATCGTTGATTTAGACTTTGGTACTCATATTATTCCTGATATGATTGAAAAGAAAAAGGTTTATGCCTACGAGTTCTATGATTATTGGAAAGATGTAGGTACTTATGATTCATATCTAGAAACATCACTAGAATTATGTAAAGAAAATTGTGCTTTAGACTTATATGACACAAACTGGAAAATCTATACAAAATCTGAAGATTTACCACCAGTAAAACTTGGTGATAAAGCTAAGATTAAAGATTCATTATTATCTCATGGTGATCAATTAGATGGAACTATTGAAAACTCTGTTTTATCACCTGGTGTTAAAGTTGGTAAAGGTTCAGTTATTAAAAACTCAGTTATTTTAAATGATGTTGAAATTGGTGAAAATGTTAAAATTGAAAATACAATCATTGATAAGAACGTAATCGTTGGTGATAACTGTGTAATTGGTACTGGTGATGATTATACTCCTAATAAAGAAAAACCAAAATTATTAACTACTGGTATTAATGTAATTGGTAAGAAAATTATTATACCAGCTGGTTCTGTAGTTGAACGTAATGTTAGAATTCTTTCTTCTTCACAAATGAAAGAAATTCCACAAGTTCATTTAAAGAGTGGCGAAACTTACTAATAAAAGTAAAAGGGACTAATGTCCCTTTTTTTATAAAGAAAAAAGCCTTTAATAAGGCTATTTTTTATCTTTCTTTACCAACATAGAATAAAGCTAAAGTGCCAGGCCCACTATGAGCACCAATAACTGGACCAATGTTATTAATCATAATATCTTTAACATCAATTTTCTTTTTAATTTCATTAGCTAAGAAAGTCGCATCTTCTAGGCAATCACCATGACCAATCATAATCATTTGTGGTTCTTTATTATCAATAGTTTCAAGCATTTTATCTAATAATGCTAAAACACTTCTACGTCTACCAATCTTTTTCATCATTGCTATTAAATGACCTTCATTATCAACATGTAAAACAGGTTTAATATTTAAGGCATTAGCAATAAAAGCTGTCGCATTAGAAACACGACCACCTCTTCTTAAAGTATTTAGGTTTTCTACAGTAAACCAGTGTACTAAATGAGGACGAAGCTCTAATAATTTTTGATAATTTTCTTCTAATGAAAGGCCTTCATTTTTATATAAATTAGCATAATAAACAAATAAGCCTTCACCCATTGATGCACAAAGTGAATCAATAATTAATATTTTACGATCTTTATATTCTTCTTCTAATTCTTCTTTTGCTAAACGCATAGAATTAAAAGTTCCTGATAAACCAGATGAAAAGCCAATCGCTAAAATATCATTGCCTTTTTCTAGTTCTTCTTTATAGGCTTCTACAATTTCAAAAGTTGTAAGTTGAGCTGTTTTTGCAATTACACCTTTACGTTCTAAATCATAAAAGTCTTTTGCTTTCATTTCTCTTTCATCTAAATAATTTTTATATTCCTTACCTTCGATAATAAATTTCATTGGAATAACTTTAATATTATTAGTATTAACAAAATCTACAGGTAAATCTGTTGTTGAATCAGTAAAAATTACATAACTCATTTTCTCTTTCTCCCTTTATCATTTCTTTTTAATCTTTCAGCTAAATCCATGACTTTTTGTTGATGTTTTTTCTTATAGCCTGGCTTAACCTTCGTACTTAACTTAATATGTTTTTTAGCTAATTTAACATAATCTTTAGTAGGAGCCACTCTTTTTTCTCTAACATTACGACCTTTATAAGGAACTAACTCTTTATTAACAATATCCATATAAATAGGAGTTACGCCTTTTTTAGCTAACATATTTAAATAATTATCATCTAATTTATCAAACAATGTATAACAAATACCATTTGTATTCATTCTACCAGTTCTGCCGCTTCGATGAATATAAAATTCATAATCATAAGGTAAATCATAATTAATAATATGACTTACGCCTTTAAAATCAATACCTCTAGCACTTATATCAGTTGAGATAATATATTGATATTTAAGATCGTCAATTTCTTTTAAAATTCTTTTTCTTTCTCTAATTGTTTGATCCTTATGAATAGCACAAACATTATAGCCTTTTTCTGATAACAATTTATAAACAAAAGGCACTGTTTCTTTTTTATTAACAAAAATAATAGCTAAATAAGGATTGATGCATTCTAATAATTTTTCTAAAATAACTATTCTTAAATTATGTCTAATAGGTAACCAAATATGCTTAATATCTAAGTTATAAGTATTATCTAAATCAATTACTAAAGGATTTTTTAAAACCTTAGGTAATATTTGTTTAATTTTATCTTCAAAAGTAGCTGAAAATAACATTTTCTTAGCATTTTCACACACTTCTAAAATTTGAAACAACTCTTCATCATATGTACCATTAAAACACATATCAGCTTCATCAATGACCACATATTTAGATTGATAAGCTTTTAAGGCATTTTTTTTAATAATTAAATCATAAAGTTTACCAATAGTACCAACTACAATATTAGGACTTTTCTTTTCTAATCTTGTAGCTTCTTTATTACTATCCAAGTTTTTATCATATAATCTTATATCTAAATTTAGCTTAATAGCCTCTAACTTTTGAAATATTTGAAAAGCAAGTTCATTAGTAGGGGCAATAATTATTGCATAATTATCTTCATTTTTAAAATTATCAATTAAAGGAATTAAAAATGAATGTGTTTTGCCAGAACCCGTTTTTGACTTAACTACGACATTTCTTTTATCATAAAAAGAATTAATAACTTCTTCTTGTACTGGTGATAATTCTTTAATGCCATAATCATTTAAAGCTAAAATTAAATCATTGTTTCTAATAAATTTATTTAGCATAAAAAATCACTCCAAAGCTAATTTTAAAATATTTCTTCTTTTTTTGCAACTACTAAATGCTTTATGAAACTTGTAAAATATGCTATCATAAAAAAGGTGATAAGATGAACATAACAAAATTAAACCCCTTAGGGTTTTGCCAAGGGGTAACATTAGCCTTAAATAAAGTAAATAAAGCTATTCTAGCTAATAAAGATAATAAACCTATTTATTTATTAGGTGAACTTATTCATAATAAACATATTATTGATGAATTAAAACAAAAAAATGTCACTATTATTAAAGATAATAAAGAAGAATTTATCAAAAATATCAACAGTGGCATTATTATTATGCAAGCACATGGTTCAACTAAAGATATTTGTGACCTATTAAAAACTAAAGATACAAAAATCATTGATGCGACTTGTCCTTTCGTTAAAATAATTCATAATAATATCATTAAATATAGTTTAGATAATTACGATATTATCTATATTGGCAAAGAAAACCATGATGAAACCATCGCATCTTTATCTTATAGCAAAAATATTCATTTAGTTACAAATGTTTTAGATGTTAATAATATAAATATTAATAATAAACATATTTATGTTACTAATCAAACTACCCTTTCTAAGCTTGATTTAAAAGATATCTATAAAGCTTTAGAAAAGAAATATCCTAACGCTATTTATGATAATTCTATTTGTAATGCCACTTTATTAAGACAAGAAGCTGTTATTAATGCTAAAGGCTATTCTAAAATCTTAGTTATTGGTGACAAAAATAGTTCTAATACTAAAAGATTATATGAATTAGCTAAATTAAATAGTGATGCTTATTTTATAAATGAAATAAGTGATTTAGAAAAAATAAATTTTAATAATGATGACAATATCGCCATTACTGCTGGAGCTTCTACTCCTGAAAAAGATATTGATGATGTCTATAATTATTTACTTAGTCTTTAAATCTTTACCAAATAAAATAATATCTTTACCATAAGTCTCATTAAGATTTTTCATTAATTTCTTAACTGAGGCTTCTTTTTCAATAATTTCATCAATTGTAAATAAATTATAGTCTTTAACTAATAATTCTTCTTTAATTAAATTACCATAAGTAACCCCTAATAATCTTAAAGTATCACCATGATAATTTTCATAAAATAAAGTAGTTATAACATCAAATATCTCCAAAAAATCATTTGTATATTCACTAATGGTTTTAGATCTCGTAATTGTTTTAAAAGAAGTATCTCTTAAAGAAATAGAGATAGTTTTCGTTAAATACTTTTCCTCGATTAATCTTTTATAAACATCCTTCGCTAATTTTCTTAATTCTAATAAAATTTCATCTTCATCATTTAATCTTCTGTCATAAGTTTGCATCGTCGAAATACTTTCATTTATATGATGTTTATTGACATCAATAACATTCCTACTATTACCTGTTAATCTATTTATAATATCATTATAAAAGTCTAAAGATAAAACACTTAAGATTTTATCTTTATTATTAATATTCATAAAATCATTAATGGTTTTAATACCTAATTCTTCTAATTTAGGATAAGTCTTTTTACCAATACCAAATATATCTTTAACACTTAAATCTTTCAAAATATTAAAGGCTTCTTTTTTTCTAATAACTGTAATACCTAAAGGCTTTTTAAGATCAGAAGCCATCTTAGCTAAAAACAAGGTTGGGGCTATTCCTATTGAAGTTGGTAATTTATATTTAGTTAATAATCTTGTTTGAATTTCTTTGGCAATAATTAAAGGATGTTTTGTTTTGGCATATTCAGTGACATCAATATAAGCCTCATCAATAGAGGCAACTTCAATTAAATTAGTATATTCTTTTAACAAAGAAATAAACTTATCATGATAATCTAAATAATAACTATAAGGTAAAGAAACAACTATTAACTTAGGATATAGTTTGTAACACTCTGTTAAAGACATTCCACTATGAATTCCATATTTACGGGCTTCATAAGAAGCAGTAGATATAACGCCGTATTCACTATTTTCTCTGCCGATTGCGAAAGCTTTTCCTCTTAAAAGAGGGTTTTGAATTTGGGCAACTGAACAGAAAAATTGATTAAAATCAATATGAAAAATAATATGTGGTTTATTATCAATTGTCACCTTAATCACATCCTTATTACTTAATATAATGATACTTTATGTTAATTCTTTTTGCAATTAAAAAGAGCCTAAAATATCGGTTTTCTAATTAGCTTTTTATTGTAAAATATCATAAGATATGCTAAAATAATAAACACGTCTAGGAAAATAAAACTAGATAACCTTAATATGGTAGGTGAACAAAATGGCTAAAAAGAATAATATCGAAACAAAGAAAAAAACATCATATAAAAGCCCAACTAAGACGGTTGTTGGTAAGATTATTATTAGTATTTTAATTGTCGCAATGATAGCTGGTATCATCGCCGTTATCGCTTTTATGATTTACTTTGGTTTAACTAACGTATAGGAATAACCATGTATAAAATATGTGCGATTGATTTAGATGGAACTCTTTTTGATAATCAAAAAAACATCAGTTTAAAAAATATCGAAGCGATTAAAAAAGCAAAGTCTTTAGGTTGTCATATCATAATAGCTACTGGTAGACCTTATAATGGTGTTTTACCAGTCTTAGAAAAACTTGACTTAACAAGTAATGATGATTATGTTATTTGTTATAATGGTGCCAAGGTTATGAATGTTGGTACTAAAGAAGTTATCTTTAAAACTACCTTAACTGGCCTTACTTTAAAAGAATTATATCATGAATCTTTAAGATTAAATAATTATATCCATGCTTTTAGAGTAAACGAAGAATTAATTAGTCCAAAACTTAATCCTTACACTGATGTCGAAATGAAAATAAATAAATTAGATTGTCAAGTTACCGACTTTAATCAAATTAATGATAATGAAGAATTCTTGAAAGTCATGTTGGTTGATGATAAATCTAAGCTTGATAATACGGAAATTAACATTAATCCTTATTTTCATATTAATTATTCAATGGTTAGATCATCTAATATCTTTTTAGAATTCTTAAATAAAGCTTCTGATAAAGGTAAAGCCTTAATTCAGCTAGCTAAACATTTAAATATTAATTTAGAGGAAGTTATGGCTATTGGTGATGCTGGTAATGATTTAAATATGATTTTAACTGCTGGTATGGGAGTTGCCATGGCCAATGGTTTTTCATATATAAAAGAAGCAGCTAATTTCATAACTTTATCAAATGAAGAAGACGGCGTTGCTTACGCTATTAATAAGTTTATAAATAAAACCACTAATTAATGTAGTGGTTTTTTTCATTATTTAAAAGTTCTTTGGCATAATTAATGGCGTAAGCACTAATATTTTTGCCACTAATCATTTCGGCAATAACTTTTATTCTTTCTTCTTCTTTTAATAAATTAATATGAGAAATAGTCTCTTCGTTAAGTGTTTCTTTAGAAATTAAATACTGATGATTAGCTAAAGCTGCTAATTGTGGTAAATGACTAATTGATAAAACTTGCGTATTTTTCGCTATTTCCTTAATCTTTAAAGCTAGTTTTAAGGCCGCTTCCCCACTTAAACCAGTATCGATTTCATCAAATACAACTAAACTTAAGATCTTATTGTTAATCTTCAAGGCCTTAAATATTAACATTAATCTAGACATTTCGCCACCAGAAGCTACCTTAATTAATGGTTTTAAACTTTCTCCTTTATTAAAGCTAATCATAAATTCAATTTCATCTAAACCATTATCATAAAAGTCTTTTTCAGTCATTAAAGATAATTCTTTAATTTCCTTAAAATCTACTTTTAAATCTAGATAATCAAGTTCTAAATTTATAGCTTCTTTCTTTACATAATTAGTTAAAATAGTTGCTTTATCTAAACGATATTCGTGAATTTTAAGACCTATATTATATAATTCTTCTTTAGCTTTATTTAGCTTAATAAGGCTATTTTTTAATAAAGAATCATAATTAGTTATTTTTTCTATTTCATATTTTAATTCATTACATCTTTTAATTAATTCATTAATAGATTTATGATATTTATTCTTAATTTTAGTAAGTAAGAAATCTCGTTCTTCCAATCTATCATATTCATCTTTATCAAAACTAGAACCTTCTAATTCTTTATATATTGAACTCTTTAAATCATCTAATTCATAATAACTATTATTTAATATTTCACTATATTTTTGATAATTAATATCTAAATTGCTTATAGATTCTAAGCTGTTTTTAACTTCATATAAATTATCTAAAGTATTATTATTTAAATATTCATAAGCTTTTGTTAAAGATTCATGAATATGATCATAATTTTTTAATTTAACTAATTCTTGTTTAATTTCTTCATCTTCATTTTCTTTTAAATTTAAATTAGCTAATTCTTCATATTCATATTGTAAAAATTCTAATTTCGTTTCACTATCTTTTTTATAATTTAATAAATCATTATATTCTTTTACTAAAGCTTTATAATCTACTAATTTTAATAAATAGTCATTTTTTAAATTAGTTAATTTATCTAAACTATCATCATCAATAAAGTCAAAATAACTTTCCTTATTAAAAAACTTAAATAAGTCATGTTGCATATATAAATCAACTAAATAACTACTTATTTCTTTTAAATTTACTAAAGATATATTAACATCATTAATTGATTGTCTACTTTTATTATTAGTACTTATTATTCTTTCTAATTTTAAAATATCAGAATTATTAATATTTAAATTTTCTAAATATTCACTTAATTTAGGATTTTTATTTGTGAAATAAGCTGTAATTTTAGCTTCTCTTTCACCATTTCTAATCATATCTAAAGAAGCTCTAGCACCCATTAATAAATTAATAGTATCAATAATTAATGATTTACCAGCCCCTGTTTGACCAGTTAAGACATTTAAGTTATCTTGAAATTCAATTTCGATATCTTTAATAATAGCGTAGTTTTTAATGATTAATTTTTGTAACATGTAATCACCACCAATATAATAATAGTCATTATTTCTTTTTTATTACCGTTAAATATTCGATATTACCGCTACCACCTTTAATAGGACTTTCTATTACTTCTTCATAACTAAAATTATTTAGTTTAAAGAATTCTAAGACACCATTTAAGGCTTTTTTTCTTAGTTTTTCATCTTTAATAACACCATTTTTAAGCTTAATATTGCCAACTTCAAATTGGGGTTTAATTAATAAAACTAAATAATTATTATCATTTAAATAATAATTAAAACAAGGAAGCATTTTAGTAACACTAACAAATGATAGGTCCATTAAGATAATATCAATATTATCATCAAACTTTGGTAATGTTAATATATTTGTGTTTTCTAATGAAATAACTCTTTTATCTTCTTTTAATTCTTTAGCTAGTTGCATAGTTCCAACATCTACACTATAGACTTTTTTGGCCTTATAATATAGACTACAAGAAGTAAAACCACCTGTTGAAGCTCCAATATCTAAAACAACTTTATCTTTAAAATCAAGATTATAGTGTTTAATCGCTTCTTCTAATTTTAAACCAGCTCTAGAGGCATATTTTAAGGGATTAATAATATTAATCTTAACTTCATTTAAAATATCATAAGCTGGTTTAGTTATTACTTTATCATCAACTAAGACTTGACTATTTTTAATAGCTTCTGTGGCTTTAGCTCTACTATTAAAATAATTATTTATTACTAAATATTGATCAAGCCTCATATAATTCTTTTATCCTTTTTAAAAATTCTTCTTCATTAAAATGATATCTATCTAAAACATCTTTTATATCACCAAATGGTAAAATTGTATCGGTTTTAAAATTAATAGCTGTTGTTTTTACTTTTAAATATGGCAAACACACTTGATATAAGGAACCATTTTCAACTACTTCTTCAATAAATAAGCATGGTAAATTAAGATTATTAATATATTCTAACATTTTTATATCAATTGGTTTAATTACACAAGCATTGATTAAATAGACATCTAAGTTATTATCAATAATAATTTCTTTAAGTTTATTTACGATAGGACCATAAGCTATGACGATACCTTTATTACCTTTTAATTCAATTTGCCAGTTTAATGTAAAAGGTTTAGGTTCTAAGCTTTCTAAATTAGCCTTAATACTACTACGTGGATATCTAATAACTAAAGGATGATTAAAATGTAAGGCAAAATCAAACATCGATATTACATCATGTTCATCCTTTGGCATTAAGACGTGCACATTTGGCATTAAATTAAACATTGCTACATCATAAACACCTTCATGAGTAGCCCCGTCACCACCAACAACTCCAGCTCTATCAATTCCAATAATTACTGGAAGGTCTTGTCTAGCGACATCATTTAATAAAAAGTCAAAAGCTCTTTGCGAAAAAGTAGAATACATTAATAAAACTGTTTTTTTGCCACCAATGGTTAAACCAGCTGCAAGAATGGTTGCGTGTTCTTCAGCAATGCCAACATCAATTAAATAATCTTTATATTCTTTTTGAAAATCTGTTAATTTAGCACCTACCACCATAGCAGGTGTTATAACATAAAATTCTTCTTTTCTTCTTAATTTTAATAAGGAAGAAGCTACTATTTCACTAAATGAATAAACATTTTCTTCACGCTTTACTACTGCTTTACCAGTCGCGATATTAAATGGTTCAACACCGTGGAAATTACCTACTTCATCATCTTCAGCATAAGGATAACCTAAACCTTTTTTCGTAATAACATGTAAAACAACCGGTTCATTTAAGTTTTTAATTCTTTTTAAGGCTTTAGTAATGGCCTTTAAATTATTACCATCAACTGGTCCATAATAATTAAAGCCCAAATCTTCAAAAATATTATCAATCTTAAAAAAGCCTTTAACCCCTCTTTTTATTTGATGGTAAAAATTAGAAATAGCGGTTGGAGTAATACTATTAATTATTCTTTTTGACTTAATTACTAGTTTTTTACTTCTTAATTGATCAAATATTTTAGACATGGCACCAACATTTTTAGAAATGCCCATTCCATTATCATTTAAAATAATAATTGGTTTATAATCTTTTAATCTACCTAAATGATTTAACGCCTCAAACGCCACCCCACTTACTATCGAACCATCACCTATAATCGAAATTACTCTTTTATTAGTATCTTTCCCAAGCGCAAGTAAAAGACCTGTCATTGCCGAGATTGTGGTCGATGAGTGACCAGATTCCCAAATATCATATTCACTTTCTTTTTTGTTAATATAACCAGATAAACCATCTATTTTCCTTAATTTATCGAATTCTTTTGCTCTACCGGTAAAAATTTTATGAATATAAGATTGGTGTCCTACATCATATAAAAACAATGTATCTTCATAAGAAAAAACACTCTTTAAGGCAATTTCTAATTCTACAATACCTAAATTGGAAGATAAATGACCACCTGTTTTACTTATCTTAGTAATTAAAAACTCTCTAATTTCTTTAGCTAATTGCTTCTTTTCTTTATAGTTTAAGTCTTTTAAGAAACTAGGGTCTTTAATTTCTTCAATATTAAACAATTTAATCACCCTTCTACATTAAAATCTTCTAAACCACTTTCAGTCATTTTTTGAATAACTAATTTTTGATTTTCGTTTAATATTTTTTCACATTCACTTAATACTTCTGCTCCCTTAGTATATAAGTTAACGGCTTTTTCTAGTTCAATATCTTTATTATCTAATTCTTTAATAATTTGTTCAAGTTCTTTAATTTTCATTTCAAAACTAACTTTTTCCATGTTTAACCTCCAAGGCTTCACTTATAATATAACCATCTTTTAAAATAGTTTTTAATTGCATCTTTTCTTTCACATCATTTACTGATTTAATAGTTTTATTATTAACTTCTAAAATTGAATAACCTAAATCTAATATTTTAAACGGATTTAAATGATTTAATTTTAATCTTAAAATATTTAAATTTTCATTAGTTTTAGTAATAATATCTTTAATATTATGTTCTAACTTTATACTTAAATTATTTAAATAAACTTCTTTTTCTTTTAATAAATTTAAAGGACTTAAATTATCTAATTCTTTGGCTAAATTAGTTAAATAAAATTTTTTAAATTCATTAACTCTTTTATAACGACTAATCAAAAGCTCTTTATCATTAATGAGCATCTTTTTTAAAGTATTTAAATCGGGAACTGCTAGTTCGGCGGCCGCTGTTGGTGTAGCCGCTCTTAAATCACTAACAAAATCAGCGATTGTAAAATCAGTTTCATGACCAACAGCTGAAATTAAAGGAATTTTTGAATTAAAGATAGCATCCGCCACCATTCTTTCATTAAAAGGCCATAAATCTTCTAATGACCCGCCACCTCTAGCCAAGATAATAACATCTACTAAATTATCTGAATTACATTTTTCAATGCTTTTAACAATTGAAAACTTAGCCTCACTACCTTGAACCATAGTTGGATATAAGATAACTTCAACAAATGGATAACGTCTTCTAATAGTATTAATAATATCTCTAATAACGGCCCCTGTAGGAGAGGTAATTACGCCAATCTTTTTAGGAAATTTAGGAATTGGCTTTTTGTAATTTATAGAAAAATAACCTAAAGCTTCTAATTCTTTTTTAAGACGTTCAAATTCTAAATATAAGTCACCTATTCCACTTAATTTCATTTCTTTAACTAAAAAAGTGTAATAACCACCTTTTTCATATAAAGTAACGCTACCTTTTACAATTACTTTACTACCACTTTCTACTTTAAAATTAATCTTAGAAGCATAATTATTAAACATAATTGCTTGAATTTGGGAATTTTCATCTTTTAATGTGAAATATAAATGACCAGATGACTGATGTTTAAAATTAGAAATTTCCGCTTCAATCAAAATATCTTTAAGTTGATAATCTAAATCAAACTTATAATAAATATAACGATTTAAAGCACTAACTGATAAAATCTTTTCATCCATAATTATAAGCCTAGTTTTTTACTAACATTATCTAGTAAACGATTATTAAATTTAACCGTATCATCACTTTCTGTTTTTGTATAAATTCCACTAATTACTAAAGCTTCATTAATAATAATTTCCTTTGGTAAACTCTTTAAACTAAGCTCGTAACATGCCACTAAATTAATAGCTTGGTCAATAACATTTAAACGATCAAAATGATACTTAGTAAGCGCACTTTCAATAAGTTCTACTAACATACTATAATTATCATCCACACCCTTTACTAAATCAAAAGTGAATTTATCTATATTATTAAATCTTTCACTAGTTAAAATTTCTTTAATATCATTACCTGTTATTAAAGATTCATATATAATATTAACCGCTTCAATACGCGCTTTTGTTCTATTCGATAATTTTTTATTCATTCTTACAAGCTCCTAAAAATAAAACTATTTCATCAACAATTTTTTGATGATTATAACTATTTAACATTAAATGACTAATGTCATCATAAACTACTAATTTTTTCTTATTATTAACACAAATATCATATAACTCTTTTACCGATTCATATGGTACTAATTGATCTAAGCGCCCCCATATTAGTAAACAAGGACAATTTATACTAATGATTTCTTCATTGCATTTCTTAACAATTGTTCTAAAAGTTGAAAGATTGTGAATAGAATAATGAGGAAATAACATTTTAAAGGCCATTTCTTGTGATATTTTATCATCTTTTTCAATTGCTTTTAGCCTCTCTTTATAAGTAGAGATGGTTTCATCTTTACCTTTATTAACTTTAATGGCTTGTTTCAAACTATTAATTAAATTAATACGATTTCTAAATATTTTAAAATTTAAATACTTATTAGCGGGTGCTAATAAAACTAAATTATTTATCTTTCTAACGCTTTGTAAATAAGTTGCTAAAGCCCCGCCCATTGAAAAACCAACACAATCAATTTCACTATATTCTAAACTAAGCTTATCATAAGCTTCTAACAAGGTTTTAAAAGTGGCCTTAGTATTAAAATATTTATATTGAGGAGGAATGGAATGTCCTGGAACTTCATATAAATAAACTAAATCATAAAGTTCCTCTAAAGAAGGAACTAAATTCTTAAAATCATCAACATTAGTTAAAAAACCATGTATTAATATAACTGCTCTCATAATTATCTCCCTAAAAAATAAACTAATAAATTAGAACTAATTAATATAACTAAGAAAATGATTAAAATTTTATAATCAAACTTCAAACTTCGCTTTGAAATAAGCGTAAATGTTACGTAACAAATAATTAAAAAGATTAAAACAACAACGAAAGTAATCCCTGTTTCAAAATTCGCCACAATTAAAATAAAGAAACAATATAAAGGAATCATTGACTTATAAGCAAATAGAGAAGTTGTTCTTTCGCCGATAGTTTCTGGTTTTAATTTTCTAACTGCACTTAAACTTCCTAAATGACAAATAATACTAAAAATAAAAATAATTAAATATCCAAATGGCTTAGCTAACGTAATACCACTATCAAAAATAGCCACTTCGGCAAAATAAGCTGTTGTTTTATCGGCTTGGCCAATAAAAGAAATATCACGCCATGATATAACATCACTATTAATCTTGAATACTAAATATAAAGCCATTAAAATTAAAGCTGGTAAAACAATATAACTAACATTAATAATTAACGCATCGATAATATTTTTGGTTTTACTGACGATAAAGGCACTAAAACAATAAGTCCCCATAAAAACAATTACCATCAACAACGAATATAAAAATAATGACAAATAATTATAATCTACTTGTTTAATAACTAATATTAGGATACCTAAATAAATAGTTACAAGAAATATCAACACATTCATTAAAAAATGAAAATAAATGGATGTTCTATAAATATTAACTCTTCTATCCGGCAAAGAAAAATAAATATTAGCGCTAGTCTGACTATAATACATCCGGTGACTTAATAGTGGAGTTACATAAGCTAAAATCATAAAAAGCGTCGTTGGGAAATATAAAAGTTTATATAAGGCTTGTTTATTACTATTATTAATAAATGAAGAAACTAAAACAAACATTAAAAAATAAAGAATTGTTAAGATAATATAAAAAAACAAATAACGCTTAAACAAATATTTAAAATAAGTCGTATTCATTAGGCTAATTCCTCCATTTGATAAACAATCCAATCATCAAAAGGAACTAAAGAAATATTATAAGCATTGTCTTTAAAAACTTCTTGGATAACTTCTTTATTTGCATAAATATCTAATATAGTATAATTATCTTCTACAACTTTCTTTAAAACATGTAAATCGTTACAATTAATATTCTTCTCATTTAAAACTAAGACCCTGTAAATAGGCTTTTCTAAAACAGCTTTACTTTCAATTAAAATCAACTCACCATCATTTAAAAAACCATATGTTGAAGAAAAACCAGTAAGTTCTCTTAAACTATGACTAGCTAAAACAATCGTCATTTCATATTGTTCAACTAACTTTTGCGTCTCTTCTTTAAAAATTTTCTTCGCTTTCGGATCTAAGCCATCAAAAGTTTCATCTAACAATAATAATTTAGGATGAATGGCTAAACCTAAAGCAATATAAACCCTTTTTCTTTTCCCTTTAGATAATTTTTGAATAACATCTTTGTAATTTAATTCAAACAAATTAAGTAAATAACTTAAATATTCATGATCAATTTTATAAAAAGCTTCATAAAAATTAATCAAATGCTTAATTGTTTGATTAAAAACATAGTAAGGTTCATCAGGCACAAAAAAAATATTTTTCTTAGCATATAAATTGTCAAAGACCGTCTCTGTACCTAAAAGAATCGTACCATAATCAGGAGTTAAAATACCAGCTATTAACCTTAAAAGTGTTGACTTGCCAGCCCCATTTTCCCCAACTAAACCAAAAATAGAACCTGTTTTAGCTTGAAAAGAAACATCTTTTAACACTAACTTGTCATCAATGCTTTTTTTAACATGAATTACATCTAGCATTTTATCCCCTCACTTTGATTAATTATACCATAAATAAAAACTCAAAAAAAGCACTTTAGAAACTAATATCGTCCTAAAGTGCTTACAAACATAATCAATTATTTTCTTTCTTAAAATCTTTATACATCATTAAGCCAATAGCTAAAACAATAATTCCTGAAATTAACCAAACAACCATTAATTCATTACCAGAAAAATCATAGCCATAGCCATCAAAAATACTTTCTTTATCAACAAGTTCACTAATAAAAATATTTAGTAAAGTAGCGAATGCATAAATAGTATTAACTAAGCCTAAGACAATAACTAAAACAGCCTTTTTCATTATGCTTTTACCTCGCTATCACTAATATTATTATTTGTAAAGAAGAAATCACTTCTTCTAATGAATAAAACAGCTAATAAAGCCATACATAAAATTGTTGATGGAAGCATATAAATACCATTATATAAAATTGAATAAGCTAATGGTCCACCCCACATATCACTAGGCCAGAAAAAATAACCAGCTAATACATGGCATAAATACTTACCAACACCACCTAAAAAACCAGCCACTAAAATCATTGTTAAATTAAAGCCATGGCCTTTTTTATTAAGTGTATACTTGAAAAAGCCAGCAAATAAGCCACATATTGCATATGCTAAGGTATAATCTAATAACACTTGGAACAACACCTTATACCACGTGTCACTAATCGCATAAAAACCAGTAAGCATTTGTAATATGCCCGTAACTAAACCAGAAACAAATCCAATTAATGGACCTCTTCTAATACCAATAAAAATAATTGGTAACATCGCAATACCAACACTTCCTCCATTAGCGAAGAAAGGTACTGCATCAAAAATAACGCCTTGTAATAAATCTAATACAAAAGCGAGTGCAGCCATTATAGCAGCTTCTGCTACAATACGCACATTTTCATTTTGTTTTTTCATAAATACTCCTTCTAAAATAAAAAAATGTCCGTTTAGGACAATGCTAAAAAGGATATCATCATTCCCTACGCTAGCATTACCTAGATCAGGTCAACGGGTCGACGCTTAAGTCCTCTCAGCCAATAGGCTCCCCTCTGACACTATTATTATAAACTTTTTTTAAAAATATACAAGATTTTTAAGACAAAGAAAAAGAGAAATATTAAACACTTTTCTTTAAATATCATTTCGTTCATTAACAACAAAATTATCTAATTCACTTACAACTTCATAATCATTTTCGACTACAGTCACTTTATATTCATATTTACCATTACCATTATAAATTTCATCATAAACATTTGCATAAGCCTGTTTCATATCAGTTGGCTCTTCTTTTGTTCCTTCATACTCTTTTAAATATTTTTCAACCATTTCTCTCTTATATGAAGCAAAGTATTTTTTTGATATCATGTGAATTTTCCCTTTTCTTGAAGTAATTCTATCATGACCTGATTTTTTCAGAAACCGGGTATATCTTTATAACTTACCAACTTTTTATGGTTATTTAGTTAACTTTAACATTCAAAATTAAAAAAGTGTTACAATTTCAAATTTTTTTGATTTTGTAACACTTTTATCATATATTTACTTAAAATTTAGTCTTTTTTAGACATTATCATAATGCCTTTGCCTTTAAAACTAATGAAAGCTTCTTTACTATCTAATTCATTAGATATGCATAAATTATCATATTTTTTAAAGACATAATTATCTAAAGGATATAAAAAACCTTTTAAAGAAATCACACTACCTTCATCAGCAAAAAAACTATAAAAATGATAAGTATTATCATTTATGGTTAAACATTTTGGAATAGCTTTAATTTTTGAATAATTATCAACAAAAGAAATATGAGGATATTTAAAGCATAAATTTAAATTAGCGTATAAATGTTCAACTCTTTTACCTTGTAAGCCACCATATATTTCAATTTCTTTACCATCATTAAAATGTTTAATGGCTGCTTCTGTATCTGTATCATCTTTCATTTTCGGTAAATTTATGATTGTCTTAACTTGTTGCCTTAACTTATTATATTCAAGGTCATTAATTGAATCAAAATCACCTATAGCGTAAGTTAAAGGAATTTTATTTTCTAAAGCTAAAATTGCTCCTCTATCAACCCCAACATAAATATAAGTTGGATCATATTCTAACTTATAATTTAAATGTGGTAATATAAAGGCATACTTCATTTTAAAGTCACCACCGTTGCCCCGTTTAAGCCTTCGCCTTCTCCACCAAAACGATAAGACTTAACATTAGGATTTTGTTTTAAAACCTCAAGAGTACGTTTTCTAACTACACCTGTACCATAGCCATGAATTATTGATACTTCTTGGTAATTAGCTAAGCAAGCTTTATCAATAAAATCATCAATTAAATCTTTAACTTCTTCATAACGTTTACCTCTTAAATCTAAAGAAAGTTTAGCTCCATTTACTTGGTTATAGCCAGCATATAGTTTTTTCTTTTCTTTTATTGGTTTTGGCTTTTCACTTAAGATTAAATCATTTCGTTTAAAAGACATCGAAAATTGACCAAAATTAACTTCATAGCTATCTTTTTTAATCTTAGTAACATAACCATATTTTTCATAACTTTTAATATAAACATAATCACCAATCTTTAATTCTTCATTAAATAAATTAGTTTCCTCATCATTACTTCCAATATTTTTAACCTTATATTTAAGATCAGCCAAAATATGGTCTTTATAATTAGTATCTGTTTTTAAATCATTTATTTCCTTAATTAAAGCTACAGCTTCTTCTTTAGCTTTTTCAATAATCTTTTTCTTTTCATTTTGGGCTTCTTTTAAAACTTTACTTCTTTGTAACTCTAAATTTCTTTTTTCTTCATTAAGCTTAGAAATTAGTTCATTATAATAAGCTTCTAGTTTTAAATTATCTTCTTTTAAAATGGTAACTTCTCTTAATTTTTCTTCATATTCTTTAATTTCAAAAGAAGTCTCTTTACCACTTAAATAATCATTAGCTTTATTAATAATATTTTGGGAAAGTCCTAAATTAGAAGCTATTTTTAGTGCACAAGATTCGCCAGGTACACCAAGTATTAAACGATAAGTTGGCATTAAAGTTTTAGAATTAAATTCAACAGAAGCATTTTTAACACCAGTAGTTTGATATGCATAATTTTTTAAATCACTATAATGAGTACTTACAATAAAATGTGCATCTTTCTTAATTAATTCATCTAAAATAGCTAAAGCTAAAGATGAACCTTCCTTAGGATCAGTTCCACTACCAAGTTCATCTATTAAAACTAAAGCTTCCTTCAAATCTTCTTTTAAAATATTAATTAATTTAACTAAGTGACCAGAAAAAGTAGAAAGACTTTCTTCAATTGATTGTTCATCACCAATATCAGCGTAAATTGATTTAAAAACCATTACTGTTGAATCTTTTTTTGCATTCAATAAAAGGCCTGATTGAGCCATTATGGATGATAACCCAACTGTTTTTAAAGCAACTGTTTTACCACCAGTATTAGGACCTGTAATAATAATGCCTTTTTCTTTATTGGTAAGATTAATACTAATTGGAACCACCCTATCTTTTGAAATTAAAGGGTGTTTTATATTAACTAAATTAAAGTTATCTAAACTTAAGTTCGGTTTAATACCTTCATCTTTAGCGTAAATGGCTTTTGCGAAGGTTGTATCAATGATAGTAAGATTAGCTAAATTAGAAACTAAGTCTTCATAATAGGTTCTTATTAATAGACTCATGTTAGTCATTATAACTTTAATTTCTTCTTTTTCTAATAAAACTAATTCATCAATTTCACTAGCTAATTCTAAAGTTTCATATGGTTCGATGTAACAAGTTTCTTTAGACTGGGAAATATCATGAATTTTACCTTTAATTTGATTTTTATAGCTTAGTTTAACAGCGATACATAGTCTATTATCTCTTAATACTACTAAATTAGAATTTAATTTATTAATATTAGAAACAATGATACTATTTAAGACTTGTCTTATTTTATTTTCAGTTTGATTCTTTTTTCTTCTTATTTCAAATAATTTTTTGGAAGCTGAGTCAATTACTTTACCATCTTGATTAATCGTTAAAGTTATTTGTTGACGTAATTTGATTAATTCTTTTAAATTATCAAAATAAGAAGCCAAATAATGTATTTTAATATTATTTGTATTAGCTTCATCACTATAATTTTTTAATAAAGTTACACTATTTATTAAAGCTAGTACTTTTAATAAATCTAAAGGCTCAATAATTGAGCCCTTATTAACTAATTCTAATACTTCATCAACATCGTCATAATATTCAAACATGATATCTTTATGACGGTAATATAAAGTATTAGCTTCTAAAGTTTCATTAAGTAGTTTTTCACACTCTAAAATATCTGTTTTAGGTTCTAAATTTAAAATAGATATTGCGCCTAGCTTCGTTTTAGCGTAAGGTTTAATAAGTTCTTTTACTTTATTAAACTCTAATGTATCTAATTGAAACATCTTATCTACCTTCTATAATTTTATCATCCATTAATAAATTTTGATAAGTTACTACATAATAACCTTTAATTTCATTATCTGGATAAACAAACTTTAATTCACATTCATTAATATATCTAACAATTACTCTAGCATTAGGATATATAATGAATAGTTTTTTACATATTTTTTTGGTTTCCTTTACTTTAAAATCAATAAAATAACCTAGGTTAGAAATATATTTATTATTATTGTCATTTAGACTTTTTCTAACTTCCCATTTATAAGGATTGTTAATGGAGATTTCGGAAGCACCATAGTTATAAATTATTTTAATATAATAAATACTAGTAAGGGTTTCAAATAAAATATCATAAGGCATATTAGTTTGATATTTTAATTTATAGTTAGTGATTTTACGTGTTTTAGCTAAATTGTTAAAATAACTTAGAACATTTTGGATAGCTCTTTGCTTACGTGTTTTTGTATAAACAATGTATACAATTAAAAATAATAAAATAATAATAAATGTTAAACTGATAATAACTATTAGAGCTTCCATAGCTTACACCCCTTTATAACTTGTCGTTTAAAATTCCGTTATCTACTACTTCTTTAACTAAAGTACCAATTTCATGTGTATTTAAATCCTTATAATCTTCATATCTTAAAGGCTTATGAATTAAGACTTTAATCTTACTCTTATGCCAAGGATAATTGATATGAATTCTTGATGAACCAATTATACTAATTGGCGAAATGGTCGCGTTAGCTTTAGTGGCTAGTTTAAATGCCCCTGCTTTAAAGCCAACCATTGTTTCATATTCTTTAGTTTTTACGCCGCCTTCTGGGAATATTAACATATTATAGCCACCTTTTACTAATTTAATGGCATGTAACAAGTTTTTTACCCCTTCACGATCATTTTCACGATCAATAGGTACTACCTCAAAAGCTTCCATAAAATCTTTTAAAACTGGTACCTTTAATAAACTGTTTTTCGCAACAGCACTCATCACACATTTATAAACATAATAAACAATGATTATATCAACCATTGACTTATGATTACCAACAACTACGAAGGTTTCTGTTGGAATGTTTTCCCTACCTTCTACTTTAATCTTTACTCTTAAAACAATTCTAATAAAATCAATAACTTGCCACGCTATTTTGTGCTTAATTTTGCCATCATAACGAGTTCTTTTAAAAATAAAGATTGCACTAAATATTAAAATTACCGCTAAGATAATTGTTGTTAATAAACCTAAAAAAAGGTATAAAAACCAATACCAATTAGAACTTAAATTCATTAAAGAATATAAATAACTAAATAAACCAAAAGCGATAATTAAACTAATTAAAATTACCATTCTTTATATCCTTTCATAAACTAAATAATCAACTTCTATGCTTTCTTTTTTACTAACTAATTTATATAAACTTAAGTCAAAGTCAGGAAAATAAGCGTCACCTTCATAATTACCTTTAACAATAGATATATATAATCGATTGGCGTATGGTAAGGCTAACTTATAAATAGTAGCTCCGCCTACTACAAATAAGTCTTCGTTATTATTTTTTAAAAAAGTTGTTACGTCATTTATAACAGTCGCATCTTCTAATTTTAGATCATTTAAAGAAGCTACATAGATTTTTTTATATGGTAAAGGTCTTTTTTTATAATAACCTTTTAAAGAATAATAAGTATTTTCGCCCATTAAAACTATTTGATTATTAGTTTTTTCTTTATAATATAATAAATCTTCTTTAATATGCCAAGGAATTTTATTATCTTTACCAATTAAATGATCCTTGGTCATTGCCCAAATTAAACTTATCATACCGCTACCTTACCTTTAATACCTTTATAAGGATTATAATCAACTAAAGTAAAATCTTCATATTTAAAATCATAAATTGATTTTACATTATCATTAATTAACATTTTAGGTAATGGCCTTGGTGTTCTTTTTAATTGACGTTCAATTTGTTCCATATGATTTAAATAAATATGAGCGTCACCTAAAGTATGAACAAATGTACCAGGTTTTAAACCAGTAACCTGCGCAATCATCATTAAAAATAATGAATAAGAGGCAATATTAAAAGGTACACCTAAAAAGACATCGGCCGATCTTTGATATAACTGACAAGAAAGCTTACCATCAGCCACATAAAACTGCATAAAAGCATGACATGGTGGTAAAGCCATCTTTGGTACATCAACTGGATTCCAAGCTGTTATAATTAATCTTCTACTGTTAGGGTTAGTTTTAATGTCATTAATTAAGTTTTCTAGTTGATCAACACCGTTAAAATCACGCCATTGTTTACCATAAACAGGACCTAAATTACCCCATTTTTTAGCGAATTTGCTATCTTCCTTTATTTTTAGAGCGAACTCTTCAATAGTTTCGCCTTTAAATTCTTGACTTTTTTGATATATTTCATAAGGCCAATCATTCCAAATTCTAACATCATTATCTACTAAATATTTAATATTAGTATCACCGCTTATAAACCATAAAAGCTCATGAATAATACTCTTTAAATGAACTCTTTTTGTTGTAAGTAAAGGAAAACCTTCACTTAAATCAAATTTCATTTGATAACCAAATACAGATCTAGTACCAGTATGTGTTCTATCATCTTTAATGGTGCCATGTTCTAAAATATAACGGCACAAATCTAAATATTGTTTCATTATAAAAACCCCTTTAAAAAATATTTTATCATAAATAAAAATTAATTAATATACCACAAAATAAATTCTTCTATTTTTAACTCTTTAAATTCTAAAGAAACAATATTTTTTAAACTATCATACATATTTAATTTAACTAAAGAGTCATTAATACTAAGACTTTCCATATTATCATCTAAGATATTTAAAAATTTATTGGCATAATCAAATATTTCATATTTTATTGCTTTATAAAAACTTATAGAAGCCTTTAAAATTTTATATTTATTATTTTCTCTTATTAAAATAAGCGCCATTTTAGCTTCATCAAACATCTTAAGTAATTTATAAGGAACTTTAATTTCATCTTCTTCAAAAAAACTATTAATGAATTCTAAATCATTATTGTAGGTATATACTAAAATATCATTGATTAAATTTTCTTCTCTAATAATTCTTACAAATAATTTATCATAATTAGTTTTAACTAAGTATAATTCTTCTACGTAATTTTCATCTAAACTAGTCTTTTTTTCTTTTAAAATTTCATAACTATCATACAATTTTACATGATCTAAAACTAATTTATAATCTTTTCTTAAGGCACTGAAACAGTCAAAAGAAATATATAAATTATTACTTAAATTGTCTTCATTAAATTCTGTATTCGCTAACAGTAGTTCATCTAATATCATTTTATTATTTCCTTTTCTTCTTTTGTTATTAAATATGAATCATTTATTTTTCTTTTTGTCATTTGTTTAAGTTCTTTATCACATAAATTATGATAAATTTTAAAACCTAAATTAAAATCAAGAGTAAATAATTTAGTTAAAAGCCAAGCTAAAGCCATCTTTACATAATAAAAATCATCATTTTCTAAATCATAAATGAGTTTTTCAATATCTTTAAAATTAACTTCTTTTAAATAATTTGCCATAATACCAACAATCATACATCTTCTTAAAAAATATTTTTCTTTTAAAGCTATTTTTAACATTTCTTTAAATAAATTATGTTTATTTAAATACTTACATTTTTTAAATAAAGAGTCGGTTAAAGCCCAGTTATCTAAATAAGGCGCTAGTTTATAAATATAATCTAAAGGATTTAATTCTTTATTTATAATAATAATAGCCAAATAGATTTCTTCATAAGAATAATATTTAAAATCATCTATATTAGGTTTTAATTCTTTAATTATTTTTAAATAATTTTCTTTTCTAACCCCTAGCATCTCTAATTTAGTATTAATTATACGTCTTGAAAAATTTAAATATTTTAATTCACTATATTTATATAATTCATGATATAGTTTATTTAAGAAATTATCTTTAAAATATAGAGTATATCTATCTAAAATAACACCATAGATATGAATCTTTCCTTCTTGTTCGAAGTTAAACTTTTTATATAAATTTAAAGCTTTTAGATTAGTGCTATCTACTAATATAGTAAATCCATTAACATCCTTCTTTTCCTCTAACATCTTAGAAATTAAAAAGCTTGCGACACCTTTATTTAAATAACTAGTCTTAACCATTATTCTAGAAAAACTATACATATTATCTAAAACATGTACTTTAACTTCATAATCATAATTTAAATCATGTAAACAAGCATAAGCTACAATTTCACCATTTATTTTAACTATTCTACCTAAGTTATTTTGAATATCTTCTTTTAATAATAAATCATTAGGGTAATCATTTAACCAAATATTTAGGTTTTCTTTAATTATTCTTTCTTTAACTTCATTTTTTAATTCTATTATATAAGGAAGATCACTTAAACTAGCTTCTAAATATTCCATTCTTTTTTAATTCCTTTAATTCATTTTGATAAGTTAATAAAACTTTACCTTGGTCAGTATCTTTAATTAATTTTCTTTCTTTATAAGTTTCTACTATTTCAGATTTTGAAATAATATCTTCTTTAGTTATTAAATAATGATTAAGACCTAAAAATTCACTATGAGAAACAATTCTTAAGCCATGAGAATTGTTAATTAGAGTGTAGCCAGCAATACCTGTTTGTTCATGATAGGCTTCACAAAAGCCACCATCAATTACTAAAAGTTTACCACCAGCTAAGACTGGATTTTCTCCTTTTTTGACCTTTACAGGTAAGTGACCATTAATGATATGACTAGTTTTATTTAAATTAAATTCTGTTAAGATTTTTAAACAAATATCTTTATTATACCGATATTCATAATAATAATTTCTAGCTTCTTTTTGAATTTCTTTATCATCTAACATTAATAATTCAAAGGTTTTATAAACACGACCTGTAAAAGGTGAATCAAAGCCATTCCATAAATAATAAAAATAATCTAATTCTTCTAAACTTAATTTGTTATTTAAGCCTTTATTAATTAATTTATCGATATAATCTAAATAAACTTTGCCTTTAAGTTTAGAGCCTAAAAAATCAACTTCTTTAAAATCACCATTTTCATCTAACGGAATACAACCATGAAATAGTAAATTATTATTATAAACTTTATAAACAAAACCATGTAAAACAATAAATTCAATATGTCTTTTTAATTCTTTACTATTTTTAAAGTCATTAACTATTTCTAAGACAATTTCTTTTTCTTCTTTATTTAGTTCTAAAGAATCTATTTTTAAATCATCGTTTAAAAGATATTCTTTATCATTATAAATATATTTATTATCTTTAATATATTCTAAAACTAAACGATTATTTAAATTAAAAGTTGGATTTCTTTTAATAACTTTTCTTTCTAATTTAAACATAATTAAGGCAATTGTTTTTAAAAGTGGATCTATTTTGCTACTAGGATATTTTTTAATTGCATAATTATATAATTTTCTTAAACTAATACCATAAACATTTTCTAAAATATGAAAATTATGATATTTTAAATTATTAAATAAAACATAAAAAGCATTAATAGCTGAACCGTAATAAGCCCCTATCCATAAAACATCATGATTACCATATTCAATATCAATATTATCATATTCACTTAGTAATTCAATGATGCGATCTGGCTCTTCACCGCGATCATAAATATCACCTAAGACATGTAACTTCGAAACAGCGAATTTTTTAATTAAACGAATTAATTCTTTTAAATAATTGATTGCTTCATCATTATTAATAATCGCATCAATAATATTATTAAAATAAAGCTTTGTATTAGTTTCAATATTATCTTTAGTATGAAGCAATTCATCAATTATATATGCATATTCTAAAGCTATATTTTTTTTAACATAATGTCTAGAATATTTAGAGGCGATTAAAGAAGTTAATCTAAGCACTAAAATTAGTCTTTCTTTATAAAAGGTTTTAGAAAAACTACGATTTAAAAAATATTCAGAAGGATAATAAATCATCGCTAAAATATCATTTAATTCTTTTTTTTCTAAAGTCGGTTCAAGAAGTTCTAATTTTTCTTTAATAACACCTGAACAACTATTTAAAATATGCCTAACTGTACCATATTCCCCGTGTAAGTCAGAAATAAAGTGTTCTGTCCCTTTTGGTAAGTTTAAAACAGCTTCGGTTTTAATTAATTCTAAAGCTAATTCTTTTTCATTTTTTAAGTTTTTTTCTAATAATTTTAAATAAATGTTATTTAGTTCCACTTTACTCACCTTTAGTCTATTATACCAAAAAAAGCAAGAAAAAAGGAGATATAAAATCTCCTTTGTCTTACTTTCTTAAACCTAATTTTTGAATTAAATTAGTATAAGCCTCGAAATCTTTCTTTTGTAAATAGCTTAATAAACTACGACGTTGACCAACTTTGCTCATTAAACCACGACGACTATGGAAGTCATGTTTATGAACTTGGAAATGTGCGTTTAATTGGTTAATTTCAGCAGTTAAGATAGCGATTTGTACTTCTGTAGAACCAGTATCTTGTGCATTTTTACCATAAGCTTTAACGATTTCAGCTTTTTCCTTAGCAGTTAATGCCATTTTCAAATCCTCCATTTATAAATATTCGCGGTAAACCATGTAAAAGGATTAGAGGTATCCTTAAACCAAGAAAACCGTACATGAGAAGTATACCATATTTTTTAATACTTGCAAGTGTTTTTTTAAAATTTATGGAATCCTTCTACATCAACAATGAAAACAGTTGCCCCGCCTACATTTACTTCTACTGGACTTGGTGTAAAGATAGTTTGCGTAGTTGAAATAGCTGGAGTAACTAGTTTCTTTCTAGCATGTGCTGTTTCTTTAAAAATGTTTAAAACACTTTCTACTTCATCATCGTTACAACCTACTAATAATGTCGTATTACCATTCATTAAAAAGTTACCTGTTGATGATAGTTTAGTTGAATAAAAATGGTTTTTAATTAAAGTTTTAGTTACTAATTTAATATCATCGTTGTTAATAATTGCGATTAATAGTTTCATTATAATTCACCCTTTTCATAATATTTTTCTACTTCTATTTTATCATTATCTAGCTGCTTTTTTAACTCTTTTATTGAAGAAAATTTAGTTTCATCTCTAATTCTTTCATCAAAGATAATTTCTACTTCTTCCCCATAAATATCTGAATCAAAATCAAAAATGTTTACTTCAATTTTAATATTACTAGAAAAATCAACAGTCGGATTATTACCAACATTAGTCATACCATAATAAGTATTATTACCACACTTAATTCTCGTAGCGTAAACACCATTTAATGGTAATACATAAATACCATAACTAATGTTAGCAGTTGGAAAACCAATTTTAGAGCCTAAGTGCTTACCAGTTATTACTTTACCAATAATTGAATATGGTCTACCAAGCATTTCTTTAACTGTGTTTACATCACCAATCATTAATAATTCCTTAGTATAAGTTGTAGATACTCTTACATTATTAATTTGGTATTTAGGTATTTCATGGAAAATAAAGTTTTCATCTAAATCCTTAATAGTCCCTGTCGCATTTTTAGCGAAAGTAAAGTCGTAACCACAAACAACTGCTTTAATACCTAATTTTTTCAAATTAGCCATAAACAATTCTTTTTCCATGTTCATTATTTTTTCATTGAATTCAACAATAATTAAATAATCAACATCTAAACTTTCAATAATTTTAATCTTATGATCAATTGGTGTTAGTTGTCTATAAGGATTAATATGTTTAATATAAGTATAAGGATGAGGATAAAAGGTTAAAACAGCACTTTTATACTTATATTCTTTGCTTTTACTAATTAATTGTTGATGTCCTTTATGAACACCATCAAAATTACCAATTGCACAACATAAGTCCTCATCTAATGTAGGAAAATCACCATTTTTAATCCAGATTAAATTCATATTATCAGATCCTTCGCTATGTATTTAAATTCAATACTTTATTATTTTTTGTTTTTATTGACAATATCTTACTACATTTTCATTGTTTTTTCAATGTTTTAAAGACATTACTTAAAATAAAAAAGAAAGATTAATTACTAACCTCTCTTACTTTTTAATAAATATTGGTCTAAAAATATCGTTTATTTTTTCATAAATGGCTACAAGTTTATCTTCATAAAATAAACTTATATATTTTTCATTAATAATTTCTTTAAAATTTTTAGGATATAAAGTTACCCCGTTACTAGCAAATTTATAAGTTCTTTCACTGATATTAATTTTTCTAAAATTAAAGAAATTTTCAATTTCTATAATTTTATAATTATTATTTAAGATTGCTTCTAAAGTATAACTATTACCTACACTTAAAGCGCCACTTTTTATTCTTCTTAATTCTTTTAAAGAAGCATAAGTATTTAATAATTTACCTAAATCATTAGCGAAACTACGAACATAAAAACCACTTGATGTGTGAAGTCTAATATCTATTTCATAATGGTTATTAACTAATGTTAAAGGCGTTATTATTTCATAATCATAAATAATAGCTTCTCTTTCTTTAATTACTACTTCTTCATTTTTTCTAGCATAATCATATAATTTCTTACCATTTACTTTTATACTAGAAAAAATAGGGGGAATTTGCGTAGTTTTAGTTTTTAAATATTTTATTTGAGCTAAAGCCTCTTCATTAGTTAATTTAGGAAATTCTTCTTTTAAAATAACCCCATCTAAATCATAAGTGTCAGTTAAAATGCCAAAAATGATTTTTGCTTCATATACTTTCGTCTTATCACTAATATAATTAAATAATTTACAAGCTCTTTCTAAACCTACTACCATTAAACCTGTTGTATTAGGATCTAAAGTCCCATTATGACCAATATGTTTAATATTAAGAGCTTTTTTAATTTTAATTAAAACTTGTTGACTAGTTAAGCCCTTAGGTTTATCAACTAATAAGAAGCCTTCCATTATTCCTTTTCCTTTGCAATAGCTTTTTTGAAAACTTCAACTAAAGCTTTAACTGAAGTTTCTAAAGAATAATTTTTCGCAAACGCAATATATTCTTCACCACGCTTAGCTCTTTGTTCACTATTTCGATACCAATAAGTAATCTTATTAGCTAAATCAGTCGAATCACCATTTTTAAACAAATTATTTTCATCTAGGGCAAACTGACTACCAGCTGATAAATCACTATCAGAAAAAATAGGAACTAAACCACAAGCAAAAGCTTCCATAGAACTCATGCCTTCAATTTCGGCATCAGAAGCGTGGATATATAAATCAGCTGTATTAATTAAATTTAATAAATCATCTTGATTAAAAAATTTAAAAATTGGGGGATTAGGTAAATTTTTAGCTAAATTAGAAAGTCTATTTTCCTCTGGTCCTTTACCAGCAAAGATTAATTGAATCTTATCTTTAAATGGTAATTTATTTACAGCTTCAATAATTAAATCTTGTCTTTTTTCAACAGATAAACGACCAATCATTAAAATAACAAATTTATCTTTTAGTTCAGCTGGTTTTTCTACTTTTATTTTCTTAAATTTAGGACTAATACCATTAGAAATAACTTCTAAATTAGAAGTATAGCCATGACTTAATAATTGCTTTTTAGTCATTTGTGATGGACAATGAACATAAGAAAATTTATTATAGAAATTTCTAAATTTTTTATATATTAAATCATTTACAACTTTCGTATTTAATCTGATAGTTGATGTGATATTTTCTGGCAATAAATGAAAAGCCGCTGTTGAAGGAATATGATATTTATCACATATCTTTTTACCATATCTTTCAATTTTAAAAGGGAATAAGAAATGAACCACATCACTTTTTAAAATTGCTTCCTTAATAGCCTTTTTTTTGCATTTTGCAAAATAAAAGCCTTGCATCTTTGATACCTGATATAAAACCGGTACTTTTGATACCCCTAAACTAACACCTTTTAACTTACCTTTAGAATCAACTTGACCAGCAATAATTTGAACTTCATGACCTAATTCAATAAAGACATTCGCAAAACGTTCAGTCGTCATTGCCACCCCATTTGACTTATCTTGATAAGAATCAATAACTAAAGTTATAAGCATTTTATCTTCTCCTTTACCGCACTAGTTAATAACTAGTTTTTTAGGACGTCAAGTATATTTTACTATATAGCTAGTTAAATTGCAAAATATATTTAAAATTATATCAATAGCGATATTTAAAAGAAAAAGTATTAGAATAAAAGTTAAATCACCTTTATCCTAATACTACATTTATTACAAATTTTGCCACGAAGAATCGTTAGGATTCTTTCTAAAAGCTAAAACTTTTTCATATTCTTTAGAAGTAATATAATTGCTTTCTAAGGCTACTTCAGCTAAAGCTTCAAAATTGCTTAAAGAATGATTAATAACATTAACTTCTTGTAAACGAAGTTTACCTTTTTCTAAATTATAAGTAAATAAAGAAGCGATTCCTAAAACAATGGCACCATTTTCTCTTAAAGCATTGACAACCTCAATAACTGAACCACCTGTTGAAATTAAATCTTCAATAACTACTACCTTCTTGCCATTTACACTAGCACCTTCAATTTGGTTATGTCTACCATGGTTTTTCTCGCTACTTCTAACATAACCCATAGGTAAACCTAAAATGCTAGAAACATAAGCAGCGTGGGGAATACCTGCTGTAGACGTTCCCATTAAAACTTCTACATCACTATATTTTTCTTTAACTAAATTAGCTAAAGCTTCTTCAACTAAATTTCTACTTTTTACTTCCCCTAAAATTAGACGATTATCACAATAAATTGGAGAAATTATACCACTTGCCCAGGTAAATGGTTTACTAGGACTTAAAAACACCGCTTTAATATCAAGTAAAACTTTCGCAACTTCTTTACTAACATTCATTATTAAATTCCTCCATTGCTCTTAAATAAGCTTTTTTAGGGTCTAAAGCTCTTGTAATGCTTCTACCAACCACTATGTAAGTACTACCTAATTTACTTGCATCTTTAGGAGTAGTAACTCTTTTTTGATCACCTTTTTCATCACCACTTAAGCGAATACCAGGTGTGATAGACATTAAGCCTAATTCTTTAGCTAAAGGTGCTTCATATGGTGAACAAACAATACCATCTAAGCCAGCTTCTTTGGCCATTTTAGCGTAATCATAGACAACTTCTTTTAATGGCTTTTGAATCTTTAGTTCATTATGAATAGCTTCTTCATCTAAAGAAGTTAAAATAGTTACCGCTATTAATTTAGTATTAGAACCTTCTAAAGCTTTTTTAGCTTCCGTAAGCATTTTAAAACCACCAAAAGCGTGAACATTTACAATATCAACATCTAATTCTTTTAAATTTAATAAAGCGTGTGATACTGTATTAGGAATATCACATAGTTTTAAGTCTAAAAATATTTTATAGCCTAATTTTTTTAATTTTCTAACTAAATTAGGTCCTTCTTTATAAAATATTTCCATACCAATTTTTAAAAATGGCCTTTCATCATCAAATAATTTTAAAAAATTGAATAATTCTTCTTCATTCTTAAAATCACAAGCAATTATTACTTCTTTTTTCATTTTATTAAGAGATCTCCTCAATATAATTTACATAATCTAAATTTTTTAAATTAGAAATAAACTGCACATGCGTAAACTTTTTACGATCTGCTTTATAATAAAGATAAACAGTATAAACAGCTAAGCCAGAATCTTGATAAGCTTGGTTAGATTCAATTCTTTGAATAGAAACATTTTGCTTTCTAATTTGTAAAAGTAAACACTTTAAATCCTCAAAACCTTTAAGCTCAACGTGAATAGTAAAACTACGACTACGATCTTTAAAATAAGATTCAAAAGACTGTAAGATGGTTAAACAAATAAAAATAGCTATTCCCCCAAAAAGAGCCAAAGTATAAAAACCAATACCGATTGCAAGACCCATACATGCACATGCCCACATACCAGCTGCAGTCGTTAAACCCCTTATTTGACTACGACTAGTAATCATAATCGTTCCAGCACCTAAAAAACCAATACCAGAAATAACCTGGGCACCTAAACGAGCGGCATCGCCTGCATATTTTTCAGCTAAAAATTGATTTGTAATCATGGCGATAGTCGCCCCAATCGTAACCAAAATATAGGTTCTAAGTCCCGCCGCATGATTACGAGCAGAACGTTCAATACCAATTAAAAAACTAAGTAAAATAGCTAATACTAATCTTAGTAATATAGAACCTATTGAAATACTACTAGACCAATTACCTAAAAAACTCGCAATTGGATCAGCAATTGTTAACATAAAATATCAACTTCCTTCATAAGATTATCTAAAAAATATTTTAACATATTTTTTACTTATGAGCTAGTCCTATAATTGAATTTAAATCATTAATGTTATATTTAACCATCACTTTATCTAAATCAGCGATAATTTTTGGTAAACCTAATGGATCAACTAAATTTAAAGAACCTATTTCAACAAGTGATGCCCCCGCTAACATCATCTCAATAACATCGTTAGCACTACTAATACCACCCATACCAATAATTGGTATATTAACATTTTCATAAACATCATAAACCATTCTTAAAGCTACCGGATAAACACCAGGTCCACTATAGCCACCTTTTTTAACGGCTAAAATAGGCTTTTTGGTATTTAAATCAACACGCATACCAACTAAGGTATTAATTAAACTAATCGCATCTGCCCCGGCTTTTTCGACTGCTTTTGCCATCTTAACAATGTCAGTAACATTTGGTGATAGTTTAACAATTAAGGGCTTAGTTAAAACCTTTTTAACTTCTTTTACAAGCTTATATGCAACCTCTTCATCAAGACCAAATTGCATACCACCTTCTTTAACATTTGGACAACTAATATTAAGTTCAACCGCTAAAATATCTTCTACATCATTACATTTTTCACAAGTTTTAAGATAATCTTCAAAAGAGTGACCACCAACATTGATAATAACTTTATCATTATATACTTTTTTTAACTTAACTAATTCTTCATTAATAACTTTATCAATACCAGGATTTTGAAGACCAATCGAATTTAAAAGGCCATTAGGACAATCGGCAATTCTTGGTAAAGGATTACCAAAGCGTTCTTCTAAGGTTGTCCCTTTTAATACAATAGAACCTAAAATATTTAAATCATAATAATTAGAAAATTCATAGCCAAAACCAAAAGTTCCTGAGGCAGGCATAATAGGATTTTTAAATGTGTGATTAAATAATTTAATTTCTTTATTCATAAATTACCTCACTAGCTAAGAAAACCGGTCCTTCTTTACAAACACGTTTATAACCTTTAGTTGTTTTAATTGAACAACCCATACAAGCTCCAAAACCACAGCCCATTCTAGCCTCTAGGGATAAATAACCTTGTTTGCTTATCATTGCTAAGTTCTTAAGCATAATATTTGGCCCACATGCATAATAATAATCATGGTCAATTTCATTTTCTTTTAAATAATTGACAGGATTACCTTTATAACCACTACTACCATCATCAGTTACTAATATTAAATTAGTATGTTCTTTAAAAAAGTCTAACATAACAAAATTATCCATGGTTCTATCACCATAAATTAAAGTGGGTTTAATATTTAATTTATTAAATTCTTTAACTAAGTAATAGAAAGGAGCAACCCCCAAAGCCCCCGCAATTAACAAAGGCTTCTTACTAAATTCTGTAAAACCATGACCAAGTTCAACTAAAGCATTTATTTTTGTATTAGGTTTAATATCTTTCATTAAATTAGTTCCTTCACCTACTACTTTATACAAAATACTTACTTCATCTTCTTTTGAATCAAATATAGAAAAAGGTCTACGTAAATATAAATTATCTAGTTTTAAATTAATAAATGAGCCACATTCTAATTTATTTAAATCTCCTTTTAAAGTCATTAAATAAACGTCTTTATTAACAAAATCATTACTTACAACTTCTAAACATACTTCTTTCATCTTATTCACCATCAATAGTTGAAACACTTAAAGTAGTTTCTTCTAATACATTTAATAATACATTAACTGTATCTAAACAAGTAAAGACAGGTACATTATTATCAATTGCACATCTTCTAATTAAAGCACCATCTTTATGATTAGAAGTAATACTTAAATTAACTGTGTTAATAACATAAGTAATAAAGCCTTTACGTAAATAATTTAAAATATCTTCGCTACCTTCACTAATCTTCTTTAAGACTCTCGTTCTTATTCCTCTTTGTTTTAAGAAAGTAGCTGTTCCCTTAGTAGCCACAATATTAAAACCTAAATCATAAAAACGTTTAATTTGGACTAAGGCTTCTTCTTTGTCATGATCAGCAATTGTCGCAAAAACAGTTCCATAATTGCTTACACGCATCCCAGAGGCTTTAAGCGACTTAAATAAAGCTCTATTAAGCGACTTATCATAGCCAATAGCTTCTCCTGTTGATTTCATTTCTGGAGATAAAACCGCATCTAAGCCGGTAATTTTAGTATAACTAAAGGTTGGTGATTTTACATACCAACGATTTTTACGTGGATAAACGCCTACATAACCTAGTTCTTTTAAACTATGGCCAAGCATTACTTTCATCGCGATATTTGCAATAGGAACATTAGTAGATTTAGCTAAGAAAGGAACTGTTCTTGATGAACGAGGATTTACTTCAATAATATAAACATTTTCATCCTTATCAACAATAAATTGAATATTAAATAAACCAATTAACTTTAAATTGATACCTATTTTCTTAGTATAATCATATATTTTTTCTAATACTTTTTCATTTAAAGAATAAGATGGATATACACTCATTGAATCGCCACTATGAACACCCGTTTTTTCAATATGTTCCATAACACCAGGAATGAAAATATCAACGCCATCTGTAATCGCATCTACTTCACATTCTTGTCCACTAACATATTTATCAACTAAAACAGGTACACTACTATCATAATCTAAAGCCTCTTTAATAAAAGCTCTCAAAGAAGCTTCATCATATACAATATGCATCATTCTACCACCTAAAACAAATGATGGTCTAACTAAAACAGGGTAACCAATGCGATTAGCTTCTAAAATACCTTCTTCAATTGATAATACACCTCTACCTTTAGGCATTGGAATATTTAATTTATTCATTAAAACTTCAAATTTTTCTCTATCTTCAGCATCATCAATAGCCTTAGCTGAAGCCCCAATAATATTTATACCACTATTAGAAAGTTTATTAGCTAAATTAATAGCTGTTTGCCCACCTAAAGCCACAACAACACCTTTAGGTTTTTCAAAATCAATAATATTCATTACATCTTCATAACATAATGGCTCAAAATATAATTTATCTGATAAAGTATAATCAGTAGAAACAGTTTCCGGATTATTGTTTATAACAACCGCTTCATAACCTTCTTCAATAATCGCCCAAATAGCGTGAACTGTTGAATAATCAAATTCAACACCTTGACCAATTCTTATTGGCCCTGAACCTAAAACAACAATTTTTTCTTTATTAGAACGAATACTTTCTTGTTCATGTTCATAAGTACTATAAAAATAAGGAATATAGCTTTTAAATTCAGAAGCACAAGTATCAATCATTTTATAAACTGGCATAATATCATTTTCTTTACGATACTTAAATAATTCTTCTTCTGATAAATTAAATACTTTAGCTAAATATTTATCACTAAAACCATAACGTTTAGCTTTATAAATAACTTCCTTACTAAGTTTAGCTTTCTTAAATTCTCTTTCTAATTCAATAATATGTTTAATCTTATCTAAAAATAAACGATCTATTTTTGTTAATTGATTTAATTCATCAATCGTAATATCTCTTCTTAAAGCTTCAGCTATCGCAAAGATTCTTTCATCTGTTTCTAAATTAATAAACGCTAATAATTCTTTATTATTTAATTGTTCTAACTTTGGTAAATATAGATGATCTACTTTATTTTCTAAAGAGCGAACAGCTTTTAGCAAAGATTCTTCAATTGTTCTACCAATCGCCATAACTTCGCCAGTTGCCTTCATTTGGGTTGATAAATGACGATTAGCCGTTTGGAATTTATCAAAAGGAAAACGCGGAATTTTCGTTACCACATAATCTAAAGTTGGTTCAAAAGAAGCTTTAGTATTCGCAATATCAATTTCATTTAGTAACATCCCACAAGCGATTTTCGCAGACACCCTAGCGATTGGATAACCAGAAGCTTTAGAGGCGAGAGCACTAGATCGACTAACTCTTGGATTTACTTCAATTACATAATATTCAAAGGAATAAGGATCTAATGAAAATTGGACATTACAACCACCTTCAATTTTTAAGGCTCTAATAATCTTTAAAGCACTATTTCTTAACATTTGATATTCTTTATTAGTTAAAGTTTGCGAAGGAGCCACTACGATACTATCACCTGTATGAATACCAACTGGATCAACATTTTCCATATTACATACAACAATCGCAGTATCATTTTTATCTCTTAAAACCTCATATTCAATTTCTTTAAAACCTTTAATTGATTTTTCAACTAGAACTTCTGAAACTGGTGATAATTTTAAAGCATTTTTAGCTAATTCTTCAATTTCATCTTCATTATTCGCAAAACCACCACCAGTACCACCCAATGTGAAAGCTGGTCTTAAAATAACAGGATAACCAATTTTTAAAGCCGCTTCTTTTACTTCACTTACACTTTTACAATTAACACTTTCTAAAATTGGTTCGTTAATTTTTAAGCAAAGTTCTCTAAACGCTTCTCTATCTTCAGCTTGATGAATAGCTTCATAAGAAGTGCCTAACAATTCAACTTGACATTCTTCTAAAATACCTTTTTTATAAAGTTGCATACCTAAGTTTAAACCAGTTTGCCCACCGATTGAACAAATTAAGCCATCAGGCCTTTCATGACGAATAATTTTAGCGACATATTCTAAATCAAGTGGTTCCATATAAACTTTATCCGCTATTTTAGTATCAGTCATAATAGTTGCTGGATTTGAGTTTACTAAAATTACTTGATAACCTTCTTCTTTTAAAGCTAGACATGCTTGCGTACCAGCATAATCAAATTCGGCAGCTTGGCCTATTACAATAGGTCCACTACCAATTACCATAATTTTTTTAAGATCATTACGCTTTGGCATTTGCTTTAGCCTCCTTTAAAAGTTTTTCAAAACGATTAAATAAATAAGTTGAATCTTCAGGACCTGCCGCTGATTCAGGGTGATATTGAACACTTATTACTTTATTTATTTCATCTTTCATTCCTTCTGCTTCATTGTCAATTAAATTAACATGCGTTAATTTTAAGCCTGTATTTAAAAGCGAGTTTTTATCAATAGCATAAGAATGATTTTGACTAGTTATTTCTACTTTATTAGTTTCTAAATCTAAAACTGGATGATTAGCGCCTCTATGACCAAACTTCATTTTATAAGTGCTAGCTCCATAAGCAAGACCTATAATTTGATGGCCTAAACAAATACCTAAAATAGGTAATTTACCTTTAGCCTCTTTTACTAAATTAATAACTTGTTTAACATTAGTTGGATCACCAGGTCCATTTGATAAAAATAGTCCATCAGGATGATATTTCATAATTTCCTTAAATGAAGTATTATAAGGCACAACTATAACATTAGCCTTTAATTCATTGAGCTTACGAATAATATTTAACTTACAACCACAATCAACACAAACAACATTGTATAAAGGATTACGTGTTCGTGAATACCACACTCTTTTTGAAGAAACTTTTTCTACTTGATTAATTGGATATTTATAGTTATTTAACTCTTCTAAGCACTTTTCTAAAGGCTTATCAACATTGGTGATAATTGCCTTCATAGAGCCATAATCACGAATTATTCTAACAAGCTCGCGCGTATCAATTTCCGAGATTCCTACAACACCATTTTCTTCCATGGCATCACCTAAAGTCCTAGTATAACGAAAGTTAGATGGTAAATCATTATATTCTCTTACCACAAAGCCTGACATATAAATATTTTTAGATTCATAATCATCATCAGTTAAACCATAATTGCCAATTAAAGGATATGACATAACGACAATCTGATCACAATAAGAGGGGTCAGATAATATTTCTTGATAACCTACCATTGAAGTGTTAAAAACAATTTCAGCAATCTTTTCTTTTTTAGATCCAAAACCTTCACCATAAAAAGTCATTCCATTTTCTAAAACCAGTTTTCTTTTCATTTTTGACACCTATAAACCAATTTTCCTTTCACAAAAGTATAACGCATATAACCATATAAATCATAACCAATAAATGGTGTGTTATATCCTTTAGATAAAATCTCATCTAAACTATATTTATGATGATTTTTTAAATCCATAACACAAATATCAGCTACTTCTCCTACATTTAAACTAGTAGGTTTTAAATTCATTAGTTTACGAGGATTATGAATTAACCAATTAGTCATATCACTTAAAGTAGCTTTATTTGTTCTTACTAAATAAGTATAAACAAGTGGGACCGTTGTTTCTAAACCAATAATGCCATTTAAAGCTTTATTATATTCACAATTCTTTTCTTCTTTACTATGCGGAGCATGATCACTAGCAATAATTGAAGCGGTTCCTTCTAATAAAGCCTTAATTGTTTCTTCTTGATCTTCTTTACTTCTTAAAGGCGGATTCATTTTAAAATTAGGATTATTAATCATTGTTTCATTTAAGAATAAATGATGAGGTGTTACTTCACAAGTAACACTAGCTCCCTTTAATTTAGCTTCCTTTACAAATGAAAAAGATTCTTTTGTTGATAAATGACAAAAGTGATATTTTACCTTGGTAGCTAAAGCTACCTTGACTTCTTCCTTAACCGCCAAATATTCTCCTTCTGGTTTTGTCTTATAAATATTATTTTCGGCATGAGATACTAACACCTTATCATTAGCTTTAAATTTTAAAGCTGCTTTTGTTAATAAGTCATAATCATTAATCCCAACCCCATCATCACTAAAAGCTAATACTTTAGGACTTAGTTCATCAATATCACTTAATTCTTTTCCTTCTTCTTTTTTAGTAATAGAAGCATAAGGATAAACATTAACTAAAGCATCTTTTTTTATTAGCTCTTCTTCAACTTTTAAATTAATTAAACTATCAGGTGTAGGCTTTAAATTAGGCATCGCAAAAATAGTGGTAAAACCACCTTTAGCTGCACTTAAAGTACCTGTTCTAATTGTTTCTTTATAAGAATAGCCAGGTTCTCTTAAATGAACATGAATGTCAACAAAGCCAGGACTTACTAAACAGTCGGTGGCATCATATTCTTCTTCTACCAAATAGTCTGGTTTTTCTACTATTAAACCATTATCAATATAGATATCTTTTTTAACTAATTCATTATTTTCTAATATAAAACCATTTTTAATAACTATCATTATAAATCACCATCTAATACCATACTAATAACTGCCATTCTTACATAAACACCATTAGTCATTTGTTTAAAAATGCGGCTCTTTTTAGCCTCCACTAAACTAGAATCTATCTCAATTCCTCTATTAACAGGTGCTGGATGCATAATAATAGTATTATCTTTTAACATTTCATATCTTTCTAAAGTTAAACCATAATTCTTATGATATTCTTCTTTAGTTATACTCATTTTTTCTAAATGACGTTCAAATTGCACTCTTAATAACATAATAATATCACAAGTTTTACAAGCTTCATCTAAGCTAATATATTTAGCACTATGATCATTATATTCCTCTGGACCAGAAATATAAGTTTCCATACCTAATCTTTCCATAATTTCAATATTACCGTGGGCTACTCTTGAATGGCTAATATCACCAACAATCGCAATCTTTAAACCCTCAAAATGACCAAATTCTTCATAAATAGTCATTAAATCTAATAAATTTTGAGTTGGATGATTACTAGCACCATCACCACCATTAAAAATCGGCATGTTAATATTTTCTAATTCCTTAAAATATTCATCTTGTGAATGTCTAATTACAACCCCATCTAAACCGAGCGCTTCAAATGTTTTTACTGTATCATATAATGACTCACCTTTATTAATTGAAGATGATGAAGCATTAAATGATAAAACATTAATACCTAAGTTTAACATCGCAGTTTGAAAAGAATATTGAGTGCGTGTTGAATTTTCAAAAAAAAGGGTGGCCATCTTCTTACCTGAATAGGTTTTGGTGGCACCACCCTTTAATTTAAGCGCATATTCAATAATTTCTTTGATTTTCGTTGTACTTAGATTCTTTAAAGTTAATAAGCCTTTCATCATAGTACCTCTCTTTCAAGAAAAAAACCTTCTAGCCTAAAAGACTAGAAGGAAGTGTAATACAAACAAAAAGTCTTTTAGACACTTTTTTCTTGTTTTATATATTAGCATAACTAATAAACTTTTACAAGCAAAAAAATCATACTTTTTAAGTAAAAACGCTTCTAATTAATCACTGCTTTTCTTTAAATAAAATTAACTATTTATAATGCAATATAATTAGCTATAAAATCTTAATTAAAATGATATCTCACAATTATTTATATATCATATTTTCAAAACCACCATAAGAATAATCACCTTATTTTTCGTATTAAGAAGTATTTTTAATTATTACATAATAATTAAACCGAGATTTTGTTATGAAAAAATATGATGTTTTTATTTCTCATAAATCACAAGACAAAAATTCTTTAACCAAAATTGAAAGATTTTTGACTCAGAATAACATCACATGGTAGAGTGATTCAAAATTACAACCTGATCTCGATTGGACAAAGCAAATTGACCAAGCTATTTCTAAAGAAGAATATTTAAATATTTATGATGACTTTGGTAAATTAAAAGAAAAAGAGATTGTTTATTATGACCGTTCTTCTTCAAAAAAGCCAATATCTAAAAGAGGTGCCTTAGCTTATATGGAACACCTTAGATGGAACGCTTTTATGATAACTTATGGTTACATTCCAATGGAAAAAGCATTAATTAGAGTAGATGTTGTTGATGGAAAGATAAAACTTTATAAAAATGATGTAACTAAAAGACTACATGCTTGTATAACAACTGATGAAGGCTTAGAAGAATATTTTAAATTTATGAGTAATTTAATAGTTAAACATACTAATAAAACTTATGAAGAAGCCTTTAAAATAGTTGAAAATAAAAGATTATGATACAGCTTTTTTATAAAATAAATTGTTTTTTTTGTTTACTTTTTGAGTTATTAGAACTATAATAATTTTATAGAAAGAAAAGGTGATTTTTATGAAAAAACTAGATATAATTTTAATTCCTTATGCTATTATTAGTTTTGCTTTACTAATTTTAAATTTATTTATATCAGGTAACAATGTTCCCTATGGTTCTTCAATGTTTGTTGTAACAGCTATTATTTTAGGTGAAGAAATATTATTTGAAGTTAACTTAATTAAAAAGAAATATAAAAAATTTAGTGTTGTAAATGGCATTTTTGTAGGTTTAATGTTTATGATATTCATATATAATATGGTAGGTATGATTATGTTCCATACAGGCTATATGTTTGCGCCTGGTTTTAACCCTGAATTAGAATGTGTGCTATTTTCAGCTTTACTAAAAATTGTAACTACATTCATTTTATTACCTATCTATTATATTATCTTATTGGTTAAAACACATAAGAAAAATGTTTGTTTAGATTCTGGAGAATAGTCTCCAGAATTTTTTTATTTTACAATCTTAATATTTATTAATTTACCATTAATAGTTGAATTATTAATAATTAATTTATAATCATCTCTAGTGCTCTTTTCCATTTTTACTAGTTCAAGTTTAATATTACCTATAAATTTAGAATCATTAATCTCAATTTGTGGATACATTAAAAAATTAGCTCCGCTAGGATACCATGGTCTACCAAGGTAACAAAATTCTTCATTATTATTTATGAATGTACAGTTATTAAATTTAAAGCCACTATTATATTCTTTTTTAGTATTAGGAGCCATAAAATATAATGAATTTGATTTTGTTGTTTCAATTAGACAATTATTAAAAGTAACTTCTGCTGAACCAAAAATAAAATCAATATCACCTTTAATTATAGAATCTTCAATTACAATATTTTTTGCTTCGTCTAAATAAAGAGTATCTTGATAGCTTAAGAACTTACAATCTTTAAAATAAGCATTATCAGCCATACATTTAATAGCTACTGCTTGACGTGATTTAGTGTTTAAATCTTCAAAGCTATTTTTAAATGTTACATTATAAGCTTTAAAGTTTAAAGCTTCTTTAGTTATTAGAACAGATGCACTACCTGTAGTACCAACTTTCTTACCATCTACTTCTTTAGCATGATATAAATCATAGACTAAAGTTCCATTTTTTAGGGTAATATTTGGTTTATCAATAATAGTTTTCCCATATATTTCTTCATTATTTAAATCAATAATCGCATTTTCTACAATTTTATTTTTAAGCATTTTTAAATCCTTCCTAACAAATCTAATATTGCAAAACGAGCAATTAAAATACCCGCTACCGATGGAACAAAAGCGACACTACGAGGGTAACTCTTATCTTTAATGTCTTTTGAAATTTCCTCGGTTGAAAAAAGAACATTTACTTTATTTATGTTTAATTCTTTTAGTTTTTTACGCATTACCCTAGCTAAAGGGCACATTTCTGTTTTAGAAATGTCTGTTATTTTAAACTTAGTTGGATCTAGTTTATTACCAGTTCCCATTGAAGAAATAATCTTTTTAGCATATTTTTTAGCTTCTACAATAATAGCTAGTTTAGCTTTTACATCATCTATGGCATCAATTACATAATCATATTCTTCAAGATGAAATTCTTTAATGTTATTTTCATCTATTTTTAAAGCTAAAGCTTTTAAATTAAGCTCATTATTAATATCTAAAAGCCTACATTTCATAACTTCTGTTTTAAGTTTACCAATAGTTGAATGTAAAGCTATTAATTGTCTATTAATATTAGTAATATCTACTTTATCAAAATCGACAATTGTTAGATTATTAATACCTGCTCTAACTAAAATTTCAGCCACATAGGACCCAACACCGCCTAAACCAAAAAGAATTATTTTTTTAGTTTTAAGAGTTTCTATTTCTTCTTTACTTATTAGTCCTTCCATTCTTTCTAGCATTTTCTTTACGCCTTTCATATAGTGTATTAAAATCTAAATATTCATCATCAACATATAGTCCCATCATTGTCCCAACATTACAATTAAAAGGAGCTTTAAAAATGTTTTGGGGAATAATAGGATTTATTTTTTTTAATTCCTTAACTAATTCCTTAATTTCTTGTCTTTTACTATCTTGTTTCTTTTCAGTAAATTTACAAGCACAATCAATAAATTCTAAATTATTATATTTAACCCAATTTAAAATGTCTTTTTCTTCTATTTGATAAAGAGGTCTTATTAACTCCATACCCTCATAATTATCACTAACTAATTTAGGTGGCATAACTTGTAGTTTACCATTATAAAACATCGATAATAAAGTTGTTTCAACGGCATCATCAAAATGGTGTCCTAAGGCGATTTTATTACACCCTAACTTTATAGCTTCTTTATATAAAACACCTCTACGCATTCTTGCGCATAAGAAGCAAGGTTTACCACCCATAATCTCAGTAATTTTAAAAATATCGGTCTTTACTATATGTGCATTTATTTTCAAAAGTTCTAAATTAGCTAATATTCTTTGCCTTACTTCTTCTTTATAGCCAGGGTCCATAACTAAAAATTCAACATTAAAATTAAAATCGCTATGACGATGTAATTCTTGAAATAACTTAGCCATTAAAAAAGAATCTTTACCACCAGACATACATACACAAATATGATCGTTTTCTTCTAATAAATTATATTCCTTTAGAGCTCTAATAAAAGGAGCCCATATGTGTTTACGATAAGTTTTTATTATAGAACGTTCTACTTCTAAATATTTTTCCATAGTTAATCACCAATTAATTATTCTATCATAACTAAAGCTTTATTAAAAGAAGTTAGTTTATTTTTCTAAATTAAGTTGTATAAAAAAATCCTCTTATTAAGAGGAAATTTTTGTTTTGTTATTTTTTAAGTGTTATTTATCGACTGTATTTTGAACATTAGGGATATTAGTGTTGCCAATCAATTTTGAATCTAAATCAAATTTTGCATTATCTAAATTCGTATACTAAAACTAAGAGGTTACACTCCTAGTTTTAGTATACGAAAAGGCTCTACTGTTTAAGCAGTAGGGCCACTTTTTTTATAATCTTTTATATTTTTTTAATAATTTATGAATTTTACTAGCTAAAGGAGCTTTAAAATCTGTTTTATTAGCTTTATATGACCAATTTAAAGTTGATAAAGTAGATGGACGATTCATTCTTGAATCTTCATCTAAATGAAGTAAATCTTGTAAAGGTATAATAGCAAATTTAGCTTTAGAGGCAAAACATAGTTCAATTACTTTATCTAACATAGTTGAAATATCATTAATTTCTGTACTTATTTTAGCTTTTTCCAATTCTTGTTTTAAATCATTAAGATATACTTCTTTTTGATAATCATTTAAGGAATTAAAATGACCAAGAAGTGGTGAATTATCATGAGTACCTGTATAACATACTAAATTATCATTTTTATAAAGACTCGGTTTATGATCATTAGTGCTTGAACCATCAAAGGCAAATTCTAAAACTTTCATACCAGGAAAACCCGTATTCTTTAACAATCTAATAACACCATTATCCATAACACCCAAGTCTTCAGCGATAATATTTTCACAGTTTAGACCAGTAAATAGTTTTTCTTTAGGACCTTTTTCCCATTTACCATTACGAGCTGTTTTTTCGCCAAATGGAATAGCGTAGTAGCGATCTAATCCTCTAAAATGGTCAATTCTTAAATAATCAAAAATAGTTAATTCATTTTTAATTCTTTCTTTCCACCATTTATAATCATCTAAAGCCATATATTTATAATTATAAATCGGATTACCCCATAGCTGACCATCATCACTAAAAGCATCTGGTGGACAACCAGCAACTTTAGTCATTTGGCCTTTTTTATCTAGTAAGAATAACTCTTTATGCATATAAACATCACTACTATCATAAGCCAAGTATAAAGGAATATCACCAATTATTTGAATGTTATGCATATTGGCATAGGCTTTTAATTTATACCATTGTTTTAAGAAAATGTACTGCGTAAATTGATAAAATAAGTAAGTGTTTTTATATTTAGTTAGAACTTTTTCTTCAATTTTTTCATTATAATTTAAATAATCTTTAGGCCATTTATCCCATGATTCATAATTAAACATTTCTTTTAAAGTCATGAATATTGCAAATTCATGGTATTCTTTTTTATTTACAAAGCTGAAAAATTCTTCATCTTCTTTAAAATTAGAAAATGCTTCTTTTAAAGCCAACATTTTATATTTAAATAAATAATTAAAATCAACCCGACCTTCTGTTTTAAAATGCATATCATTAATGAATTCTTTTGATAAAAGACCTTCTTCAACTAACATATCTAAGTCAATTAAATAATAATTTAAAGCTCTTGATGAGTTAGCTTGGTAAGGAGAGTCACCATAACCTGTAGGATATAGTGGTAAAACTTGCCACAAAGAAAAGCCAGCTTTTTCGATATAATCAACAAAATCATAGGCTTCCTTACCTAATGTCCCTACTCCGTATTTACCAGGAAGAGATGTAATATGTAGTAAAATTCCTGCTTTTCTAGTCATTTTGTAATAACTCCTCAATTAAAACTACTAATTCATGTAGACGTTTTGTTACACTTAAGAAAGCGTCTTTTTTAGTTAAGTCAACGCCAGCTTGTTTAACTAAATTAACTGGATAATCACTACCGCCAGCTTTTAATAAACCTAGATACTTTTTAAAGGCAACTTCGCCTTCTTCTTTACATTTTAAATATAAAGCTTGCGAAGCCGCAAAGGAAGTCGCATATTGATAAACATAAAATGGGCTATGGAAGAAATGCGGAATATAAGCCCAAACATATTCTTTATATTTTTCTTCTTTAATATCAATGCCATAATATTTTTGATATAAATCAACCATAATCGCACTAAGAGCTTCATAAGTAATGGCTTTATTAGCTTCTGCTAATTTAGAAGCTTCATATTCAAATGTGGCGAATAAACTTTGACGATAGAAAGTAGATAAAATATTATCTATTTGCATTTCTAATAAACTAATTTTTGTATCTTTATCTAAATCTTTACTCATTAAATGATCTAAAAGTAAAGCTTCATTAAATGTAGAGGCAATTTCCGCAACAAATATCTCATAATTAGCTGTTTCATAAGGATTATTTTGATTACTAAATAAAGTGTGCATTGAATGGCCAGCTTCATGTGCTAAAGTAAAGACTGAATCTAAAGTTTCATTATGATTTAATAAAATGAAAGGACCATTAGTATATGAGCCAGTTGAATAAGCACCTGTTCTTTTACCATCTTTTGGTAAAACATCAATACGGCCTTCTTCTAATACTTTTACGCTGTTTTCATAGAATTTGCCACCAACTTTTTTAGTTGTTTCTAAGAATAGTGCTTTAGCTTCTTCATATGTATATTTTTTATTACTTATTCTAAATGGTTTAAAACGATCATATGTATGAATCTTTGTTAATTTAAAATATTTTCTTCTTAATTCATAATATCTTTTTACATCATCGGTATTATTTAAGGTTGTTTCAATCAAACTTAAAAAGACATTTTTATCAATACCTTTAGGTCCTAATTGTGATTCTAAAATCGAATTATATCCTCTAATATTTTTATTTACTTTTAAAGAAGATAAAATACCATCATAAATGCCAGCAAAGGTTTGACGATGTTTATAGTAATATTCAAAAATTGCTTCAAAGACAAGCTTACGATCTTCTTGTTTTTCTAATGTTTGTAAAAAATAACGATAATTACTTTCCGTTAAAGTTATTTTTGTATTATCTGATAAAGTGACTTCTTTATTATAATTATCGGCTACTGCTAACTTATCATATAAATGATTATAACCTCTTAAAACGCCATCATAGCTAGCTATAATGCCTTCACTTTTTTTATCTAAGATATGGTCTTTATTTAAAAATAACCGATCAATCATATATTTATAACTATCTAAATGTTCTTCTTCTAAATATTTAAACAAATCTTCTTTATTTAAAGAACTCAGTTCAGCATCTTGAAAACTTAATTTTTCATTAATCTCATTTAATAATTTTAAAACCTTATCATAACGAGCTAAGGCATTTACATCTTTTTGATTTTGGTCATATTGCATAGATGCATAAATATAAATATTTTCTAATTTAATTTCTAAATTAGTACTACCTTTTAAAAACTTAATGAAGTTTTCCTTTTTATTTAGCTTACCTTCTAATTTAGTTAATTCTGTAAGTTCTTTATTTAATTCATTTATTGCCTTTAAGAATTCATTTTCATCATTAAATAATAATTTAAAATTCCAATCTTGCATATTTTTAACCTCCAATTTAACCTAATTATACCATATCTTATTTAAATAAATATGGTATAATTTAAAAAAGGTGATGTAAATTGAAAATAATGGGTGTAATTGCGGAATATAATCCTTTTCATAATGGTCATTTATACCATTTAAAACAAATAAAAAAAGAATATCAACCTGATATTCTAATTGTAGTATTATCTACTTATTTTACTATGCGAGGTAATTTATCTATTATACCTTTAGAAAAGAAAGTGGAGGCTGCTTTAACAGAGGCCGATATTATAATTGCCTTACCAGTTAGCTTAGCATTAAATAGCGCTGATTTATTTAGTTTTTATGCAATTAATGAACTTTTAAAATTAAAAGTAAACATGCTTAATTGTGGTAGTGAACATGGTAATTTAGCTTTATTAGAAAATACTTATGTAGAATATCAAGAAAAAGAAAAATTAATAAATCATAAATTAAAAACAGGTATATCTTATAAAAAAGCTTTAGACTTAAATTTAGAACCTAATGATTTATTAGCTTTCACTTATTTGAAAACCATTAAAGAAAATAACTATGATATAAATTTTTCTTTAACAAAACGTCTTTTTAGTAATCATAAAGAAACTAAACCACTTAATAGTAGTTTTACATCTTCATCAGCAATTAGAAAAAATCTTAATTTATTAAATGAATACACCCCATCTATTATCCATAATTCTACTATTTTAGATGAAAACAAATTATTTAATTATTTAAAATTTATAGCATTAAATAACGAAACACGAACTAATTTAAATTTTGTTACTGAAGGCCTAGAGAATCTTATCTTAAAAAACACCGTAATTAGTTCCAATTTAGACGAATTAATTAAAATATCTACTAATAAAAGATATACTTCTTCAAGAATTAAAAGAGGTATTATTAACCTATTATTTAATATAAAAAAGCCTAATTATAAAACTTATAATATGGTAAGAGTTTTAGGTTTTAATAAAAAAGGGAAAGATTATCTAAATTCTTTAAAACAGAATGTTAATATCATTACTAATAATAAAAAAGGTCTTCATGAAATATTAGATACCGAACTTAAGATAAGTAAAATTTTAGATTTTATTTATGAAACTAATAATCTAAATGTTGAAAATAAACCTTTTATAAGTAATAAAGAACTCCCTTCTAATTAACAGAAAGGAGTTCTTTATTTTACTTTTCTTCAGTTTCTTCTTCAAATCTTAAAGCTTTAATTGTAGTTACATTATCAGCTAAATGCATACCATGATAGCCATGTTTCTTTAAACTTATAAAGAAAATCGCAAAGAAGATTAATGATAATAACAAAATTGTTCCGTTAGAAATTCCCATTGAAATACCGGCACAAGTTGGCCCACTAACTTCTGGTAAGGCATAATGAATAATCACAATGGATAAAATTCTTACCCCAATTCTAGAGAAGTTTAAAATTGTAGCTAAGAAGGTCTTGCCATAACCATAAAGTAAACCTAAAACGGCTGAACAAATACCAAGAGCCGGGATTGATAAAGAATCATAAACATAAATTTCTTTAATCATATTAGTATAATAAGCACCCTTATCATCATTACTATTAAATAAATTAACTAATTCATCTAAGAAAATAAATCTTGTTAAGATATATCCAACAACAGCTACAATTGCGGCGATGATAACAATTCTTATAAAGAATTTAATCGTTCTTTTTAAATTACCATTACCTAAGTTTTGACTAACAATTGAAGATTCACTATCTTCTAAGGTTGAAGTCATACCGGTTACAACCCCGGATATATTATTAGAAATACCAAGAGCCCCAACAATTAAACTATCCGTACTTACATTATAAAATAAACCACATAAAGCATTAACTGTTACTTTCCCTAAATTCATAATGAATTTACCGAAGAAAATAGGAATTGATAAAAATAAAATATCTTTTATGATAACCTTACTAATTTTAAAAGTACTTGGAGTAACTTGTAAAATATTAGCCTTTCTAAACATATAGAAAATACCAATTCCAAGTAAACTGGCTTGCGCAATAATTGTCGCTACTTCTACCCAGAAAATATCATCAAAGTGACAACCATAAACAAATAAGCAAGTTAAGCCAAGTTTAATTAAGATAACACCTACATTTAAATATAAGATAATCTTACTATTACCTTTAGCTTTTTCTAAACCGATAAAGACATTGTTTAAACTAACAATGGCTAATTCAAATAATTGTAAAACAAAATAAGTATAACCTATTTCAATAGCTACATCACTAATTTGGCAAATCTTCATTATTGGCTTAGCTAAAGGAATAAATATCGCAATAATAATAATACTTAAGATAATAGACATAACGAGAAGATTACCACTACTCTTCTTTGCCATCTTAATATCACCAGCGCCGAAATACCTAGCAACTAAAACTGCCCCACCGGCCGCCAAGCCCCCACCAAAAGCCGAAATTGTGTTTTTTAGCTGAGCAATAGACGCCACCGCATTAGATGCTTCTGTTGAAATATCAGCACATATTATTTGATCAATTAATGTTGATACTGAGTTAAACAACTGGTAGATTGCTAGCGGTAGGCAAACTATTAAAATTGTTTTAAAAATATCACCATTTAATATTAATTTACGTCGTTCTACAGATTTCTGTTTGGCATTTACCATCATAAGACCTCCATACGACGATATTATAGCTCATTTTTTGTCTATATACGGCAAAATTTACACAATTTTTATTTATTTTTACGGCAAAATTTACACAATTAATTTATAAACATAAACTAGTTATAAAACAAAAAGCTAAAAAGTAATATTCTACCTTTTAGCTTTTGGCTTTACTTTAATAATAACTTAGTTACCATTTTAGAATATTTAATTGGGTCTTTAGGATCTAAGCCTTCAACTATTAAAGCTTGGTCATAAATGAAACTAATATATTCTTTTAATTCATCTAATTTATTATCTTTATATAAGTTTTCTAATTTATTATATAATTCATGTTTAGGATTTAATTCTAAGACTTTAGAAGCTTTAGCCATACTATCTTGTTGTTTCAACACTTTTTCCATACTTAATGATAAGCCTTCTTTAGTAGTTAAACAAAAAGCGTCATCAACTAAACGTTTTGATAAAGTTACTTCACTAACATCATCTTTTAAATCATCACTTAAAGTTTTTAAGAAATCTTTATTAGTTTCTTTTAAATCATCAATTGCTTTAGACTCTTCTTCATTTAATAAATTTAAATCTGCTTCACTAATAGATTTGAAAGGTACTTTATCATAATCTTTCATCACTTGTAACATGAATTCATCAACATCATCGCTCAATACTAAAATATCATAGCCTTTTTGTTTTAATACTTCTACTTGTGGTAAGTCTTTAACATTAGTGCCATCTAAATTAGAAACATAATAAATAGCTTTTTGGGCTTCTTTCATATTTTCTTTATATTCTTTAAATGTAACCATCTTGTCTAAAGTTAAAGAATGTAAAATGATTAAATCTTGTAAAGATTCTTTACGGGCACCATAATTTTCATAAAGACCAAATTTTAAAGCTCTGCCATAATCTTTAAAGAATTCTTGATATTTTTCTGGTTCATTCTTTAACATTCTTTCTAATTCTTGAAGTAAACGTTTTTCAACATTAGTAGCTATTTTCTTAATTTGACGATCTTCTTGTAAAAGTTCACGTGATATATTAAGAGGTAAGTCTGCTGAATCTACTAAACCCTTAACAAAATATAAATATTCAGGAATCAAATCTTTACATTTATCTAAAATGAAGACACCTTTTGTATATAATTGTAATCCTCTTTCATTTTTATCATTATACATATTAAATAAAGGTTTACGCGGAATGAATAATAATGAACGATAAGTAATAAGTCCTTCAACGTTAATAAAGACACTTAATAATGGATCTTGATAATCCATGAATTTTTGTTTATAAAATTCATTTAATTCTTCTTCTTTTACTTCATTTTTATTCTTTTTCCATAAAGGAATCATCGAATTAATAGTTTCTAATTCTAAATGAGTAGATTCTTCATCTTCTTTACCATCTTTTGGCTTATCATACTTAGTTACCCAAGTTTTAATTGGATATCTTACATAATCAGAATATTTTCTAATTAATTCTTTAATTGTATATTCATCTAAATAAGTATCATAATTTTCTTCTTCCTGATTTTCTCTTAAATATAAAGTAATCTTAGTACCATCAATTAACTCATCTACTTCTTCAATAGTATAAGAATCTAAGCCTTCAGAAGTAAATAAATAAGTTTTATCACTACCAACCTTATGACTTAATACCTCAACCTTAGAAGCTACCATAAAGGCACTATAAAAACCAACACCAAATTGACCAATAATATCAACATCAGTATCTTTTTTATCTAATTGTTCTAAAAATTCTTTAGAACCAGATTTCGCAATTGTACCTAAATTATCTTCTAATTCTTCTTTTGACATCCCAATACCATTATCACTAATAGTTAAAGTACGATTTGCTTTATCAGCTTCTACTTTAATCTCGTAATCAACAATTGGCATCTTAGAATCAGTAAGCGACATGAAATGACGTTTATCGATCGCATCACTAGCATTAGAGATTAATTCTCTTAAAAATATTTCCTTATGTGTATAGATAGAATGAATCATCATATCTAACAATTTTTTCGTTTCTGTTTTAAATTCTTTAGTTTCTTTCATATAAAACACCTCACGAAGTATATTATAAATATCTTTAGTGGCACTGTCAACACTAAAGTGCCAAAAAATAAAAGTTGTTAGTTTTTATTGTTTATGATAAAACCCGAGTTTGCCTAACATTTAAAAGAAAGTCCACGATTTTTTCTAAGAATCGTGGACTTTTTGGCTTTTTATCAACTAATATTAACTTGAAAATTTC
>CASETY010000004.1 GCA_949291115.1 uncultured bacterium
TCCAAAGTAGACTTTAATAATTTTGGAGGTCGCGAATCCCTTAAGGGATTGTTATTCTTTAATTATTTTATTTGTCTACTTTGGAGATATCATATCAAATCACTTACAACCTTCTTTTTTTATTTAAAATTGATTTAACAATTCTCCTAATCTATAAAGCCAAATACAAGTAGCTAAAACCACAATACAAACAGCTAGCACATTTATACCAAGATATCTAAATTTAAATATACCTTTTAATTGCTTTATAAAAATAGAACACAATAATAAAATTATATACACTAAAAATAAGCCTAATACAACATAGATGTGTGAAATAAGAAAAAATCCTTCAATTAATCCTTCAAATCTTGAAAAATCAGCATACGCCATAATACAAGCACAACAAAGATGTAAAGTAGCTAACACTATTAAAATAATAGAAAACACTATATTAAATTTTTTCATAAATTTTGCTCCTCCTTATTAAGCAATTGGACCATCTATATCCATATTAACATAGTTATAAATAACACTTGGAACATTATATGGAGTAGTTGTTGTTGTATATGCATAAAAATTACCATATGCATATATTTCTCTTCTTTTTCCTGAGCTAATTACAATATTGACTTGTTTTAAATATCTATAGTTAAATATGATATATGTTAGCTTAGCATTATTAAATAAGTCTAAAGCTAACATAGCACATTGTGAATCAGCTAATGGCGTATTAATTAAGTAGTAATCATATGCAACTTTATTATTTGTTAAATCCATGTTCTTATGTAATTCACTATTACCATCATAATTTTCATGTGCAGTTGTGAAATCTAAAGCAAATTCTGGTGTTGTAGAAGAGCATAACAACATCGTCCAGTAACAATGTTGAAAGGCATTTCCATAATCACCATCACCGCAATTATTTGGAAAATAAAATTGTGTGTCTTCTATTGCTTTGTTACGAGTATAGCCTAGTGGAATAGCATATTGTGGATATAATGCCACTAACGCTAATTCACTAGTAGTTAATGTCCATCCAAAAATATCATACTGCTCAGATTGTAATGAAATTTGATTCTTTAATGTGCATTCATAATAATAGTCATACACCTGTTCTTGTGACCAATCTTCATCAATGTTTTTTAAATCAGAAAAGTACACCACATACTCTTCTACAAAATTGTCGTTTGTAAATGACATTAAAGAAAAGCTAAATGTAAATAATAAAATAATAGTTAGAATTCTTTTCATAAACTAACCCTTCCTTTCTTCATAGGTAAAACCTATAAGTTTATAGTAGTCTTTTTTTTTTCAATGTCAATACTTTTCTTTAATTTTGTAAAATCTTTACAATTTATATAAAAAGACCAATTTAGTATTAAACACTAACATTGGCCTTTTTTAACTATTCAGTTCTTAAAGCTTGAGCTGGATCTTTTTTAGCTGCTCCTCTAGCGGGAATGAACCCTGATATCGCATTTAATAATACACTTACAAGTACCATTATTAATGCTTGCCACCAAGGTAATGCGGCGATTGGATAAATGCCAGCAACTTGATAAACTATAATATTAGCTACAATTTGAATTATGTAAGTAATTACGATACCTACTAAACCAGAAGCTAAACCTGTCATCATTGTTTCAGCATTGAATAAGTTAGATACATCTTTCTTGCGTCCACCAAGTGATCTAATAACACCAATTTCTTTTACACGTTCCATTACTGATACATAAGTTATAATTGCAATCATTACACATGATACCACAAGTGATAAAGCTGTAAAACAAATTAATGCTATTGTTACTATATCGATTAAACCATTAATAATAGTAATAATCAATTCCATTGAATCAGTATATTTAATTTGGTTAAGTCTTTCTTCTTTTGTTAAAGTAACAGTACTACCATCTTTAGTAAATGTTACATCACCATCATTATTCCAAGCATCTAAATAATCAGTAACTAAATCTTTTTCTTCAAAGGATAGTGGATAAATAGAAATGAAATTAGGTAATTCTTTACCACCAAGATCACGCATTGATGGACCAGACACACTAACATTAGACATAAACTGACCCATAAGAGATGTTGATGAATTAGATCCTGGTAGACATGTTGTATCACTTTTTACTTCATTGCCGTCTACATCATAATATCTATATGTATAATCTATATTATATAAATCAACTGAAACTGGTTTTCCAGAACTTGGGTCTAGTATTTGGCCTTTAACACCAAAACTAAAATCACCATCATCATTACTTTTTTCTCTAGCAAATTCAATAATTTCTGAATTTTTAGAATCAGCTAACATTCTTTTTGATAAAGCTTCGGTATAATAAAATCCACTTTTTAAACAACCATAATATAAGTCATCTTTAGGCTTAATTACACCTACTACTTTTAATTCAACAGGTTGACCTGTTGTAATATCATCTTTATAAGAATTATATTTAAATGGATGTTGATATTTAAGCATAACATTTTCATCATTTATTGATTCAAAAACAGAATCATTTGGATAATAATAGAATGATTTAGCTTTTAATTCATCAAAACTAAAACGCATTTTATTATCTGTTGCATCTGGTGTCATAGCTAAAGATAAGAATTCTTCTTGTGAATAATAACCAAGTTGAGCTAAGGTAAGATCAGTAATAGTTTGGTCATCACTAACAACTAATAATAATTCATTTTCATTAGTTGGAAACTTACCATCTAAAAGTTCATATTGGCTCATAACATATTCTTCATTTGGTAAAACTTGACTCATTGTATTACCAAGAGACATTATCATTGAAGCAAATTCACGATAATCTTCTTGTGTCATTAATAATGATTGATACATGCTTTTGATAACTGTTAATGATGGATTTTCTGTAATTTCATCATTAATTTTAAAATCTGTATAGATGTTATTGCTTAGATTAATACCATAATCATAAGTCATAACATTATAGTATTCTTGAGGCATACTATTTAAGTAAGCCATATAGTTTTCATCAATATCATTAGTTACAATCGTTGGATTATCACCAACTAAATTCTTAGATATAAATTCTAATAAAGATTCAACATTAACAGCATTTTCAACAACCTCTAGTTTTTCAGAAGTTGTCATATTACTCATTAATGCATTTAAATCTAAAGCTGTTTCTTCTATCGTAATAGGATTACCAGATAACATATCATCTTGCATAGAAGCTATATAACCTTTAACACCTGAAGATACCGCTAGAACAGCTGAGATACCGACAATACCAATGCTACCTGCAATACAAGTAAGAATTGTTCTTTTAGCTTTTGATGATAGGTTACGAGCTGATAGTTTAAAGCTTGTCCACCAACTCATCTTCGCTTTTTCACTCTTTTGCTTGGCTTTTTGCTCGGCCAAAGATAAATTAGCGTTAATTTTGTTAGTTTCTTCAACTTCTTTAATTTCATCTTCAACGGTAAATGGATTTGAATCTTCAATTATTCTACCATCTAATAAACGAACAATACGAGTTGAATAGGCTTTAGCTAAATCAGGGTTATGAGTAACCATGATAACTAATTTATCTTTAGATATCTCTTTAATTAAATCCATTATTTGAATGGATGTTTCCGTATCTAAAGCCCCTGTTGGTTCATCTGCTAATAAAATATCAGGTTCATTTACTAAAGCACGGGCAATTGCCACTCTTTGACATTGACCACCTGATAATTGGTTAGGTTTCTTATTATATAAACCTTTTAAACCAACTTTATCTAAAGCTTCTTTTGCTTTCTTTTGTCTTGCATCTTTACTTAAGCCAGCTATAGTTAAAGCTAATTCAACATTACCTAAAATGGTTTGATGAGGAATTAAATTATAGCTTTGAAAAACAAATCCAATGCGATGATTACGGTAAACATCCCAATCATGTTCATTAAAACTTTTAGTACTTTTCCCGTTAATAATTAAATCGCCAGAAGTATATTGATCTAAACCACCTATAATGTTTAACATTGTGGTTTTACCACAACCAGATGGGCCTAAAATAGAAACGAATTCATTTTTTCTAAAGGCTAAATTAACTCCTTTTAATGCTTCTACTTTTAAGTCAGCCACTTTATAAATTTTAACAATTTTTGTTAATCTAAGCATTACAATCATCTCCAATTTTCAATGTATTAATTATACATTTTTATAAAATAAGTATAAAGAGTTTGTATTAAATACTATAATTTCCCATAATTAAATAATCATATAGTATTTTTAAGATTTTTTCTTTTTCAGTCTCTTTAAATATTTGGTTTTTAATTTGACTAGAATTAGGTTTACCTTTTAAATACCAAGCGATATGACTGCGCATTTCTAAAGCAGCTAAATGAGATCCTTTTAAATTTTCTAGCATATTATAATGTTCTAAAATTAAATTATAAATTTCTTCATTAGTTGGCTTTTCTAAAACAACACCTTTATCAAAATAGTTAACTAACTCTCTAAATATAAAAGGATTACCTAATGAACCCCTACCAATTGCAATTGCTTTACAACCAGTTTTAAAAAGAGCTCTCGCACTTTCAATATCAACTACATCACCATTACCAATAACGGGAATATTAACAGCTTCAACGACGTCTCTTATAACATCATAATTTGCTTTACCAGTATAAAATTGACTACGAGTTCTACCATGAACAGTAATAGCTTTGGCCCCAGCTTTTTCAATTAATTTAGCGTTTGTTACCGCATTGATATTATTTTCATCCCAACCAATTCTTATCTTTACTGTTACGGGTTTTTTAACAGCTTCAACTACACTTTTAACTATATTATATACATTGTCCGGGTCTTGCAATAAAAAGGCTCCAGCATGCGCTTTTTTCGCAACTTTATTAACAGGACAACCCATATTAATATCGATGATATCAGCATCTGTATTTTGATCAATAAACTTTGCAGCCTCAACTAAAGATGAAATATCGCCGCCGAATATTTGCATGGAAATCGGGTGTTCCAATGGATTAACTTTTGTCATTTTTAATGTCTTTTTATTGCCATAACTGATGGCTTTGTCAGAAACCATTTCCGCAACAACTAGCCCTGCCCCCATTTGTTTACAAATAAGTCTAAAGGCTTCATTACAAACACCAGCCATAGGGGCTAAAATAAATTGATTTTTAATTAAAACATCACCTATTTTAAACTCCATATTTTTCACCTATTTCTAAAATTATCTCTTTTACTTCTTTTATTGGTAGACCTATAATATTTTCTAATTCACCACTATATTCTTTAACTAGTTTTTTACCTATTCCTTGAATGGCATAACTGCCAGCTTTATTAAAACATTCTTTTGTTTTTATATAATTATAAATATCTTCATCAGTTAAATCATTAAAAGTAACTAACGATTCTACTACATCATTATAGATGGCATCTTTATAAATAATAGCGTAACCACTAAGCACTTGATGAGTTTTGCCACTAAATTTTTTTAACATTAAAAACGCATCATTTTCATCTTTAGGTTTTCCATAAATAACACCATCTAAAGCTACTATGGTATCACAACCAATGACCAAAGCATCTTTATAAATTTCTTTTGTTTTTAGGGCTTTTTTTAAGCCTAAAGCTTTAACGTTTTCTTTAACTGACTTACTTAAATCTATTGTTTCATCTACTTCTGGCTTATATACTATAAAATCAAAACCGGCTTCTTTTAATAATTGTAATCTTCTTGGTGAAGATGATCCTAAAACAATTCGCATACTTAATCATTCCTTTTTAAACAACTTTAATAATTATACTATATTTTACTTATTTTTAATAATGGGAAATTATGTAATTTTAAAGTTTTTTGGTCTAAATCAATGCATTTATTAAAAAAATAGTGTATTATATAGAAGATTTAGAAAGGAAATTAAAATGAATTTAGAAAGTTTATTTAAAGATAATCCCTTTACTAAAAATGAATATGTTGTTGTAGCAGTTTCCACAGGAATTGATTCCATGTGTTTGCTTAATATGCTTCTAGAATATAAACAAAAAATAGTTATTTGTTTTGTTAATCATCATACTAGAGAACAAATTGCAACTGAAGAAGCTTTTTTAAAGTTTTTTTCTAGTAACAATAATATTCCTTTAGAAATTTTAGATTATTATCATGAAGATTCTTCTAATTTTCAACAAGATGCTAGAAATGCACGTTATGCTTTTTTCTATCAAACAGCTTTAAAATATAATGCTAAATATATATTAACAGCTCATCACCAAAATGATAATTTAGAATCAATTATGATTAATTTTATTAAAGGTTCTAATTTATATGGTTATGGTGGTATTTCTAAATTAGTTAAATATAAAGATGTATTTATTTACAGACCTCTTTTAGATATTAGTAGAAATGATATTAAATCTTATTGTGACGAAAATAAAATAGTTTATTTTGAAGATGAATCTAATAATAAAGATAAATATTTACGTAATCGTATTAGACATTTTATAACTCCTATTTTAGAAAAAGAAAATCCCAATTTATATCAAGCTATTAAGCAATATAGTACTATTTTAAAAGAATCTTTTGCTTATATTAGAAAAAGTTCACTTCTTTATCTTAATGAGCACAAGATGAATATTGATGTTTCTTCTTTTAAAGATTTAGATATCGTTTTAAAAAAAGATATTTTAAATTATTTATTAGAGAAACATAACTTAAATAGTAATTATAATTTAATAATTGATTTATTGAAAATTATTGAAAATAATAAACCCCAAGCTATTTATACTTTAAGTAATAATTATTTATTCATTAAAGAATATAATAGATGTTACTTAAAGAAAAAAGATAATTCTCTAATTAAAGAAATTACTTTATCATTAGAAGAACAGGTCATCTTTAATGATAAATATAGGTTTTACTTAACTAAAAATCTAAGTAATAATAATGAAAATTATCTTAAGATATGTTATAATGATTTAAAGTTGCCGCTTGTTATTAGGACAAGAAAAGATGGTGATTATATGAATCTACCATTCGGCAAGAAAAAATTAAAGAGTATTTTTATTGATAAAAAAATACCTAGTGAAATTAGAAAAATAACTCCAATCATCACTAATAGTGAAGGAGAAATATTATGGGTGTTAAATACAATAAAAAAACCAACATTAGATACGTATATTTATTTAGTATGTGAGGAATTATGTAAATGAATAATGATATTAAAAAAGTAATCGTTTCTGAAAGTGAATTAAAAGCCATTTGTAAAAAATTAGGTGAACAAATTTCTAAAGATTATCAAGATAAATGCCCTATTTTAATTGGTCTTTTAAAAGGGTGTGAACCTTTTTTTAGTGATTTGATTAAAAACATTAGCATTTATTGTAAACTAGACTTTATGAAAGTTTCATCTTATTTTGGCACAACTGAATCTTCTGGAACTGTAAATATTAAATCAGATATTCAGTTTGATGTAAAAGATCAAGATGTAATTATTGTTGACGATATCATTGACACTGGTCGTACTTCTTCTTTAATTAAAAATTTATTTGAACAAAGAGGAGCTAAATCAGTTGAACTTTGTTGTTTATTAGATAAACATGAAGCCCGTTTAGTTGATGTTGATGTTAAGTATGTTGGTGGCTATATTCCTAATGAATTTGTGGTAGGATATGGCTTAGACTACAATGAATTATACAGAAATCTTCCTTATATCGGTGTATTAAAAGAAGAAATTTATAGATAATGTGAGGTAAATTATGCAACAAAATAACGATCAAAATCGTAATCAGCCTAAAGGACCTGTTCGTCGCAGAAAACCTGATTGGCTGTTTATAATTGTTTTATTATTTGTTTTCATTGGTGCTTATTTCTTAATTTCAAGATTTATGCAAGCACCAGCTAAAAATTTAAATTATAATGAATTTATTACTTACGCTTCTAATGCACAAAGCGATAATGGTATTTACATCGCTTCTATGTCTGCATCTCCTGCAGGCGGAGAAAATTATGGCATTATTACGGTTGAAGGTGTACTAGTAGATAAAGGTACAAATTATCGTTATTATGTAACTATCACTAATGAACAATACAATGCTTTATTTACTAATGATGAAATTAACGCGCCTCTTCCTGTCTTAACACCACTTAGTGAAAGTGTTTGGTTAAGTATTATTATTAATTTAATACCTTGGGTGTTAATTGTTTTATTCTTTATTTGGATTAGTAAAGCTCAAGGCAATGGTAAAGCCTTTGATTTTGGTAAATCAACTGCACGCTTAACTCGTGAAAAAACAGTAACTTTTAAAGATGTTGCTGGTTGTGATGAAGAAAAACAGGAATTAGTAGAAATTATTGATTTCTTAAAGAATCCGCGTAAATATGTGGAAATTGGTGCTCGTATACCAAAAGGTGTTTTATTATATGGTCCTCCAGGAACTGGTAAAACTTTACTTGCCAAAGCAGTAGCTGGTGAAGCTAATGTTCCTTTCTTCTCTATTTCTGGTAGTGACTTCGTCGAAATGTTTGTTGGTGTCGGTGCTTCCAGAGTTCGTGATATGTTTAAAACAGCTAAAGATAATGCCCCTTGTATTATCTTTATCGATGAAATTGATGCTGTTGGTCGTCAACGTGGTGCTGGTATTGGTGGTGGCCACGATGAACGTGAACAAACATTAAACCAATTATTAGTAGAAATGGATGGTTTTTCTACCAACATTGGTATTATCGTAATGGCTGCGACTAACCGTCCAGATGTATTAGATCCTGCTTTATTACGTCCAGGCCGTTTTGACCGTCAAATTCAAATTAATAATCCTGATGTTATTGGTAGGGAAGCTATTTTACATGTTCATGCTCGTAATAAACACTTTGATTCTACTGTTGATTTTAAAGATATAGCTCACCGTATTCCTGGTTTTAGTGGTGCTGATATTGAAAATTTATTAAATGAAGCGGCCTTATTAGCGGCTAGACAAAATCGTAAAGTAATTAATGTTTATGATATTGATGAAGCTATTGACCGTGTAATGATGGGCCCTGCGAAAAAGACTCGTAAGATGACTGAAAAAGAAAGAAAAATTGTAGCGTTCCACGAAGCTGGTCATGCTGTCATTGGTCTAAAATTAGAAAATTCTAATATTGTGGAAAAAGTTACTATTATTCCACGTGGACAAGCTGGTGGTTATAACTTAATGATTCCAGCTGAAGAACACTATTTAGAATCTAAAGAATCACTTACAGCTCGCATAGTTGGTTATTTAGGAGGCCGTGTAAGTGAAGAGATTAACTTTAATGATGTTACTACTGGTGCTCAAAATGATTTCCAAATGGCAACTAAAATCGCTAGAGCAATGGTTACTGAATATGGTATGAGTGATCTAGGTCCTGTTCAATATGAAGAAGCTCAAGGTTCTGCTTTCTTAGGCCGTGATTATTTAAAAGAAAAGAATTTCTCTGATCAAGTAGCCTTAGAAATTGACCGTGAACAAAGAAGAATTATTGAAGAATGTTACGCTAAAGCTAAAGAAATCTTATTAGCTAATATGGATTTATTAACTAATATCGCTAATTATTTATTAAAAGTAGAAACTCTTACAAGAGTAGATATTGATGAAATTAATAAGACTGGTCATTTAAGAAGAGCTGATGAAAAAGGCAGTCCTTATAATTACCACGATGATACTAATAATAATGTAGATTCTACTGAAGAAAAAACTTTAGATTCTTCTCTTCCTAATAATGAACCTATTGAAGAACCTCAAGAAACAACAAAAACAGAAAATTTAGATAATGAGAATTGATAAATTTTTAAAAGTATCTCGTTTAATTAAGCGCCGTGCTTTAGCTAAAGATGTAACTGATAGTGAAAGAATTTTAGTTAATAATAGAGTTGTAAAACCTTCTTATCAAGTTAAAGTTGGTGATTTAATATCTATTATTTTTGGTACTAAAACAATCGTTGTTAGAGTTTTAAAAATTGATAACTCAACTAAGAAGGAAGATGCCACTTCTATGTACGAGTTCGTCCAAGAAATCAAAGAAGAGGTTTAACCTCTTCTTTTTGTTTAGAGGTATATAACATGAATTTTTTATACTTATTTATATCTACATTTCTTTTAAACTATTTTTTAATGTGGATAGTTTCTTTATTACCAATAAAAAATAAAAGAATTGTTTCTAGTATAATAATAACTTTAACTAATGTTGGAACATTCATATATTACATGTATTATTTTTTCCTTTATGTAGGCCATAATTTAATTCTTGCGGTCAACGAACTAGGCTCTGCATTAGCTATTTTAATAGCCTTTGTAGCGACAATGGTTATGTTATTAGATGGCATTAAAATTATCAAAACCAAAAGACAAAGGGCTTTTTTAAATGCCTATAGAAGTAATAAAGTAACACTTCCTTTTATAGTTGTAATTATCATTTTCTATTTGCTTAGTTTAATAGCTTTAGGTTTTTCAATCTATATTATGACTATTTATGATTCTAAATTATTAATTGCTTTAATTGGAGCTTTATTAGCTTTCTTAGTATTCATATGCTTAGCTACTTATTTATTAATAAGTAATTGTCATTCTAATAATAATTTTAATAAAGGCAATAATTTATTATTCATTTTAGATATTAATGATAAAAGATATTTATATGAGGCTGCAATTACAACTTCTATCGATGAATTATTAGGCGAATTAGCTAATATTTATATTTTAACTGAATATGGAAGTTTAATAACTAAAGATAAAACTTATTTAGTAAGAGGAATTACTATAAGAAATGAAGCTGAATTTGATCTTAAAAAGACTAAATTATTACCTTTAGAAGATTCTAAATTAACTGAATTATCTTATCATTTTTTAAAGTATCAAACTTTGATTATTAAAGTTGATGAAAATTATAATATATTAAAAACGATTAAAAAATGAAAAACGAGGGATTTTTAGTCCCTCATATAAAAAAATAGCGTGGACAGCCCCACGCTATTTTCATTATTCAATTGCAATATGAGTTTCTTGTGGTTTAACAATTTCTTTTTTAGGAATGCTTAATGTTAAAACACCACTTTCAAGTTTAGCTTTAATGGCATCTTCATTAACATCACCAACATAATAGCTTCTTTCTAAAGCACGATAGCTTCTTTCTTGACGAATGTATTTGTGATTGCCTTCGTTCTTGTCTTCTGCTTTATGTTCAGCTTTAACTGTTAAATAACCATCATCAATTGATACATTCACTTCTTCTTTCTTAAAACCTGGAAGTTCAATATCAATTTCATATTCGTTTTCGTTTTCCTTAACATCTGATTTCATGTCTTCTCTTACACTTGGGAAGAATGTTTCAAACATATCATCAAATAAACTTAACGCATTATTTTTTTTCATACAAATTCCCTCTTTCTATTCTATGATAATGTGTTTTTTAGTTTCTTCTGGTTTCTTAGTTATAATAACAACCTCTAAGACACCATCATTATATTTGGCTTTAATATTTTCATAACGAATATCACCAAAATAAATAGAACGTTTCTTAACATTATTATGTCTTTCTTTTAAAACATAATTGTGATTTTCGTTAGCTTCATTGTTTTTAGAAGCTTTAATATTTAAATAGCCATCATTAAACGATAATTTTATTTCTTCTTTCTTAAAGCCTGGCAAATCAGCATATACTAAGTAATTGCCGTTTTCTTCAATTACATCTACCAAAAATGCCTTGCGATAATTTTCATCATTATTAAATAAATTCCATAAATTGTTCATTTCTATTACCTCCTGATTGGCACTCTTAATACCTCTCTGCCAACCTTACATTTACTATTATAATCATTTTATTGGCACTGTCAATAGTTAAGTGCTAATTTTTTTAAAAAAATAAAAACTAAGTGTAAAACTTAGTTTTTTATCTTTTGTTTTTAGGTATACTTATTATAAACATTTTAGAAGTAGCCATGATAACCGGCTCTATTTGATGTTTTTTTGAACGATTGTAGATTTCTTTAATGCCATTATATTTAAATAAATTAACATAATTAAGCATTTTAAAGACTTTAACTAATTTAGGATTTCGTGAATTGGTTTTGCCTTCTATAACATCTTCTGTTTTTAAATTATAAATACCACCAGGTGATATAAAATTAATTTTATTAGGACTCACTTCTACTTTAATTGTTTCGTTTACTTGCCAGTTACGATGAACAAAGGCATTAATTAAAGCTTCTTTTAAGATGACTTGATCGTAGTTTTTAATATTTACAAAGTAATTCAATATATCATCTATTTGTTTAAGAATTGATCCTTTAAAAAATTTACGTTTAATTATGTTGTTTTTATTATCCACTAAATAGATTTTGGCTTTTTGCTTAAAGTTATCACTTAGTAAATAGGCTAAATTGGTATATTTGTTTTCTTTTAAAAGTCCACAAGTTTCATAATTAAAGTAACATTTGTTTTCTTTTACTTTATTTTCTAAATATTTAAAATCAAGTAATTTAAAATTAGAAAGTAAATCTTCATAGTGAAGATTGTTGCTTTCTAGCTTTAATTCTTCAATTTGTTTAGTGGTGGCTGGGAATTTAGATGTTTCAAAACGAACAAATACACCCTTGTTATTACAACCAACGTTAGTTAAATAATAAGGTTTATTGTCACCTTCACTAACTGATATTTCTAAAACGCCATCTTCATTCCAATTAAGATTAATAAAATTTTGAGGATTAGGGCTGATTACATTGCCAGCCAACCAATTTATAATCTTAGATTCTTCAATGTCTTTTTCTTTTCTTGATAGTTCCCAGTGCAAAATGCCCCGATCATCAACACCGACATAAATAGTTCCTCCATGTGTATTTAAAAAAGCAATAATTTCCTTTTTTATTTCAGGAGTTACTTCTCTTTTTAATTCTGTTACTTCACTTTCATAGTATTTCATAGCCTTCACCACTTATATTTTAAACTATTATAATTATAAAATATAGTAACAAATAAAAAAACCTAGTCACAATGTTTGGTCGCTTATGGCTGCTACCTCTCGGTCCTGACCAGGTTCACTACAAACAATTGACTAGGGTGAATAAATAATACCATTTTTGTTTAATTTAAGCAAGTATTACTGAAACATTTTTTTCTTTTTGAAAACAAAGAAAACAATAATACAAACAATAACACTAAGTATTAATGGTAACCACCAAAAACTAAAAGGTATCGGTTCGTTAGTGTTCATGCCATAAAAACTAAAGATGATATTTGGTATAGACATAATTATAGTAATTACTGTTAATATTTTCATTACTATATTTAAATTGTTAGATATTACAGAAGCAAACGCATCCATTGTACCAGATAAGATATTAGAATAAATATTACACATTTCAATTGCTTGGTGTAATTCAATTAAAACATCATCAATTAAATCTTGATCTTCATCAAATAGTTTAATTACTTTACCTCTCATAATTTTATTAACGATGATTTCATCAGTTTTAAGAGAGGTTGAAAAATAAACTAGTGACTTTTCTAAACCTAACATTTGAATTAATTCTCGATTTTCCATAGATTGATGAAGTTTTTGTTCAGTTAAACTAGATAATTTATCAATTTGTCTTAAGTATGCTAAATATCTTTGTGACATTCTTAACATTAATGTTAAGAAAAATCTAGTTCTTAAAGCTGTGTTTATTCCTTTTACTAAGCCGTTTTTTATATCAGTTAACTCTAAACATTCTTTGTTAGACATAGTAATAATCATATTATTATAAGTAATATAAGCTACTGGCGATGTTGTATATTGTAAGGCTGTTATATCTTTATTATTTTCATTACTGTTAAGAACTGGAAAGTCAACAACGATTAATCTTTGAATAACATCATCATCAAAATCAATGTGCGGACTTTCCTCTTCATCCAAGGCCGATTTAACAAATTCAGGTAAAATGCCTAAATCATTAATTAGATAATTTTTTTCTTCTTCAGTTGGCGATAAGACATTAAGCCAACAGCCTTCTTCAGGTTTTTCAATTTTTAATAACTTATTATCAAATGTTTTATAGATTTCAATCATTTTGCATTTCCCTCCTTTATTTTGTTAGGGCACTAATAGCCGCGATTGCTCCTTCAGCTACAGCTGTTGCGACTTGTCTAACTTTTTTATTAATTATATCACCACAAGCATAAACGCCTTCTAAATTAGTTTCCATCATAGAATTCGTTAAAATATAACCATCTTGCATATTTACTTCATTAAAAATACCAGAGGCTGGACTTGAACCAATATAGCTAAATTCACCATCACAATTAATAGTTGTTTCATCATTTGTTTTATTGTTTTTAATGATTACGCTTTCTAATTTATCTAAACCAACAAATTCTTTTACACTAGAATGATATATTACTTCTATATTATTTTTAGTTAATATTTTCTTTTTAAATTCATCTATGCAAACTAAGCTATCTTCTACAACTACCAAATATACTTTGGCAACAAAGTTGCTTAAAAATAAAGCTTCTTTAACGGCGCCATCTGCCCCACCAACAACCATAACTTTTTTATTTACGTACAATTCTTTATGTAATGAAGCGTTCATTCTAACGCCTTTGCCAGTTAAGCGTTCTTCGCCTTTAACCCATAATCTTTTAGGGTTAGTTCCACAAGCAATAATAACTTTTTTAGCTTGATATGTTTCTTTATTAGTTATTATTGTTTTAATATTGTCCTTTAAGTTTGTTTCAACAACTTCTTCATTTTTTACTATAATTGCATATTCTTTTAGTTGTTCTTCCATTCTTGAAGCTAAGCTTATGCCTGTTTCTTCTTTAATAATGCCTGTATAATGAGTTACTTTAGAAACGTTTCTAATTAAGCCACCAACTTGTTTTCTTTCTAATACTAATAAATTAGCTCCTCTACTTTTAGCATAAATAGCGGCACTAACACCAGCTGGCCCTGCCCCAATTATTATTAAATCATAAAACATTTTTAGCCTTCTTTCTTAATTAGTTTATTCTTTTTTTGTTCTCTTAATTCTTGAAAAAAAGTAGTTATAATTTTACTACATTCTTCTATTTCTAAATAATTAAAATTTACTTTGTGTGGATATTTATCAAACAAATTAACATTACTAATAACAGAGCCATTTCTTTTATCTAAAGCACCAAAATAAACATTTTTGATTCTTGCTTGAATAATCGCTCCTGCACACATTGGACATGGTTCTAAAGTTACATATAAACTAGCATCTTCTAAACGCCAATATTTAGTTTTCTTACTAGCTTTATTTAAGGCAATAATTTCAGCGTGGGCTAAAGGATTTTCTTTAGATTCTCTAAGATTATGCCCCCTAGCAATAATCTTATCATCTACAACAATTACACAACCAACAGGAACTTCGCCTTTTTTATAAGCTTTTAAAGCTTCTTTATAAGCTTCTTTTAAATAATGATTATTAATCATTAACAACCTCGTGACATTTACGACATCTTGCTTCATATGATTCTTTAGCGCCAACCATTATCGTCTCTGAACTGGCTTTGGCGGGCTTACCATCAATTATACGTTGTGTTCTAGTAGCTTCTTCACCACACACCATACAAATAGCTGTTAATTTAGTTACATGTTCAGCAAGGGCTAATAACTCTGGCATAATACCAAAGGGCTCTCCTTTAAAATCTAAATCTAAGCCTGCACAAATAATCCTTAACCCTTGGTTAGCGTATTTAGTTAATAATTTTATGATACTTTTATCAAAAAATTGAACTTCATCAATAACTAAAGCGCTAATGTCATCAGTTACATATTTTTCAATATCTTCTGGCTTATTAATATCAATCGGAATAGCTTTAATCTTACTTTTATTATGACTAACAACTTCACCAGTTGAATAACGATTATCTATGTTAGCTTTAAATATTAAATATTTTTTCTTAGCATATTCCATTCTTCTTGTTCTTCTAATTAATTCTTCTGTTTTACCAGCGAACATCGGTCCACAGATAACTTCTATTTCACCAATTTTATTTTCACTATAATACATAATTAACTCCCTTTTTAAAATAAAAAGGCCCTATTGAGCCTTTATAAATACTTGTTATTACTTTTCTTCTTTTTTATCTAAGCCATAACGTTTATTGAAACGAGTAACTCTACCATCAGCTTGAGTAAATACTTGTTTACCAGTATAGAATGGATGGCAATTTGAACATGTATCAACACGAATTTCGTTTAATACTGAACCTGTTTCAAAAACATTACCGCATGTAGTACAAGTAACTTTTACAGTTTTATAATTTGGATGAATTCCGTTTTTCATTGTACCTTACACTCCTTCCGCCATGATATTACTACCATAGTAAGCGTTAAGATTCTACCATAAGTAGCCTTTTATTGCAAGTTAAAAATTAAATAAAAAATTTTTATTTTTTTGTTGCATTCAAAAAATAATATGGTATAATAATCATTGCCTGCCGTAGTAGTACAATGGCTAGTACATCTGATTGCCATTCAGATGATGTGGGTTCGATTCCCATCTATGGCTCCAAACAAAGAAATTCAAGAGGGTAAATCCTCTTTTTTTATTTATATAACTATAAAAATCACGCATTTGTTTCATAAATACGTGATATTTTTTTATTTTATTAATTATTTGATTATAAAAATAACCTCAAACTATTTTACTGTTTCTTAGTCAGATAATTTGAGGTTTTTATTAATGTTTTTAGTTCTAATTATTATATAATAGGGATATTTGTTTTTCTTTTTTCTGTGTTAATAACAATAGATGTTTCAATATTAGAAACTGATGGTAATTTTACTAGTTTATCTAAAACAATTTCATGGTAATCTTGTAAGTCTTTAGCTATTACCTTTAATAAGAAAGCACCTCTACCTGTAGTCATGTATACTTCTAATACTTGTGGTATTTGTTTAGCTTCTTCACAAAATTCTAAAATAGATGTACGATTAAGGTTTTTTAGTTCAACTGTTAAAAAAGCTTGAATTTCATATCCTAAAGTTTTTTCATTTAATAAGGTAACTGTTTTATCAATATAGCCATATTCTTTTAAATTTTTAACTCGTAATAAACATGAAGAAGGGGCTAATTCAACTATTTGAGCTAGTTCTAAATTAGAAATATCACCTTTTTCTTGAATTACTTCTAGAATTTTTTTATCTGCTTCATCTAATGTAAAGCGAGTACTTCTTTTGGGGGTAATTTTCTCTTGTTCCATTTTTTCTCCTTTAAATTTTTAAGTATGCGATAAATTTTGTATTTTGAGGGGCCAAACTTCTTAATATAGGGATAAATCCTTCACCTTTACGAACAGACGCAATTACTTTTATTGGTAGTTCTTTTTTTACATATTTGCTTAATGTTTTTATTAATTCTTCTTCGTTTAATGATTTAAAAATATAAAAGCCAATGATTTTAGCGCTATAATAGTCTCTAATTACTACTAATCTTTTTTTACTATAACTAATTAAATCAATTGATAAATCAATACTATTATAGTTAGTTAACATTTCTTGATAGCTTTTTTCTCTTATTTCATCATAATTTTGGGCTAATAAATCTAAAACTTTATGATATAAAATATCGATATTTCGTTCAGAAATTGTTATATTTCTTTCTTCTAATTCATATAATATTTTCTCACGAGAATAGTTATGAGTCTTGTAATGATAAATCATTAGTAAGATTTTCATTGAATATTTAATTCCTTTAAGGGCAAATTTAGTAGCTGTTTGGGAAAAATAAACTTTATCATCATTACAATTTGGGCACTTATAACCTAAATTACGAACAAAGACTTTTTTACCATTAGAAAAGAATACTGTTTTAGAAGAAATACTGTAACAATATTTTAATTGATGGTTACATTTAGGACAGTAAGTTATCTCTGGCTTATAATTTTTAGTAACTATTTGAGTCATATAATTACCTTCTTATGATTCTTTAACTAATTCTTCTAATTTTAAATCTTTCTTTAAATTGCTGACAGGGCTTACAAATTCTTCTGTTGGGTCTAAAACATTAACTTCTTTTAGTTCGTTAGCTTCTTTATCAAAATAGAATCCTTCATAAAAAATATTTTTGCCTTGAAATGAATAATCAGGAAGTCTTTCCAAAACTACATCATTAACTTCTAAAAAAATTTCAAAACCAACAAATTTACTACATTTATTTAAACCAGGAAATGATTCTTGTTTTTTATCATCTTTCTTATCTTCTTCAACTGGTTTTAAATAAACATCTAATTGATTGATAAAAGTTACTTTATAAGCAGTCTTACCAACAACTTTCATATAAACATAACCAAAATTTGTATCTCGTTTACTATAATTATTTTCAATTAATGAATTTTCTATTTCATTAATATCTTTTTTATATACATTAGTTTTATATTTTCTTTTCTTTGGCTTAAACTTAACTGATCTAGCAATCGCTGCTTGTAAAGAAAATGTCATAATGATTAAATCAATCATTAATACTACTGTCGCAGCTGTTCTATTTTGAGCATATATATTCCAAACAATTATTCCTATTCCCGCCAAAAAAGTAATCCCTGCAATAAGCCATAGCACCCATGGTTTTATTGGTTTATAACCCATTATTAATAGTCCTCCTTGTCATGACAAGCTAAATCAAAGAAGATAGCTGTTCTATAATACTTCATTAACTGAAAATCATATTCTGGTAATGGTTTATAATATTCTAAACATACCATTTCATTATTATAAATTAATACTTGTTGATAACCATTATTGGTCATAAAAGTATTTTCAAGGGCAAATTCTTTTATTTGTCTATCTTTATGTTCAATAACATAAATATTAATACTTTTAGCTGTGTTTTTTTCTTCTTCTGTTAATAAATCTTTTTTTATTAAGTGTGTATTAGTTGTTTTGTTATAGTTGAATTTTATAAAATCTTTAACAAGAACAAATTTAAAAAACCAACCTAAATAAACACGACCTCTAATAATACAACTTTCATCTTCTAAAATAATTCTATCTTTAGCATATTCTAAACTAGCATTAAAGTAATCAAATGTTCTTGAATCAAAATAGCCAGCATAGTCAACTTTTTCTTTGTTTTTTCTTTTAAAAAAATCAAACACGAATGATTCCTCCATTCTTTGTGTAAATTATACCATAGATGTGTTATAATTTCTAATAGAAAATAAGGAGTGATTATATTTATGAATAAAATTATTTATTTAGTTGCGCCTAGTTTTGGATGTACTACTGAACCTTATAAAAGTAAACTGAAAGAAGCAATTAAAAACTTAAAACAACTAGGTTTTCATATCATTGAAGGTGAAAATATTTATAAAAGTGATTGTTCTTTAGCTTCTACTAGTCCTAAAGAAAGAGCCTTAGAAATTGTAGAAGCTTTTAAGAGTGAGGCTGATATTATTATGTCAGTTGGCGGTGGGGAAATGATGTGTGAAATTTTGCCTTTCCTAGACTTTCCTTTATTAAAACAATTTAATAAGGTGTTTGTTGGTTTTTCTGATAATACCAATTTAACTTTCACACTAACTACTATTAATGATCAAGAAACTATCTACGGACCTAACGCCCCTTCTTTTTATCATCTTCCTTTTAGATATCATACTTTAGATTTAATTAAAATGCTAAATGGCAAAACCTCTTTTAAAGGCTATAAAAAATGGGAGAAAGAAAGTCTAGTGGATGAAGACCATCCTTTAGCCCCTTTAAATCTAAAAAAAGATAAAGTTATAATTAGTTATAATTATGAAAAGCCATTTACAGGAATTATGTTAGGTGGTTGCTTAGACTGTTTAATAACTTTATGTGGAACGAAATATGATCATGTTAAAGAATATATTAAAAAACACAAAAATATTATTTGGTATTTAGAAGCTTGTGATTTAAATCCTCTTGGCATTAAAAGAGCTTTATTTCAGCTAAGAGAGGCTGGTTGGTTTAACACAGCAAGTGGTTTTTTAATAGGTAGACCTTTATGTGACGATTTAGAAATAATGGGTTTAAATAAATATGAAGCTGTAACGGATATTCTTTCTGCTTTTAATAAACCAATTTTAATGGATATTGATTTAGGTCACTATCCACCATCAATGCCAATTTATAATGGTAAAAAGGCTATAGTTAAATTAGATAATATTAATAACATTCATATAATTTATAAGAAGTAATTACTTCTTATTTGTGGATATGACGCAATTGGTAGACGTACTACATTCAGACTGTAGGTTTTATGAGTTCGAATCTCATTATCCACACCAAAAACAAAAAAAAGAAAGGGGTAATAATTAATTATGAAATATATTATAGATAAAGATACAATTTATTTAAGAATTGACAAGGGGGAAGAAGTTTGTTCTTCTTTGTTAAAAATAGCTAAAGAATTAAATATCAATAGTGCTTCTATTAGTGGACTTGGTGCTTCTAATGAATTTACTGTTGGGGTTTTTGATTTAGATAAAAAGGAATTTATTGGCAACAATTTTAAAACAGAATATGAAATCACTAATTTAACTGGTAATTTAAGTTTAAAGGATAATTTACCGTATTTGCATTTACATGGAACTTTCGCTAATTTAAAAGAAGTTGTTGGTGGTCATGTAACTAAATGTATTATTAGTTTAACTGCAGAAATGGTTATTAAGAAAACAAACAAAAAAATAAACAGAATTTTTGATAATGAAACTGGTTTAAATTTATGGGATTTTTAAAAAAGCTCTATAAATCTACTTTTGGTAGAAATATAGAGCATTTTTTATATCACAAAAATACCAACATAACCTGCTAGCATTATTATTACAAATAAAGAAACAATACTTAATAAAGATGTCCAAACAACTAATTGACCAGCTAATTCGGCATCCTGATTCATAGATTGAGCCATTGGCACACTACTTACCGCAATCGGAGTGGCGAATAATGCAATTAAAGCTGGGAAAAAATTAATAATATCAGCGTTCATACTTTTTAAAATGAAGTAAAAAGGAATTAAACAAATTGCTGGAACTAAAGCTTCTCTTATAATAGTTCCGACGATAATTTGAAATTTTAATTTCTTAACTGCACCGAAAGTAAAACCAGCACCTAACATAATTAAAGCTAAAGGTGTTGCCATATTAGCTACTTGACTTAAAGGCTTATAAATAATGTTTATATCCCCTATTCTAAAATCAACGTTGCACGCTATTAAAATTTGTCTTATACCAAGAACAACCAAACCACTAAATACACCAATAATTAATGGATTTTTAATTATGTTTAATAATAACTTCTTGACATTTATTTTTTCACCATTAATTTTATCAAAAACAGTTAAAGATATAACCGCAAACATATTGAAAAATGGAATTGAAACCGCCGCCACTAAAGCCGCAATTGCGACTATTTCTGATTCACCACCAAGTCCTAATGATTCAGAAATAAAAGCTGCTAAAGCTGTACCAATAATGGCGTAATTTGAACGATAAAATGCTTGATGCATAACACCTTTTTGTTTATCATCTTTAATACAAAACTTAACAAAAAGAAAGCCAATCACAAATAACATAAATATAAATAAAATTACATATAATATAAATAATCCATAATCTTTTAATTTGCTTAAGTCTTCAATGTCATAAACATTTTTAAATAATAAAATTGGAATTAAAATCCGAAAACAAAAGTTGTTACAGGTTTTTTGAAAATCACCTTTAATAACTTTTAATTTTTTTAATATATATCCTAATACTACCAAAATGACAATTGGTAAAACAGCGTCACACGCCATTAAAAAAGAATCAAGTAGATTCATTAATATCCCTCATTTCTATTAAGTATATTAATAATCTTTTGATTCTTTGTCAATAATTAAAGGGCTTTTAAACTTATTTACCTAAACAAAATTTAGTAAATAAAGCTGTAATTAATTCTTCAGGATAAGATTCGCCTGTAATTTCTCCTAATTTATCGAAAGCTTCTTTTAAATCAATTTCAATTAAAGAAACATCCATCAAGGCTTTCGCACTAGCTAGCGCGTTTTGTAAAGCAGTATAAGCTTTCGTCATTAAATCATATTGTCTTGTATTATTTAAGGTAGGATCATATTCATTAAATTCATTTAACGCCAATAATTTATAAATGGCCTCTTTTAATTCTTCCATACCTTCTTTATTTAAAGCTGATATATAAATAATGTTTTCTAAATTCCATATTGGATCTAAGTCTTTTTTATTAGCGATAATTAAATGTTTCTTTTTATTAACTAATTCAATTAGTTCATAATCTTCTTTTTGCAATGGTTTAGATGAATCTAAAACTAAAAGAACTAAATAAGCTTCTTCTATTACTTTTTTAGATTTCATAACTCCTATATTTTCAATCACATCTAAACTTTCTCTAATACCAGCTGTATCTAATAAGTGAAGTGTTACTTCTCCTAAATTAATACTACCTTCAACAATATCTCTAGTAGTTCCTGCTATATTAGATACAATGGCTTTATCTTCATCTAAAAGCATATTTAAAAGACTGCTTTTACCAACATTAGGACGACCTACAATTGCGGTTTTTACACCTTTAATTACTACTTTAGAAATTTTTGAATTATCTAATATTTTAGCCATTTTTTGAATTAACTCTTCAAGATGAGGCATCAAATAATTTATATCAACATCAACTGTATCATCATATTCTGGATAATCAATATTCACTTCAATTTTAGCTAATAAATCTAATATTTTATTTCTTAAATCTTCAATAGTAACTTTAAGTTTTGAAGATAAGGCATTTAAAGAACTTTTTAAAGCTAATTTGTTTTCGGCTTCAACAATATCCATAATAGATTCTGCTTCCGTTAAATCCATCTTATGATTTAAAAAAGCTCGTTTAGAAAATTCACCTGGTTCTGCCATCCTAAAACCAATTTTTAGTAATAGTTTTAATATTTCGTGAGTTACAAAAACACCACCATGACAATTAATTTCACAACTATTTTCACCATCAAAAGAATGAGGGGCTTTAAAAATAGAAACCATTACTTCATCATATACTTCATTTTCATAAACGATATGGCCATATACTATTCTATTGCCAGGAACTTTTTCTAAATCTTTGCCTTTGAATATTTTATTAACTAATTTTATAGCATCTTTTCCACTACATCTAATTATTGAAATTGCACCTTTACCATAAGGTGTTGCGATTGCACAAATATTTTCCATTTTACCACCAATTCATATTATAGTGCATTTCGCTTTTTTTGGCTACCTTTAACTAGTTTTTCTTTTATGATAAATGATAAAGGTTGTACCTATAATAGCTAAACCTAGTAAAACACCACCAATTATTAATAGATAAGTATAATCATTAGTATGAGTGATTTTAGGACTTTCTACTTTTATTTTAAATTGATAATTTTCTACTTCATTATTTTCTAGTACAACACTAGCAGTGGCTATATATTCGCCTTCTTTAACTTCATTACCAAAATAATCACTAGCAATGCTTATTTTTTTATAGTTGGCAGGAACGATACCTTCACTTTTTAAAATAGAGGCTAATTCTTCTTCATTAACTTTATTATTAGTTGATAAAGTAACTAAATTATCTACTTCGATTACTGGTTTAGTAGTATCACTAATTGTGACATTTATTTTAATGCTGCCTTTATTACCTGATCCATCAGTATAACTAATTACTACTTCTTGTAAACCTAGTTTCTTTTCATTAAATTCACTATCTACTACAAACTTAGTTCTATCGATATCTTTTTCATAATTATCAAAACAAGTTAGGCCGTTTTTTAAGACTTCTAAACTTATTTCATCTTTACCATAAGTAAAGTTGTAGCTAGTTGTTCCAGAAAAAACAGGGGCAGTTAAATCAAGGACAGTGATTTTATTAGAAACCATTGTTAAATTACCACTTGAATCAGTTACTTTAGCCACAATATAATATTCACCAATTTTAACTTCATCAAAAATAGCTGGATAATTAGTAATGAATTTTATTTTATCAGTTAAATCACCATCATAATCATCAGTGGCATGATATCTAGTTTTAATTTCCTCTAAAGTTGTTCCATCATCATAATTAATAACATGTTGTAAGTCACTAATTGAAGGGGTAAGTTCTACATCTAAAATTAAAACATCTTCTAATTTAGTATTACCCTTAGTTTCATTTTTAACATAATTAAAATATCCTTCAAATATCTTTCTACTATTAGTAGTAAGTCTATCAAGTTGGACTACAATATAACCTTTACGAAGACCTAAATCTTCATCAATATAAACATAATTACCGATTTCTTCTTCAAATTTTTCGTCCCAACTAACAAAATATTTACCTAGACATTTATCAATTTCTTCTGGTTTAATAACATCTTCGGTAACTGGTTGATAGGGATTTTCATAACCACAAATATTTGCTTTTAAGACAGCGTAACCGCCTTTATAGTGTAGATAATCATAAGGATCTCTGTAATCAGAACCAAAACCTTCGGAATTTTTTAATTCATCAGACATATAAATAGGTAGGGCATACCAACCATAAGTTTCTACATCATCTTCTTCTGTAAAATGACGATAACTTGAAATGACAAGGCCGCCACCTGTTTCATTTTCTTCAGCCATACTATTTGTAGTAATAGCTATAAATCCCAATGCCATTAAGATAACAATAATAATTTTTTTCATTTTTTATGGTAATTAATTTAGGCTAAATTAATTACTCCTCCTTTCATTTTCTTTGCCGGCATATAATATATAGACAAATAAATAAAAAGAAAAAACCAAAAGTTAAAACTTTTGGTTTACATATTCTAAAAATAGCTCTATTTCATTTTCAGTAAATACTTTAATACCATTTTCAGCTAATAAAGATGTAGTAATACCTTTACCTTCAATTAAAGTATTAGTAAATGTACCATCATAAATATAGTTTTTACCACATGATGGGCTTTTTTCTTTAACAATCGCCACTTTTATATTGTCTTTTAAGGCTTTTTCTAAAGCTAAATTTGCTCCTTTTAAATAATTATTAGTGACATCTATATTATCTTTATTAATAACTTTATTTTCTTTGATTTCAGCTGGTGTTCTTGGAATACTAAGTCCACCTTCTACTTCTGGGCACATTAAAACAAATTCTAATTTATCATTTAAACTAATTAGTTTTTCATTAAGATTATTTTTCCCATTATATTTAGTATTATGACCTAAAAGACAAGCACTTACTAAAACTTTCATTTGTTAAATATTTGTTTCCTAATAATTGTTTGGTTTCTTTCTGCACCTACTGATATCATATCTACACTAATACCAGTATATTTTTCAATAACTTTTACATAATTTTTAGCTTCTAGTGGTAATTTAGAAAAGTCTTTAATATTTGTAATATCTTCTTGCCACGTTGGTAGGGTAATATAATTAGGAATACATCTTTCATATTCATCTAAAGTTGAAGGGATTGTATTAATAATATTACCATCTAATGTATAAGATACACATATTTTTAATTCTTTTATACCAGTTAATACATCAAATAACATTAAAGCTAGAGAATCAATTCCTGATATTCTTTTAGCATAATTCACAACTACTAAATCTAAATAACCAACTCTTCTTGGTCTTTTAGTAACTGTGCCATACTCATGACCAACTTCTCTTATATGATCACCTAAACTGTCTTTTAATTCTGTTGGGAAAGGACCTTCACCTACACGCGTTGTATAGGCTTTACAAATACCAACACAATGATCAATATATTTTGGCGCAATGCCGGCATTTAATGGAACTGAGGCAGCTGTTGGTGATGATGATGTTACGTAAGGATATGTTCCGTGATCTAAACAAAGCATAGTTCCTTGTGCACCTTCAAATAAAATATTTTTATTTTGTTTAATTTCTTCATCTAGTATTAAAGAAGTATCACAAACAAAATCTTTTAATTGTAAAGCATACTCTTTATATTCATCATAAATTTCATCAACATCATATTCTTTTAAGCCTAACATTTTTAATTCTTTGTTTTTAATTAAAAGTGTTTCTTCTAATACTTTTCTAAAAGTAGTTAGATTTACTAAATCACCCATTCTAATACCAATACGGTTAGCTTTGTCGGCGTAACAAGGGCCAATACCTTTTTTAGTAGTCCCAATTTTATGTTCACCTTTAAACTGTTCATTAGCTCCATCAATATCAATATGATAAGGCATAATTACATGAGCTCTATTAGAAATGTATAATTTATAGTTTATAATTCCTTTTTCTTCTAAACCCTTTAATTCATTTAACATAGCTTTAGGGTTAATAACCATCCCATTAGCTAAAACATTTTTAATATTAGGGTTAAAAATACCAGAAGGTATTGTTTGCAAAGCAAATTTTTCATTACCAATTTTAATCGTATGACCGGCATTATTACCGCCTTGTGTTCTAACAACAACATCAGCGTTTTGAGCTAAAAAATCGGTTACTTTGCCTTTTCCTTCGTCTCCCCATTGACTACCAACAACTACTAATCTACTCATTTACTATTTTTTAATCCTTTCTATGATATCTCTAGCTACATAAACACCATTGGCTCCTGCTTGGGCAAGTCCTCTAGTTAAACCAGCACCATCACCACCAACATAGAAACCTTTAATTTTAGTTTCAAAGTTGTTGCTTACTTCTGGTCTAGCTGAATAGAATTTAGCTTCAACACCATAAAATAAAGTGTGTTCATTAGCGATACCTGGTGTAACATAATCTAAGGCTTCAATCATTTCGATAATTGATTTCATAGTATTATATGGTAAAACTAAACCTAAGTCACCTGGAACTGCTTCTTTTAAAGATGGCGTAACAAATCCTTCTTGTAGACGTTTCGCCGTCGTTCTTCTACCTTTTTTAATATCACCATAACGTTGAACAATAACTGAACCACAAGATAATTGATTAGCTAATCTAGAAACTTCATGAGCATATTCATTTGGTTTATCAAATGGTTCACTAAATTTATGAGACACTAATAAAGCAAAATTAGTATTATGAGTACCTAATTTAGGATCATTATAAGCATGACCATTAGCTAAAATAGTGCCACTATGGTTTTCTACTACAACATGGCCACTAGGGTTTGAACAAAAAGTTCTAACTTCAGTCCCTACTGAGGTTCTAAAAACAAACTTACCTTCATATAAGTTTTTATTTATTTCTTCCATAACTACATCATTAGTTTCTACTCTTACCCCAACGTCAACTTGATTATGAATCATATGAATATGATGTTCTTCACAAATGCTTTGTAACCAAGTAGAACCATCTCTACCAACAGCCACAAAACAATAAGGAGCTTCTATTTTTTCATCACCAATCATAATACCTTTGATTTGACCATCTTCGATAATAACATCAGTTACTTCAGTTTGAAAACGCATATCAATATGTTTTTGTAAATCTTCAAAGATAGCCTTTAAAATAGATAAGTTATTTTCTGTGCCTAAATGACGAACTTGCGCTCTTAATAACTTAAGCCCTACCGCATATCCTCTTTTTTCAATTTCCCTAACTTTATCAGTTAAAGGGTCAGTAATAACGGTAGTGGCACCATATTTTAAATTAATAGAATCTACATATCTAATTAAATTTTCAACAACTTCATTTGGCAAATAGTCGGTCATCCAACCACCAAATTCACTAGTAATGTTAAATTTACCATCAGAATAAGCGCCAGCTCCCCCAAAACCATTAGTTATTGAACAAGCTGGATAACAGCCTTGAACACCATTTTTATTAACTGGACACTTAGCTAATTTATGTTCCAAAACCGGACATCTACGATGATAAATGTCATTACCTTTATCAACTAATAAAACTTTTAATTCAGGAGCTTTAGTCATTAACTCATAAGCCGCATATAAGCCAGCAGGCCCGGCTCCCACTATTATACAATCGTATTTCATTTAATATCACCTTTTTTATTATACTAAAGTTTTCTTTTATTTTCTAGTTGTTACTGCTATCTCACTTAAATAATTAACAACGTCTTTAAATGTTTTAATCATTACTTTATTATTCTTAGAAACTAACTCTAAAAAAGGGTTTTTATACCTTAAAGATAAGTAAGGATATTTCTTTAAAGTTAAGAACCATAAGCTACCATCAATCTTAGCTGTTTCTTCTTTATTCATTTTAATTACTAATGTGTTATTTTCTTCATAAATGTCATCAAAACCAAATTTAGTAATCATATTTTTAAAGAGTTTTTCCCACATGTAATTGGTTGTTTCTTTATCTATATTACCAAATCTATCTTTTAATTCATTTGTTAAATCCATTAACATTGATAGTGAATTTAGTTTTTCAATCTTACGGTGAATATCAATTCTTACACTTTCATTTTCAATATAATCTTTATTGATAGATAATGAAAGAAGTGGGGTGGCCTCTATTTTAGATGTCTCTTCTTTAACTGGTGGTAAATGATTAATTTCTTCATTCATTATTTTTAAATACATATCTAACCCTACTGAATCAATAAAACCTGATTGTTCAGCTCCTAAAATATCACCAGCACCTCTAATTGATAAATCACGCATCGCAATCTTAAAACCACTACCAAGTTCGCTAAATTCTTTTATTACTTCTAACCTTTTTTCCGCTTCAATTGTTAAACGTTTATGAGGTTCATAAAACAAATAAGCATAAGCTATTTTATTAGTTCTACCAATTCTACCTCTTATTTGATAAAGTTGCGATAAACCTAAATGATCAGCGTCATGAATAATTAAAGTGTTAGTTTCAGGAATATCAATACCTGTTTCAATAATTGTTGTACAAATTAAAACATTATATACACCTTGGGCAAAATCATATACTCTTTTTTCTAATTCATTACTTTTTAATCTACCGTGGGCAAAGACAACCTTAGCTTCTGGAACTAAATTACTAATATGACTTGCGACTTCTTCAATATCTTCTACATAATTATATAAATAAAAGACTTGGCCACCTCTAGCTAATTCTCTAGTTATTGCATCATGAATAATTGAATCATTTCTTTCTAATACATAAGTTTGAATAGGGTATCTATTTTTAGGCGGTGTTTCAATCATTGATAAATCTTTAATACCTAAAATAGACATTTGTAATGTTCTTGGAATTGGCGTGGCTGATAGTGTAATAGAATCAACATTAACTTTTAATTCCTTAATTCTTTCTTTATGAATAACACCAAAACGTTGTTCCTCATCAACAATTAAAAGGCCTAAATTATAAAATTTAATATCACTAGATAATATACGATGCGTACCAATTATAATATCTATACTGCCATTACTTAAATCATTTAAAATTTCTTTAACTTTTTTAGAAGGAACAAAACGATTTAAAACCTCTACTCTAATGGCATATTTTTCCATTCTTGTTTTAAAGGTATTATAATGTTGGTTTGATAAAATGGTTGTTGGACAAAGTAAAGCTACCTGTTTTCCTCCATAAACAGCTTTAAAAGCCGCCCTTAAAGCTACTTCTGTCTTACCATAACCAACATCACCACATATTAATCTATCCATTGGATGAGGAGATTCCATGTCCTTTTTAACCATTTCTACCGCTTCTTTTTGACCAGCTGTTAATTCATAATCAAAATCAGCCTCAAATAAAGCTTGTTCAGGTGAATCTTCTTTGAAACTAAATCCTTTTGTTTTTTCTCTAGTTGCGTATAATTTGATTAATCTATCGGAAATATCTTTTATTTTCTTTCTAACTTTTTCTTTAGTACGAGCCCATTCACTACTACCTATTTCATGTAAATTAATACCATCTATATCTTTAGAAGCATATTTCATAATCGAAGAAATTTTTTCAATGGGAATATACAAAGAACTCTTGTTTTTATATTCAACATAAATGTAATCTCGATTAATACCATTGTTTTTTAAGGTTTTCAAACCTAAATAACGACCAATACCATAATCATAATGAACAATATAATCGCCTATTTCTAATTCATCATAACGATTTATTTTAGAGGCGTTCTTATAAATCGATTTATAACGAGGCGTCTTCTTTTTAGCTTCAACATCTAATAGATTATGTTCATTAATAATATAAATATCATAGTCATTAAAAATTATTGATGGTAATTTATCACTAGTAATAAATATATTACTATTATCTTTAGGTTCATAAACAGTTCCTTCATTGTAGAAAACATCATTATCAAATAAACTTTTTTTAAGTTTTGGTATAAATTCATTATTTACTGATAAAATGACTTTTCGTAATTGTTGTAATCTTTTTAAATCCGCAATAATCGCTTTTTCTTTACCTTGATAATTAGTAACTTCACTAACATTAAAACTTAAATCAACATCACCTATAGTTCTTAAACCTTCAATCATTATTTTATTAGCAATATTATCTAAATTATAAAAAGGCTCCATTTTTAAAATAGAATAACCACCTAAACGATTACAATATTCATTTAAATCTAAAAACATAGTGGTTTTAACATCTTCTATCTTTTTAGCGTCGATAAAATATATTTTTTTGTTGTTACTATAATCTAAAATATTATTATCGTCTTCATAGAAAAAATATAGATATCTACTTAATCTTTCTAAATTATTTCTTTCTTTTAAGTTTTCAATATCTTTATTAATTGTGTCTAATTCTAAAGTAGATAATTCATTATTTTCAATAAAAAGATTAATTTTAGCTAAAGCTTTAGAAAGTGTTTCATCATCATATAAAAATTCTTTAATTGGATAAATATTAATCTTATCTACTAAAGCTAAAGAACGCTGAGTAGTTGTATCATAAAACTTAATACTTTCAATTTCATCATCAAAAAAATCTATTCTTATTGGCTTGTCATAACCAAATAAAAAAACATCTAAAATCTCACCACGACGCGAAAATTCACCTGTTTTCATTGTTAGATAATTTTGACTATAACCCATAATTAGAAGTTCTTTTACAAGTTCTTCTCTTTTTATTACATCACCTTTTTTAAGTTCTAATATATGACTTTTAAAGATGTTTTTATTAACTTCTTTTTTTAATATACCTGTCGTATTAGTCACAACAATTTTGTGTTCATTTTTTAATAAAGAAGTTATTGTTTCAATTCTTTCAAATAAAAAATCATTTGAACTCGTTAGCATTTCAGAAGTTAAAAGTTCATCTGCTGGAAAGAATAAAACATCATCAAAAGAAACAAATTCTATTAAATTTTCATAATATTTTTGGGCTTCTTGAATAGTAGGAAGTACAACAAAAATAGTATCTTCATTCATTTTATAATCGACTAAAATTAATAAAAGATTAAGATTAAAATTTGTTTTATTTATTTTAAGATTACTATTATTAATTACTTTATTAATTTTAGGATTATTACTTAAATATTGATAAATGTTCATTTTTTCCTCCTAAAGCACTAAAAAGTGAGTAAACACTCACTTCTTTGAATATTTAGATGAAATTTTCATAAAAGGAATATTATCTATAAAATCTTTAATAGCTAAAGAAGCTTCTTTAATAGCTTCATTAATTAAAACTAATTCTTCACTACTAAATTTAGATAAAACATATTCTGCTGGCGTCATATTAGGGTTTCTACCAATACCTATTTTTATTCTATTAAAAGTATCAGTATGTAATACATTAATAATGCTTTTTAAGCCATTATGCCCACCAGAAGCACCTTTTTCTCTTAATCTAACTCTTCCTAAGTTAGAATCCAAATCATCAACAATTACTAATATATCTTTAATATCAACTTTAAAATAATTTTTTAATAATATTAAAGAATCACCACTTAAATTCATATAGGTAGACGGCTTTAGAAAAATAACTTTTTCACTGTTAAAGTTTTTAATAGCTACTTGCCCTTTAAATCTTTTTTCTTCTTTGAAATCCAAATTATTTAACGAAGCAAAATAATCTAAAGTCATAAACCCTATGTTATGTTTTGTATTAGCATAAGTTTCGGTTGGATTACCTAAACCTACGATTAACTTCATTATAACAACTCTCTTTTAGACTTATCGTATGAATATGTAAATAAACCAGATAATGGTTCATCACTTAAAATTCTTAAAATACCATGTCCTAATAATTCACCAACTGATAAAACTTTAATCTTCGGAATTTGTTTTTCTTTTGGTAAGCAAATAGTGTTTGTAATTACTAATTCTTCAATACATGAATTTTGAATACGTTCAATAGCTGGATTAGATAAAACCCCATGAGTTGCACAGGCAATAACTTTTTTAGCGCCTGCTTTCTTTAAAGCTTCGGCACCAGCAGTTAAAGTACCAGCTGTATCAACCATATCATCTACTAAAATACAAATTTTATTTGTCACATCACCCAAAATATTCATAACTTCAGCTTTATTAGGTTCAGGACGACGTTTATCAATGATACCGATTGGACATTCTAAAACTTTGGCAAATTCACGTGCTCTCGTTACTCCACCATGATCAGGAGAAACAACTATTAATTCTTTGCCATCTATATGTTTATCAATAAGATAATTAACTAATGTAGGTAAACCCATAAAGTTATCAATTGGAATATTAAAGAAACCTTGAATTTGAGCTGCATGTAAGTCCATTGCGATTACACGATCAGCACCAGCTGTTTGTAATAAGTCTGCTACTAACTTAGCAGAAATTGGCTGACGTGATCTAGCTTTACGATCTTGTCTTGAATAACCATAATAAGGAATAATTAAGTTAATAGTTTTCGCAGAAGCTCTTTTTAAAGCATCACACATTATTAATAATTCCATTAAATGTTCATTAACAGGTGCACTCGTTGGTTGAATGACAAATACATGGTGACCACGTACAGTTTCATTAATATTTACATTTATCTCCCCATCTGCAAAATGTAATACATCACAATTACCAAGTTCAATTCCAATACTTTTGGCGATTTCTTCAGCTAAAGGACGATTTGAAGATAAACTAAATAATTTTACTTTTTTACCTAATAATAAAGACATCTTATTTTTTCCTCCTTAAAACACCTTGATATTATATCAAGTTTTAATTCTTATTTAAAGATTATTAATTATTTTAGTTTTTATGATAGCGCATTCACTAAAATTTTTATTAAGTGATTTATATTGTTTCAAATCAAAAACATATCTAGTAGGACCACTGCCACTTTGATAAGACTTTATATTTAAAGCTTTAAATTTCTTACAAAATAGATTATATTCATCGTTCTTTAAAGCGGGTTTTTCTAAATCATTAAAAATATTATCTTCCAATTTACTTAAATCACCTTTAATTAAAGCATCTTTAATCATTAAAGTATTATCTTCTTTTTCTATATATTCATAATTATTATAAATAGTCTTAGTGCTTAAGCCAAAATTAGGTTTAATAATAATTAAAGGTATTTCTTTAATTTTAGAAATAAAATCTAATATTTCCCCCCTACCTGTACAAATAGCAGGCCTACTATAAAGAGTAAAGGCATTGTCAGAGCCTAACATATTCGCTAGTTTTTCTAATTCTTTTAAAGAAATGTTTAAATTAAATAATCTGTTTAATCCTCTTAAAGTAGCGCTAGCATCACTAGAACCACCAGCTAACCCTGCCGCAATTGGTATTTTTTTATTAACTTCAATTTTCACATTTTCCTTAAGTTTATAAGTTTCTTTAAATAGTTTTAAAGTTTTTAAAATCACATTGTTTTCAATATAAATTTTAGTAACAACTTCATCTTTATCACTAAAAGAAAAATATAATTCATCATATAAATCAATAGGTACCATTAAACTATTTATATTATGATAACCATCTTCATTAGTAGGGTAAACTCGTAAAGAAAGGTTAACTTTCGCATAAGCTTTTTCTTTAATCATTCTTTTCACCTATTTTATCACTTAAATTAATAATATCATCAACACTAAGCTCTTCTGCTCTAATAGCTTCTTTTAAATGTAGCTCATTATAAATTGTATTTATTTTATCATTATTTAAATTAAATTCTTTTAAATTGTTTTTTAAAGTTTTTCTTCTTTGCTTAAAAATAGCTCTATTAACTTGATAAAATAATTTTTCGTTCTTTGGTTTTAAAGGATATTCAAATGGAATAAGTTCAATAACCGCTGAATTAACTTTTGGAGCTGGATTAAAAGAAGTGTTTTTTACCATAAATAATTTTGAAGCTTTTGTTTTATATTGAATTAAAACAGATAAAGCATTATAGTCCTTCGTCTGCGGTTTAGATGTTAAACGCATCGCTACTTCATCTTGAATCATAAATATATATCTATTTATTTTTAAATTCTTTTCTAATAAACCTAAAATAATTGGGGTAGTAATATAATAAGGAAGATTACCTATCATTATTATTTCATCATAATCATTAAACTTTTTAATATCTTCACTAATATTAGCTTTTAAAATATCTTGATTAATGATTGTTAAATTATTGGCTTTAATTTCTTCTTTTAAATAGTCTACTAAATTATAATCAATTTCATAAGCTAAAACATATTTAGCTTCTTTAACTAATAATTTAGTCAAAGCACCCATTCCCGGACCTATTTCAATAACTAAAGAGTTTTTAGTTATTTTTGCACTTTTAACAATATTATTTATAACATTATTATCAATTAAAAAGTTTTGGCCAAACATTTTCTTAGCAACTATTTTCATATTCTTTTAAAATCTCCTTAATTTTTTCTAAAGCAATATTATAAGCATTTAATCGTTCAATTAACATCTTAGTGTTTGGCCTACCAATATTCAAAATATCCGCTAAATAAGCCCTTTTTAATGATGAATCTTTATAGCCAGTAAGTCCTAATTCATACATTAGACTGAAATTATAAATTCCTTCTTTTCCTTCATTTTTGTATAAGTTTTTTAATGATTCAATAATATCTTCTTTACTAGCGTGTTCAACGCCAACTTTCTTTTTATTTTTAGAAATGGCTTTTTCTTTTTTTATATAAGCATTAAGGCAATTAGGTACTTCTTTTAAAATTGCTTTTCTAATACTTTCACCAGGAAAATCTGGATCAAAGAAAAGGATAATCTCACTAGTTTTACTATATTCTTTTAATCTTTTAATTAAATCTTGACTTATAATTTTACCACCGGTAACTTCAATATAAGCATCTTTATATACTTCTTTAATTTTATTTAAATCATGAATTCCTTCAACGACAATTACTTGTTTCATGCTACCTCTCAAAATAATATATTCTTTTTACTTTTTTATATGATGATTGTGACAATGATTTGATAATTGGTGAATATTCTTCTAAAGATATTATTTGATTATCAGGATTAATAAGTTTAATTTTATTTTTTTCAGAAGTTTGCGCTAAATAAGCAGTCGCACTTACTTCTGATTCACTATAAAAATATTTAGATTTGTTATATTTACTAATATCAATATTATCATCTGTTAATTCAATATATTTAAAAAGTTTTCTATTTTCTAAAGCATTCGCTAGTATATTTAAAATTTCATCTTCTGATTTAGTTAATTGTTTTACTAAACCATTAACATAATTATCATCTAATTCAATATATTCATTAATATTGTGATTGTCTTTAATAAAAGTTAAGAATGATTCAATATTGGCATTTATATTTATATTAGCTAAAGTCAAATCCTTAATTCTTAAATATATTTTTTCTAATAATAATTCATAGGCTCTAGCAACAGGATGATAATAAACTTGAAAATACATATGATATCTACTCATTAGATAAGATTCAACAGAATGAACTCCTGTTACTTTTACATAGACATCATTATTAGTAATGACTAAACTTCTTAATATACGATTACGATCAATAGTTCCATAAGTTGCCCCTGTAAAATAAGCATCGCGTGGTAAATAATCCATTCTATCGACATCTAATTGACTAGAAATTAGTTTTTCAACTACTTTATATTGACTTTGTTTTCTAATAATATTAGCTACATCTTTTGGATCTATTTCATTATTTTTTAATATTTTAAAAATTTCACCATCTTTATTTTCGATTATACGCGCTGTCATTTCTTCATGAGGTACACTTAAAACTTGTTCAAAGGCATGAGAATAAGGACCATGACCAATATCATGAAGCAAAGCGGCTATTAATAATAATAATTGTTCATATTCTGATAAAAGATTAGCTCCTTCCACATTTTTAAGTACTAAATTAGCCATTTGATAACTTCCTAAAGCATGAGTAAAACGCGAATGTTCAGCTGTTGGAAATACCATTGACACTCCACTTAATTGTCTTATTCTCCTTAGTCTTTGAACTTCTTTAGCATCTATTAATTCTAAAATTACAGCGTAATTAACTTCTATGTATCCATATAATGGGTCTCTAAACACTTTTGATTTGCTAAGTTTTTTATACAAAATGACCACCTCTTCTTTTTAATTATAGCATTTTTTAAAAGAACTCTTTACTAAAAGTTTCAAAAATACTATAATTTTAACGAAGGAGATAAAAAAAATGAAACAAATTTTAATTGAAACAAGTGCTAGACACGTACATGTAACAAAAGAAACATTAGAAATCTTATTTGGCAAAGGAGCAACATTAGAAGTTAAGAAAATGTTATCACAACCTGGACAATTCGCTTCTAATCAAAAAGTTAAAGTTGTTGGCCCTAAAGGTGAATTAAACTGCTCAATTTTAGGTCCTGAAAGAAAAGAAAACCAAGTTGAAGTGTCATTTACTGATGCAAGAAGCTTAGGAGTTGTAGCTCCTGTTAGAGAATCTGGTGATATTAAAGGTTCTGCTCCTTGTAAGTTAGTTGGCCCTTGCGGTGAAGTTGAACTTGAAGAAGGCGTAATCGTTGCCAAACGTCATGTTCATATGACTGAAGAAGACGCTAAAGAATTTGGTGTTAATAATGGTGATATTGTAAAAGTTAAAGTAGTTACTGAAACTGGTAGAAAATTAATTTTCGATGATACTGTAATCAGAGTATCTAAAAATTATGCTTTAGCTATGCATATTGATACAGATGAATCAAATGCTGGTGCTTTATCAGGCGTTATTTATGGTGAATTAGTTAAATAATATAAAAATGAGAGCTTGATTCTTAAAGATTCAAGCTCTTTTTTTTACTTATAGATTACAAAAGAAACGCCACCATTCTCTTCATTATAAACATTAAGTTTTAAATTAAAGAAATCAAGTGTTTTCTTTACAATACTCATACCTAAACCAAATTGACCTTTAGCACCTTTTTCATAGGCTTTAAAATTACCATTTAAAAAAGCATCTTCAATATGAGGACCGTCATTATAAATAGTTACCTTATTCTTCTTTGTGGTTATAATAATTTTTGATTTAGCGTATCTTAAGGCATTATCTAATATATTGCCAATAACTGTTATAAAATTATCACGATAACCATCGAAGTAACAATCCTCTAAGTTTAAAACAATGTCAACTTTACCATTAAATGTATACGGAGACGCTACTTCTTGACATATTTCTTTCATGTTAATTTGTTCAAACGACTTATCTTTAGATAAATATTCTAGTTTATTATATTGTAATAATTGATTTACTTTTTCTTTTAAAATATCAGCTTGTTTTAAAATAGTCTCGGCTGCCTCTAAATTTAAAACACCATCTTGAATAGCTTCGGCATAATTTTTAATAACCGCAATTGGTGTTTTAAAATCGTGACTAACATTTTGTAACATTTCTTGTTTAGTTAATTCTGAATTTTTAATATCCACACGCATTTCTTCAATACTTAAAGACAATTCCGTTATTTCATCATTACCTTCATCAATATATTCTTCACTATAATCACTAGATTTAATATGATTAACATGTTCTTGTAACTTCTTAATTCTTTTAATTAGTTTATTAATCCAAACAGAAACAATAACTGATATTAAAATTAAAACTAAGCTAAAGATTAAAGCTACATAAGCTATCATTCTTTGTTTAAACATGTTTGTATAATCATCATTAATTAAAAATACAACAAAGTTATGATAATCAAATTCATCTATTTGGCGTGATAAGGCTATTTTATAGTAATAAATATCACCTTGACTTAAAACAAATTCACCAATATCACTTTGTAAATTAAAAGCATTATTGATTACTTCATCTAATATTTCTTCACTACTAACTATATTAAAAGGATCGTTATAATTTGTTATTAAAACATTTTTATCTTCAATATTTATTTTACCTTGAATAATCCAAAAATTATAATTTTCATCAGAAGAAGTTTTGATTTCTTCACCATTTTCCCAAGCAAAAGCTGTAATTGAAGAATAGGCATTTAATCTAAAATAAGTTTCATTTTCGGTTATATCACTTAAAATATTGATAATAACAATTAAAACTAAACCAAAAGCTGCCAAAATAAGTGAAAAAAATAGTAAGAATACTTTGGATGATATTCCTCTTTTAACTACCATAATAAACGATACCCATAACCATAAATAGTCTCGACATTGAGGTTTTTCATCTTACTTCTTAGTCGTCTAAGCAAATCATCAACAACCCTGTCACTGCCAAAATATTCATCGCCCCAAACATGATTAATAATTTGTTCACGGGCTAAAGCTTTATTTTTATTTATAACTAAAAAGCATAATAAATCATATTCTTTAGATGTTAAAACAAGTTGTTCATTGTTTTCGTAAACACTTCTTTTATCTAAATCAATTAAATAACCATTATAATTAATAACATTGGTTTCTTGATTTTCTTTGTAACATCTAGCTAATATTCTTTTAACTCTTAAGACTAATTCTCTAAGTGAATATGGCTTAGCTAAATAATCATCACTACCTAATTCAAGACCCATAACTTTATCAATATCTTGATCACGAGCAGAAGTAAAAATAACTGGGATATCTTTGTTTTCTTCTTTAATGGCTTTAATCAAGTCATAGCCTGTTGTCATTCCTGGTAACATTATATCTAAAATCCAAAGATGAAAACTATCTTTTAAATGGTTTAAAGCTTCTTCTCCTGTCGTAAAAAGAACTGTTTGATAACCTTCTTTATCTAAATATTTAACTAATAGGTTAGCTAAATCTTTCTCATCTTCTACAATCGCAATTTTATACATATGGCAAGTTCACCTCTTTATAAAATTATATAATAAAAAGTGATAAAGGACAACCTATTAAAAGTTGTCCTTTATCTGGGAGAGTTATAGTTTGCTTATGAAAAAGATATCTATCTATTAGGGAGAGTGATAGATACATGCTAGATTTAACTAGCTTCAGTATTATAGCATATTTCAATATGGTTTGTAAATCCTATTTAAATAAATATTATTTTTATTTACGCTTTTTTTGATTATTAACCAATAAAATTAAGATAAATTAAAAAAACTTAATGAGAAAACTCACTAAGTTTTTGATTATTAATTATCATACATATCTTCAAAATCATCCATGTAATCATTATACTTATCTTCATCGAAGTCTTCATCTTCATCGTAACGTTCTAATAAATGACCTTCATCATCATGTTCGAAATCGTCACTATCATCTAAGTCTTCGTCTTCATTATCTTCGTCTTCTAATTCTTCGTCATACATATCTTCATCTAGTTCATCGTCTAAATCAAGACCTTCTTCATGATCGATAATTTCTTCATCATCTTCTTCAATATCTTCTAAATTGATGAAGTCAGAACCATCTTTATCGTATTCTTTTAAAGATTGACGGCTTTTTAAATCCCATTCATCTTCACCCATATATACGAATTTTGCCGAAGTTGTGATATCTAAATATAATTGAGTAGCGTAGTCTGTATTATTTAAATCTAAACCTTTAGCTTCTAAAGTTAATTTAATAAGGTCAGCCATTTTCATTTTATCATTATGTTCTGTTAAAATTTTAGTAGCTACTTCTAACATTGATAATTGGTTTTCTTGCATGTTATTACCTCCAGCGACTCTATATTTTACCTAAAAATTAACATTAATGCAAGTAATTTATGACCACTTTAAGATGATTTTATGAGAAGATAGATAATATTTATCATCATATAAGTCATAATCTATTTCTATTTGTTTATTTTCTTTAATTAATTTAGTGGTTTTTATTTTAAAAAACATTTGACCAATTTCATTTTGATAAATTGTTTCACTAAATTCATTATCTTTAAAAATTAACTTTTGATAATTTTTTCCTTCTCTAATTAATTCATTATTAAAAAAATCATAAGTAACATTTTCTTTAGCTAAATGATCATAAAAAAACAATTTATTATCACTATAATCACCATCAACTACAATGTTATATTTTACATCTTTATTACCTATTTCATAATAAATTTTCATTAATATTTATTTCTTCCTTCTAAAGCCCTTAATAATGTTAATTCATCAACATATTCAATATCGCCACCGACTGGCATACCATAAGCTAAACGGCTAATTTTAATATCTTTGTAATCACTTAATAATTCTTTTATATATTTGGCAGTTGTTTCTCCTTCTAAAGTGGCATTACAAGCTAAGATAACTTCATCAATTAAATTAGCTTTCGCTTTTTCTAATAAGGGTTCAATATTTAAATCGTCAATACTAATACCTTTAGCAAATTTGATTGAACCATTTAAAACATTATAAATGCCATTATATTCATTTAAGTTTTCAATAATAAATACATCTTTAGGTTGTTCAACTACCATTATTTGTCTATGATTACGCTTTTCATCTTGGCAAATATCACAAATATCATTGGTTGTTAAATTACCACAATTTTTACAATGATGAATATTATTTTTAACATTATCAAGATTGTTTATGAATTCTTCAACATCGATATTTGATAAGTCATTCAATACTGAAAAAGCGTATCTTTCAGCCGTTTTTCTGCCAACACCTGGTAAACATTTAAAAGACTCAATTAAATCTTCTAAATATTTAGGATATTTAATCATTAGAATAAGCCACCTGTCATGCTAGCATATGGACCTAAGATTTTTTGAGAAGCTTCTTCAATCTTTTTATTCGCATCATTTAATGCAGATACAATTGAATCTTCTAACATTTCTAAATCATCTTTATCTTCAATAACTGAAGTATCAATTTTAACACCAACAACTTCATGAGAACCTTTTACACTAACAGTTACAACCCCACCTGCTTGGCCAGTAAAAACAGTTTCTTGTAACTTTGCTTGCGCTTGTTCCAATTCTTTTTGCATTTTTCTTAATTTCATCATCATTGCTTGATTCATTTTTCTATTCCTCCATTACTTCTAATTTATCATCAAAAATGGTTTTCAAATCACCAATTATTTTATTTTCTTCACCACTATCTTTATTTGGTTTTTGTGGTAAATGAACAGGAATGATAATATTGTCTAAAATTGGTTTTTCAATACCTGTCTCATATTTTTTCTTATAATCAATTTTAATTTGACTCCATATATTATGCGGTATTGCATAATAGTTTTCAATAGATGGTACTATATTTTTTAAAATTTCTAATATTTTATGATAGTTTTGATAAGTCATTACTCTTTCACAAAAGCCTTTATCTTGTAAAACGACAATTAAAGAGTTTGTGCTAGCAGCTACTACTTTACCATTTGTTAACATGTTAACGATAACTTCACTACCATATTTTATTTTAATGTTTTCCCATTCATTTAAGAAAAGTTCTTTTGTTTCTTTTGAACCTTCATTTAAACAATCATTAATCATTTTAATATTTATAAGATTGTCATCTACAACTACTTCTTTTTCTTCTTTATTTATTTGTTCCTTTATTTTTAAAAGATCGCTTGCTTTAGTTGTATTATAATTTATTACTTCTTTTACAACTTCTTTATTATTTTTTAGTTTTTCTAACTCAATACTTAATTGATTAATTCTTTCATTTAATAATGTTGTATCTTGAATGTTTTTATCGGCCATTTTTAAAATAGCTAAGTCTAAAAATGATTCTTTTCTAGTTGAAAATTTCATTTGATTAAAACATTCATTTAAAATATCTAACCATTTAAAAATTAAATCATTAGGTATTTTTTTAATATATTCTTTAACTTCTTCAACATTAAAAAAAGGTGCATTAACATCATTAATTTTAACTTTTTGAACTAATATATTTCTTAAATGTAACATTAAGTCTGTTGTTATTTTAGGAACTTCTTTACCTTTATTTTCTAAATAACTTAATTTATCTAAAGCTTTTATACTTTCTTGTTCATAAGCAAATTTAACAATATCAAATAAGTCTTGATCAGCTATTTCCCCTGATACTGCTAACACATCGTCAATAGTTATAGTATTAGATGTTGCATAAGAAATTACTTGATCTAATAAACTTAAGGCATCACGCATACCACCTTGACTAGCTAAGACTATTTTTAAAATAGCTTCATCTGTAATTTCTAACTTTTCTTCCTGACAAACATATCTAATTCTTTCATCGATACCTTCATTAGAAATAGCTTGAAAATCAAAACGTTGACAACGTGATAAAATTGTATTTGGTAATTTATAAGGTTCTGTGGTCGCTAAAATAAAAACAACATATGAAGGCGGTTCTTCTAAAGTTTTAAGCAAAGCATTAAAAGCCGCATTACTTAACATATGAACTTCATCGATAATATAAACTTTATATCGACAAGTAGATGGTAAATATTTTACACTGTCACGAAGGGCTCTAATATCATCGGCGCCATTATTAGAAGCCGCATCTATTTCAATTACATCGGCAATACTTCCTTGACTAATTCCTTTACAAATATCACATTCTAAACAAGGAGAAATAGTTGGTCCTTTTTCACAACATAATGCTTTCGCAAAAATTTTAGCTAATGTTGTTTTACCAGTTCCACGTGGTCCACAAAATAAATAAGCATGGCCTACTTTATTATGAATAATTGCGTTTTCTAAAGTCCTTACAATCGCCTTTTGATCAACTACCTCTTTAAATGTTTGAGGTCTATAGGCTCTATAAAGTGCTTGATAACTCACTATCTTCACCTCCATCTACTAATATATATGTATCTTTTGTTTCTGTGTCATTGTTGTAATAACTATAATATGTCATATAAATTTGATTAGAAACCATTAAATCTAAAACTGTGGTTGATAGACCATCATAATTCAAATCAATACCTAATGTGCGGTAACTTGCACTAACAATATCTGAACAATATTTTCTTCTTTCAATACCAAAAACAAAGGAAAAATTATAAGGTTGGCCTAATAATGAAACACCTTCTAAAAAGGCTTTAAATCTATTTTCTTTGTTTGTGTTTACTCTAAAGGCAAAAGTTTCTTCATAATAACTATTATTCCAAGTACTAATGCTATAAACTTTCGCTACTGTCGTCGTATCAAAACCAGTTGTTTCAATTGTGTTAGAGGTTGTTATATGATAATTACTATCATAATAATTCCCGCAAAGTAAACCGGCATGACCACCAACATAAAATTCAACGGTTTCTCTTACGATTTGTGAATTAAAACCGCCTCTAGTAGTAGCTAAAATATCTCCAGGTCCATATGGTAATAAATTATTACCTACTTTTTGATAAGTTTTATCATCTAGTTTAAAATCAGAACTAACAAAAAAAATGCGTTTTTCTGTTGTTGATAATTCTTCTTGTAAAACACCTTTTTCAATAAAATTATTAACTTTTTGCCGCACATATATATGTTCGGTTGCGGCCCCTACTGTTGCCCAAAATAAGAGGGCTAGTAGTCCTAACATTATTAAACCAAGTACTTTTTTCATGCTACTATTTTAACTCATTTTAATCAAAAATAAAAGTCCTTAAGTGTATATCCTTAAGAACCTTATTTTACTAAATTTTTGGTTTTATAACAACCGCTCTATCTTTACCTTCACCTTCAGATTCAGTATAAACATCACGCCAATTTGCTAGTTTTTCATGAATAACATGTCTTTCATAAGCATTCATTGGTGTTAATTTAACTGCAATCTTAGTTTTAATAACTTCAGAAGCAGTTTTAGTAGCTAAAATTTCTAATTGACGATCGCGAGCTTCACGATAATCACCAATATCTAATGTAATAATATGACGTTCTTTACTATAATTAGATATTAAATATCTTACTAATGTTTGTAAAGCTTCTAAAGTTTTACCACCATGACCAATTAATAAAGCATTTTCACTACTTTCAATTAAATAATGAATTTCAGTTTCTTCTTTAACTGTTCTAGTTTCAATTTGATAACCAATATGCATAGCCTTTAAGATATTTTCAATATATCTTCTACCTTCTAAAGCTAAGTCAATATCAACAAATGCTTCACAGTTTAAACCTTGTTCTACTTCACCTAAAACATGAATAAATATTTTGTCTTCTGGTAATCTTAACATTTCTGAAGCTTTTGTTAAAGCTTCTTCTTCACTATTAGCTATAACGGCAATTTTTAATTTCATATTATCACATCTTTTCTTTTGTCATTTTGTAATAAGCACGTTCATTTAATTTACGTGTTAATTGTGATTGGAATAATTGATAAATGGCACCAATAAGCCAATAAATAGATAAGGCTGTAGATGATAAAGCAATAAAGAAGAACATTACTACCATGACAATATTCATGATACGCATTTGTTTAGCTTGGTCATTTGCCTTTGGATTGTAATTAGTCTTTTTAACATATGATGGCTTTCTTTGAGCTAATTTTTGACTTAAGAAAGTTAAACCAGCATATATTAAAGCGATGGCAATACAAAAGATTCTATCTTTTAATTCACCAACTGTAGCTGATGTACCATTTAATTCGAAGAAACCAAATAATTTAGTATTAGTTAAAGCAAATTTACCGTATGTTTCAACAACAACACCATTGCTTAACACTGTTGTAGTAGTTAAATTAACTCTTCTTACAACTTCATACATTGCGATAAAGATTGGAAATTGAATAAATGTTGAAAATAAACAACCAAGAGGATTAAATTTATATTTTTTATAAATCATCATCATTTCTTGTTGCATACGTTTTTGACTATTAGGATCTTTTCTAAAAGCGTATTTCTTTTGTAATTTATCAATTTCTGGTTGCATAACTTGCATCTTTAAAGTCATACTATTTTGACGACTATAAATAGGCCATGCGACTGTTCTAATAATAATTGTTGTAAAAACAATACCCCAGAAGAATGAATTTCCTAAACCTTTACCAATTGAACTACATAACCAAGCGAATGGATAAGATAGGATAGAAACACCCCATCCCCAAAAACCATCCCAGAATCCTTGGAAATGAAATTCATTACCCCAAGTTGTATATACATTATTGTACCAATAATCAGCACTAGTTCTACAACTTGATAAGCCTAAGACAACTAACAAAACAATGAATAAAGCCGTAAATTTATATATGTTTCGGTGTAAAAATAATTTCACTGTTTTCTCCTTTAATTTTATTTAATGATTTTTTTAATAAATATAAGAATTGTTTATCTAATTTTTGATAATCTAATTCTAATATTTTAGGCTTAGCTACAATAAAAATTAAAATTCCTTCAGGAATAATGTTTTGATATTTTTGAAATAAAGAACGTAATCTTCTTTTTTCTTTATTTCTTATATGAGCGTCACCTATTTTTTTTCCTACACTTATCGCATAACGAAAATGGCTGGTTTCGTTTACTTTCTTTACAAAAAAGCGCATTTCTAATGAATTAACACTTTTATTTTCTTTAATTACTGACTCAATTTCTTGAGTTTTCTTTATGCGAAATTCTTTTTTCATAAATATCTAAGAATTTAATAAAAAAAGACTACTAAAAAATAATTGATTTGTTCTAGTAGTCCTGGTATTTTTTTTATTAAATTAAACAGCTAATTGCTTTCTACCTTTTTTACGTCTACGAGCTAAAACTTTACGTCCATTCTTAGAAGACATTCTAACACGGAAACCATGAGTAACTTGTCTTTTACGTTTGTTAGGTTGATATGTTCTTTTCATATTTAAAACCTGCCTTTCTCTTTGAAACCATGCTTGCCTATATTACCATATCTTGAAACTAAAAACAAGTGTTTTTTTATAATAACTACTCTTTTTAGCTATTTTGTTAATTGTAAAAGTAAATTTTGCTTATTATAATTTTTATACTTTATTAAAACTAAATGGATTTAAATCACTCATTTTAAATAAATTATCCATTTATATTAAACCAATAGACTTAAAAATCAAATTTTTCAATACTTACTTCAGTGTTTTTAGTAACACCTATTTTTACTTATCTTTTATAATTTATTCTTTTTAAGCTTTTTTAGAGTATTTTATGTATTTAAATTGATATTTTTTTTATTTATGTTGGTGGATAACTTCTAAAATTAAGCTTAGTTACGCTTTTATTAGCTTTTATTTTACTTTTACAAACTTTTTTTATTTTCTTTTTTTGTAAACTATTTATTATTTTTGATGTATTTTTAATTTACATAATTTTGTAAAATTGACTTTTTTAGCCTTATTAGGCCAAAAAGTACGTATGTTTAAAAATATTAAAAAAACTTATTAACATTTTTTTGGGGATATTTTTTATTAAAATGTGGATAAGTTTTCCACTTAGTTATCCACTTGTTGATATGTTGAAAAGTGGTAATTATGCTTTTATTTACGCTTTTTTTTTAATAGTTATCCACATTTTTTGTTTTTTAAAAGTAAATATTGAAATAGTTATCCACAATTTTATGTGGATAACTTTTTATTCCGTTTTTTTCTAATTATGATAAAATATCTTCACTAAAAAGAGGTGAGTTTATTATGCAGATTACATATCAAGATTTATGGACAAAAACTCGCGATCATTTAGCCAACTGTTTAACAGAAGATACTTTTAATGATACATTTGGAGAAGTTACTAAAGTAGTTAAATTTATTAATGGTAATATTTTTGTTTTAGTACCAGATCCATTTATTAAATCTAAAATAAATAATATGTACATTGAAAGAATTAATGATATTTTAAAGTCGTTAACTCCTGATAAACTAAAGTTTAAATTTGTTTGTGAAAATGAAGTAAATCCCGAAGTCAAAAAAGAAAATATAACAACAAATAATCGTTTGTTTATTAATAATTTAAATGAAAATTTCAGTTTTGAATCATTTGTTGTTGGTGAATCTAATATGTTTGGTTATCGTATGAGCCTTAATGTAGCTGAACAACCGGGTGTTATAGCTAACCCACTTTATATTTTTGGTGGTGTTGGTCTTGGTAAAACCCATTTGATGCAAGCTATAGGTAATTATATATTAGATAAAGATATTAATAAAAAAGTAAGATATATTCAAGCTACTGATTTTATTGTTGATTATAGTAAGGCTACTCAATCTTCTAATATGGATTTATTTGATGAAAAATATCATAATTTAGATTGTTTATTAGTTGATGATATTCAAATGTTAGAAACAGCTAAAAAAAGTCAAAATGAGTTTTTTAAGTTGTTTGAAGAATTAATAACTCGTAAAAAACAAATTGTCATTACTAGTGATCGACCTGCTAGCGAATTAAATGGTATTGTTGATCGTCTTACTTCTAGATTCCAATCTGGCATGAATGTTGATATTAAAAAACCAGATTTGGAACAAAGAATTAATATTTTAAATCGTAAAGCTTTAGAATCTTCTACTAAAAAGATTCCTAAGGAAGTTTTAGTATTTATCGCGGAAAATTTTACTAATAATATTAGAGAATTAGAAGGCGCTCTAAATAGAGTTATTAGTCATAGTGATGTTTATAATTATGATGATATTACTTTAGAAAGAGCTACAGATGCTTTAGATGCATTATTAAAATATAAGAAACAGACTGATAAAAAGACTGATAATTATGAAAATTTATTAAGTATTATCGCTAATTTTTATAATATTACGATTAATGATTTAATTTCAAATCAACGTAAACAAACTTTTGTTCTTCCAAGACATATAACAATGTATATTTTAAAGAACCATTATAACTTACCATTTGCGAAAATTGGTAAAATTTTAGGTGGTAGAGACCACACAACAATTATGAATGGTTGTTTAAAGATTGAACAAGAACTTAAAAATAATAAAGATTTAAAGTTAGCTATTGATACTATTTTAAAGAAATGTGGATAAAAAAAGTTATCAACATATTTATTAACATCGTTTTTTTGGCTTAATTAAAGAAAAAAAACTAGTTATCCACAAATCCACATCTATTAATAATAATAACAATATATTATAATAATAAATATATAATGGAGGCCCATATGAATTTTACAATTGATAGAGATGTATTATTAGAAAAATTAACTATTATTAATCATGGTTTACCATCTAAAACTCCGATGAAAGTTTTAGAATGTATTAAAATTGAAGTTACTGATCAAGATGTTTATTTAACTTCTTCTAATAGTGATATTGCGATTGAAGTATTAGTAAAAGATTCTTCTTTAGTAATTCAAGAACCAGGTAGAACCGTTGTACCTGGTAAATTATTCATAGATTTAGTTAAAGCTTTTGATTCTAAGAAAGTTACTATTTTCTTAATTGAAGATCGTTCTTTAATGTTAAAAGCTGATCGTAAAGAATATATGATTAATATTATGGATGTATCAGATTATCCAAATCCTAAATTTGGTACTTTAGAAAATCCTTTTAGTTTACCTGCTTTTTTAGTTAAACAATTAATTGATGAAACTATTTTTGCTTGTTCAAATATTAATCGTAGTCCAATGTTACTAGGTGTTAATTTTAAATTAACTTCTAATGTTTTAAAAGCTACTTCTACTAATAGTTATCGTTTAAGTCAAAAAATTATCAATATTGAAAATTATAATGATTTTGAAGTTACTATTCCTGCTAAGTCTTTAGATGAATTAGAAAAATGTTTAGATAGTTATGATCCTAAAGGAAATGTAGATTTATATTTTACAGAAGGTAAATTAGTATTTAAATTCCAAAATGTTATGTTCTTAACTAATCTTTTGGATGGTAATTTCCCTGATACTTCTAGTATTATTCCTGAATCAAATCCAATTACTGTTCGTTTTAATAAAGATGAGTTGTTACAAGCGTTAAATCGTATTTCTATTTTATCACCAGCAGAAAAAGTAACTGATAGAGAAATTTCTTTTAATGCTATTAAATTAAAAATAGATAAGACTAATGAAGTAGAATTATCTAGTGCTAATAATCAAGGTGCTGGTAAAGAAATTGTAGTGCCAACTGATATAAATATAAATGAACCATTAGTTATTGGTTTTAGTTCTAAATATTTAACAGAGGCTTTAAAAGTAATTCCTTCAACAGAAGTTGAATTAGGCTTTAAAAATAGTATGAAACAATTTACTATTAAAGGTATTGATTACCCTTCTTTAGTAGAATTAGTTTTACCATTTAGATTAGATGAATAATCTTATTAAGAGTGAGAAAAATTCACTCTTTTTTCTTTTTTATTGCAAATTAAGTTTACTAATTATCTTAATTTTATTTAAGTTAATCAGTAATTTTTAGTTGTTTTTATAAAATTAGTTTATTTTTAGTTAAAAATGCGTATTTTTAATTTTAAAGGCTTATTTTTCAAAAAACAATATTATCTAATATATTTTTACTTTTTTAGTATTTTCGCTTATATTTCTTTAAAAAAGGCTTATTTTATGATATAATAACTCGGGTGAAAAATTATGAAAGAAATCACATTAACTAAAGAATATATAACTTTAGGTCAATTACTCAAGATTGTTGACTTAATAAATAGTGGTGGTGAGGCTAAGTTTTTTTTACAAGATTCTAAAAATCAAATCACTGTTGATGGTATCTTAGAAAATAGACGTGGCCGTAAATTATATAGTGGTTCAGTTGTTAAGATTAATGACAAAGAATATAAAATTATATGATTAAAGAAATCACGTTAAAAGACTTTCGTAATTTTAATTATATTAAATTTAATACCATGAATAATTTAGTTATTTTATTAGGTGATAATGGTAGTGGGAAAACTTCTTTATTAGAAGCTATTTATTTAGCTTCTACTACTAAATCAATGCGCACTAATAATTACAAAAATATGATTAATAAAAGTAAAGAAAATAGTGTAATTGATATTTTAACTAATAAAATTTTAAGAGTAGTTTTAACTAATAAGAAGAAGTATTTTTATGTAAATAATAAAGAATATAAAACTTTAGAATTTATAAATAATCTTAAAACTATTTTATTTATGCCAAGTGATTTAGAAATCATTTATGGTAGTAAAAGTTTAAAAAGGAAGTTTATTGATCTTAATTTAAGTATCATTGATTCTAAATATTTAAAGATATTTTTAAATTATAAGAAATTACTTAATAAAAGAAATAATTTATTAAAAGAAGTTAATGTTAATTATAAGTTATTGAATTCAATAACAGAAATGTTAATTAAATATGCTTATAATTTAAATCTTTTAAAAGCTAATTTTTTAAATGAGTTAAATATTAATTTAGTTACTATTTGTAATGAATTACATTTTGGTAAAGTAGAAGTTAAGGCTAATATTTTAACAAATTTAGATAAGATTAAAGAAATGTATAAGAATAATTTAAATTTAGATTTAAAGTATAAAGCTACTATTTATGGTCCTCATCGAGATGATTTTATTTTTTTACTCAATCAAAATGATGCGAAAGTTTATGCTTCTCAAGGACAAGTAAGAATGATTATGATTATCTTAAAATTAGCTATTTTAAAGATATTGAATAAAAATGATTTAGAAACAATTTTGTTATTAGATGATGTATTTGGTGAATTAGATAGTTTTAATCAACAAACCTTAATTAATTACTTAGGTGAAAATCAAACGTTTATCACTACTACATCTTTAAATGATATACCCAAGAATTTATTAGAAAAAGCTTTGATAATAAAGCTAGAAAGGAATTAAAAAATGGAAGAAAAAAAAGAAAATTATAACGCCACCTCCATTCAGTTATTGGAAGGGTTGGAACATGTTAGATTACGTCCAGGTATGTATATTGGTTCAACAGGGCCAACAGGACTACATCACTTAGTTTGGGAAATTGTCGATAATTCGATTGATGAGGCCCTAGCAGGTTTCGCTTCTCATATTGAAATCGAAGTTTTACCTGATGATGTAATTAGGGTAACTGATAATGGTAGAGGTATGCCAGTTGATATTCATCCTAAGACAAATAGACCAGCTATTGAAGCTATTTTTACAGTTTTAAATGCTGGTGGTAAATTTAACAACAATGTTTATAAAACATCTGGTGGTTTACACGGTGTAGGTGCTTCTGTTGTTAATGCTTTATCTGAATGGTTAAAAGTAAGAGTATTTAGAAATGGTAAAATATACGAACAAGAATATTCTCGTGGTCATATTTTATCTGATTTAAAAGAATATGGTACTTCTACTTCAACTGGTAGTGAGGTAACTTTTAAAGCTGATAAAGAAATATTTAAAGAAGGTACTGAATATAATTTTGAAATTTTAAGAAATCGTGTTCAACAATTAGCTTTTTTAAATAAAGGCTTAAAAATGACTATTCGCGATAAACGTAATGACAACAATTTAGAATTTGTTTATCAATATGAAGGTGGTTTAGTAGAATATGTATCTTTCTTAAATAATAATAAAGAATTAGTCCATCCAACTATTGTTTATTGTGATAAAGTTATTGATCAAATAACAATTGAAATCGCGATGCAATATAATACAACTTATACAACTAGTATTTATTCATTTGCTAATAATATCAAAACTACTGAAGGGGGAACTCATGAAGATGGCTTTAAGTTAGCTTTATCAAGAGTTATCTCTAATTATGCTAAAGAACATGATATGCTAAAAAAAGATGAACAAATTACTGGTGAAGATGTTCGTGAAGGGTTAACAGCTATCATTTCAATTAAGATTCCAAATCCTCAGTTTGAAGGTCAAACTAAAACTAAATTAGGAAATGTGGAAGTTAGAAGTTTAGTTTCTCAAACATTTGGGCAAATTTTAGAAGATTTTTTAGCTGAACATCCAAATGAAGCTAAAACTATTGTTGAAAAATGTATTTTAGCGGCTAATGCTAGAGTAGCTGCTCGTAAAGCTAAGGAAGCTACTCGTCGTAAGAGTCCACTTGATTCTTTAGGTTTCGCATCTAAATTAGCGGATTGTCGTAGTAAAGATCCTAGCATGTCAGAACTTTATATTGTCGAAGGTGATTCAGCTGGTGGTTCAGCTAAAGATGGTAGAGAATCTGAATTCCAAGCTATTTTACCTTTACGTGGTAAGGTTTTAAATGTGCAAAAAGCTCGTTTAGATAAAGCTTTAGGTAATAAAGAAATATTATCTTTAATTCAAGCAATTGGAGCTGGTATTGGCGAAGATTTTGATATTAGTAAAGCTAGATATCATAAAGTAGTAATTATGACCGATGCCGATGTCGATGGTGATCATATTTGTATTTTATTATTAACTTTCTTCTACCGTTACATGCCTAAATTAATTGAAAATGGCTATATTTATGTAGCTAAGCCACCTTTATATAAAGCTGAATATGGTAAAACCGTAAAATATTGTTATAGCGACCAAGAATTAGAAAATTATAAGAAAGAAACTGTTGGTAAAAAATTAGCTATTCAACGTTATAAAGGTCTTGGTGAAATGGATGCTGAACAATTATGGGAAACTACTATGGATCCAAGTGTTAGAACATTAACACAAGTTCAATTAGATGATGCGATTTTAGCTGATCAAATGTTTGAAACTTTAATGGGTGATGAGGTAGAACCTCGTAAAAAATTCATTCAAGAAAATGCTCAATATGCTAGCAATCTAGATGTCTAGTTTAAAGGAGAGAAAAAATGAATCATGATAAAAGTGATTTCTTAGCTGCTGAAAGCCAAGAAACAGAACGTATAGAAAAATTAAATATTAATGAAAAATTACAAAAATCTTTTTTAAGCTACGCTATGTCTGTTATTGTTAGTAGAGCTTTACCAGATATTAGAGATGGTTTAAAACCAGTTCAAAGAAGAATCGTCTATGGTATGAATGAAATGGGTGTTTATTATAATGTAGCTCATAAAAAATCAGCTCGTATCGTCGGTGATGTTATGGGTAAATACCATCCACATGGTGACTCTTCTATTTACGATGCGATGGTTAGAATGGCTCAACCATTTAGTTATCGTTATCCTTTAGTAGATGGTCATGGTAACTTTGGTAATATTGATGGTGATGGCGCCGCCGCTATGCGTTATACCGAAGCTCGTATGAGTAAAATTGCTGCTGAACTAGTAAGAGATATTGATAAAAACACAGTTGATTTTATTGATAATTATGATGGTACAGAAAAAGAACCAGTAGTTCTTCCTTCACGTATTCCTAACTTGTTAGTAAACGGCGCAACTGGTATTGCGGTTGGAATGGCTACTAATATTCCTCCTCATAATTTAGGAGAAGTTGTTGATGCGATTATTGCCTTAATTCATAATTCTGAGATTACAATTGACGAGTTGATGCAATATATAAAAGGCCCAGATTTCCCTACAGGAGGCCAAATTTTAGGCCTTACAGGTTTAAGAAATGCTTATACTACTGGTAATGGTACTATCTTAATTAGATCAAAAGCGGAAATCGAAACTAATGAGAAAAATGGTAAGAATTCAATCATTGTGACTGAAATTCCATACATGGTAAATAAGACAAAATTGATTGAAAGAATTGCCGAAATTGCGAAAGATAAAATAGTTGAAGGTATCACTGACATTAGAGATGAATCTAATCGTAAAGGTATCAGAATCGTTATTGAATTAAGAAAAGATGTTAATCCAGAGGTTATGTTAAATAACTTATATAAATATACACAGTTACAAGCTAGCTTCGGTATTAATATGATTTGTTTAATTAATAATGAACCAAGAACTATTTCTCTTAAACAAGCTTTAGAAGAATATTTAAAATTCCAAATTGAAATTATTACAAGAAGAACAGAATTTAATTTAAATAAAGCTTTAGAACGTTTACATATTTTAGAAGGTTATGTAATTGCTCAAGATAATATTGATGAAATTATTAAAATTATTAGAGAAACAACTGATGGTTCAGAAAAAGAAAAATTAATTCAAAGATTTAATTTAACTGATGTTCAAGCAACAGCTATTTTAGATATGCAATTAAGAAGATTATCTGGTTTAAATCGTGAAAAGATTTTAAATGAAATTGATGAATTAAATAAATTAGTTGTGGATTTGAAAGATATTTTAGCGCGTCCAGAAAGAAAATTAAATTTAATTGAAAATGAATTATTAGAAATTAAAGAAAAATATAGTGATGAAAGAAAGAGTGAAATTTGTCTTCATCAAGATTTAAGCATTGAAAATGAAGATTTAATTCCACGTGAAGATGTAATTATTACAATTACTAATAAAGGTTATGCAAAACGCATGAAACAAGATAGTTATAAGGTTCAAAATCGTGGTGGAGTTGGTGTTTCTGGCATTAAAACTAAAGAAGATGATGATGTTAGAGATATTATTCCTACTTCTACACATGATTTCTTATACTTCTTTACTAATTTAGGTAGAGTATATGCTATTAAAGCTTATCAAATACCGGCTTCTTCTAGAACAGCTAAAGGCTTACCTTTAGTAAATGTCTTAAATTTAGGTGAAAATGAAACTATTAGAGCGGTTACTAATATACCTTCTTCTTTAGAAACAGGTTATTTATTGTTCACAACTAAAGATGGTTTAGTAAAACGTAGTGATATTAGTGAATTTAAGAATATTAGAGCTAATGGTAAAATAGCTATTTCATTAAAAGATAATGATGAATTAGTATCTGTCTTATTAACAGATGGTAATAAAGAAATTGTTATTGGTGCATCTAATGGTAAAGCAATTAGATTTAATGAAAATGACATTAGAATAATGGGTCGAACAGCTGCCGGAGTTAAAGGTATTAGATTCCAAGAAAATGATTATGTTGTCGGTGTTGCCTTAGTAAGTGATGATTCTAATGAAATATTAGTAATTACTGAAAAAGGTTATGGCAAACGTAGTGATGCTTCTTCTTATCGTTTACAATCTCGTGGTGGTATGGGTGTTAAAGCTTTAAATGTTACCGAAAAGAATGGTCGTTTAGTAGCTTTAAAGAGTGTATCAGATGATAAAGATTTAATTATTACAACTGATAAAGGTATGGTAATAAGAATACATATTAAAGATATATCTTTATTAGGTCGTGCTTCTCAAGGTGTTAAACTAATTAGATTAAAAGATGATCATTCAATTTCTACCGTTGCGATTGTTGAAGAAAATCAAGAAGAATTAACAAACTTAGAGGAACAAGAATAATCTTGTTCCTTTTTAGGTTATGTCTATGAAAAATATTGCAATTAGAGAACTAGCCTTTTTCGTATATCAAAAAGGGAATTTATCTTCTGAACTTTCATTTAATAGTGATGCTAAAGAAGGTAGTATAATCCATTCCTTAAGACAAAGTGAATATGGTAAAGAAGCCATTAAAGAATATTATATTAATCATAAATTAATAATTGATAAAGAAGAATATAATTTTATTGGTTTTGTTGATGGCTTATTAGAAAAAGATAAACGTTTAGTTCTAGAAGAAATTAAAACAACCGATTTAAATGTCTACGATGAAAATTTTCAAATCAAAGATGAACATTTAGCTCAGTTAAAACTATATGCTTACTTCTTATATTTAGAAACAAATATCTTAGATATTGAATTAAATCTACTCTATATAGAAAGAAAAACCTTAAAAAGAAGAAATTATAAATATAAAGTTACTAGTGATGAATTAACTAATTTCTTTAATGAAACAATTACAATTTATTTAACATACTTTAATACCATAAATAAAATAGAAATAGAAAGATTAGTTACAACCAACAAATTAGAATTTCCTTTTTCAATAAGAGATGGTCAACAAGAAATTATAGAAGCTACTCTTACTAATTTTATTAATAATGATATTTTATATATTTTAGCGCCAACTGGGATAGGTAAAACAATGGCTACTTTATATCCAGCTATTAAATCAATGAGTAAAATTGGTGATAAAGTATTTTACTTAACAGCCAAAAATAGTGGTAAGACTTCGGCTATTCAAGCTTTAAATATTTTAAAAGAAAATGGATTAAGATTAAAAAGTATTGAATTAGTAGCTAAAAAGAAAATATGTTTATATGGTAAAGAAAATTGTAAAATGGAAGAATGTCCATATGCCAAAAACTTCTTTGAAAAGTTAAAAGAAGCCACGTTAGATATTTTAACTAATAATGATATTATTGATAATAATATATTAATAGATTATGCAATGAAATATGAAATATGTAGTTTTGAATATGCATTAAATATATCATTATATACTTCGGTAATAATAGCTGATTATAATTATGTTTTTGATCCTAAAGTTAAATTAATAAGGTATTTTGAACAAGATAATTTTAAACCATATCTTTTAGTTGACGAAGCTCATAACTTAGTTTCTAGAAGTTTAGAAATGTATTCTAATAGTTTAAGTATTTATACATTAATAAAGTTAAAAAACTTATTTATTAATGAAAAAATAATCTATAAGAAAATACTGGTTTTAATTAATTATCTTCATAAAACATATGATGATAAAGTAACTACTATAAGTTCATTTATAAGTAAAGATAAAGATTTAAATTTAGAAAATTATCTAATAGATATTGTTGATGACATTTATAATTATTTAGAATTTAATGATAACATTGATAATAAAGATGAAATATTAGAAGGCTATTTTGCATTAAAAGATTATTTAAGAATAGCTAATTTATATGATAGGACGCATTTGTTTATTGTTAAATTAGAAAACAATAATTTAATAATAAGACTTAAATGTTTAGATGCATCTAACTATTTATTAGAAACTATTAATAATCATTCAAGTGGCACAGTTTATTTTTCAGCTACTTTATATCCACTTAATTATTACAAGAGTTTTTTAAGTCAAAATGAAGGTTCTTATTTAGAACTTACATCACCGTTTAATAAAGACAATTTACTTTTAATGAATATGCCTATATCAACAAGATATAATGATAGACACTATACAATTGACTTAATTGTAGATGCAATTAAAAAATGTATTATGGCTAAACAAGGCCATTATATAGTATTCTTTCCCTCTTATGAATATTTAAATTTAATTGTTTCAAATATTAATATTGATGATTATGAAATGATTGTTCAAACCAAAGATAAACCAATAAATTATTTTATGGACAAATTTAAAAGTAAAGATAATATTTTAGGTTTCTTTGTACTTGGTGGTATTTATAGTGAGGGTATTGATTATGTTGGTGAAATGTTAGATGGTGTAATAATTGTTGGGGTTGGTATGCCGCAAATTAATGAAGAAAATAATCTTTTAAAGACTTATTTTGATAATATAAATAATAAAGGTTTTTTATATAGTTATACTTATCCAGGTTTTAATAAAATTGTCCAAGCGGTTGGTAGAGTTATTAGAACCGAAACTGATAAAGGGATTGCTTTATTAATTGATGATAGATATCAGTCGCAAATTTATAAAGAAATCTTTCCTGCTCATTGGTCTAATATTAAATATTTAAATTTTGATAGTAATTTAGATGAATTACTTTTGGAATTTTGGGCAAAAAAATAGTAGAAATTTTGTTTCTACTATTTTAGCTTATTATAAACTTCATTTAAATCAATGTCTTTACTATTGTCAGTCATTACCATTTTAAAATTATCGTTAGGATAACGTGGAATAATATGTACATGAAAATGCATTACACTTTGGCCAGCAACTTCACCACAATTGTTAATAATATTAATTCCAGGGGCGTTTAATTTAGCTTTTATTTGGATAGCTAACATTTGAACTACTTTCATTAAATGTAAATATAAGTCTGCTGGTATTTCACAAATGTTTTCATAATGTTCTTTAGGTAAAACTAGTGTGTGACCATAAGTGGCTTGACTTATATCAAGGATTGCTATTACTTTATCATCTTCATATATTTTTTTAGAAGGTATCTTTCCTTCATTAATTAAACAAAATACACAACTCATAAATAAACCTCCGTTTATTTAATTATACAATATTTTAAGCAAATTAGTTTTAAGTTTTTAAAAAAATGTTATAATTAAAATATAGGAGGACTTAATAATGAAATTTTATTTATGTAAGCATTGTAAGAATTTAGTAGAAATGGTAATGGATAGTGGTGTAAATCCTGTTTGTTGTGGCGAAAAGATGGAAGAATTAAAAGCTAATACAACAGACGCAGCACAAGAAAAACATGTACCAGTAGTTAATGTTTCAGGCAATGTTGTAAATGTGGTTGTTGGATCTGTTTTACATCCACAAACAGAAGCTCATTTAATTAATTTTATTGTTTTAAAAACTTGTTGCAAGGTTTACCGTAAAGATTTAACAAAAGATGATGAACCAAAAGCTTCTTTTGTTTTAGAAGATGGTGAAAAGCCTTTAGAAGTTTATGCTTACTGTAATTTACATGGATTATGGAAAGCTAGTTTATAATTCTATTAGTTGTGATTTTTATCACAACTTTTTTTAGGGGTAGATAACATGGAAGGAAAAATACATTCTTTTGAATCGTTTGGAACTGTTGATGGACCTGGAATAAGATTTGTTATTTTCTTTAAAGGCTGTCCATTAAGATGTTTATATTGTCATAATCCTGATACTTGGACTTTTGAAAATTCTAAAACATATAGTGAAGATGAAATTATCAAAGAAGCTTTAAAATATAAAGGTTATTGGGGTGAAAAAGGTGGCGTCACTATAACAGGTGGAGAACCAACCTTACAACTTGATTTTTTAATTAGTTTACTTAAGAAATTTAAAGAATATAATGTTCATACTGCTGTTGATACTTGTGGTTATTTGTTTAATGAAAATAACAAAGATAAGTATTTAGAATTGATTAAATATACAGATTTATTCTTATTAGATATTAAACATATCAATAATGAAGAACATATAAAACTAACATCTAAAGAAAATAAAAGCATATTAAACTTTGCCAAATTTTTAAGTGACAATAACAAAAGTATGTGGATTAGACATGTTTTAGTTCCTACTATTACTGATAATGATTCATATTTATATCAATTAAAAGAATTTATTGAGTCTTTAAAAACAGTTGAAAAAGTTGAAGTGTTACCTTATCATACTTTAGGTGTAAATAAATATAAAATGTTAAATATTAAATATCCTTTAGAAGGAATTAATAGTCCTTCTAAGGAAAGAGTTATGAATGCCAAAAATATTTTAGAGGTTAAAAAATATGCAGCTAAATATTGAAAATTATAAAAAAGAATTAAGAGGAATAAGTGTTGTTGAAGTTTCTGGCGAAGGATGTGCCAATTGTATTACCTTAATGCCGATACTATATAAAATATTATCTTTAAGAGATGATTGTGTATTACATCACTTAGAAGTAAATGAACAAAATATGGCCTTATGTAAGGAATTTTCAATAGATAGAGTTCCTACAATTCTCGTACTTAAAGATAGAGAAGTGATGGCTAGATGCACTGGTTATCAACCAGAAGAAATATTAGAAATTTGGTTAGACACTAAAATAAATGAAATTAAAAACAATGTATAGAGCATATTGCTTGCGTTTTTATTAATAGTTTGATAGTATTTAAATATCTTTTTTGAAAGGAAGTGTTTTTATGTATTTAGGATGGGAAGGTTTTAACCTTGGTAAATGGAGTAATGATGAAGTCGATGTTAGAGACTTCATTCAAAGAAATTATACACCATATTTAGGTGATTCTTCTTTCTTAGCTGGTCCAACAGAAGCTACTAAAAAATTGTGGGACATTGTTTTAGATTTATCTAAAAAAGAAAGAGAAAATGGTGGTGTATTAGATGCTGATACAGATATCATTTCAACTATTACTTCTCATGGTCCTTGTTATTTAGATAAAGATTTAGAAAAGATTGTTGGTTTACAAACGGATAAACCATTTAAAAGATCACTACAACCATTTGGTGGTATAAAAATGGCTACAGAAGCTTGTGAAATGTATGGCTACCATGTAAGTGACCGTGTAAAAGAAATTTTTACAAAATATCGTAAAACTCATAATGATGGTGTTTATGATGCTTATACACCAGAAATGAGGGCTGCTAGACGTGCACATATTCTAACAGGTTTACCTGATACATATGGTAGAGGCCGTATTGTTGGTGATTATAGAAGAGTTGCCTTATATGGTGTTGATTATTTAATTAAACATAAAGAATTAGATAAATCTTTAATAGGTGGGGAAATGCGTCCTGACCGTATTAGAGACCGTGAAGAATTATCTGAACAAATTAAAGCCTTAAAAGCTTTAAAAGAAATGGCTTTAAGTTATGGTGTTGACATTAGTGAACCAGCTAAAACAGCTAAAGAAGCTATTCAAGCATTATATTTTGGTTATTTAGCAGCTGTTAAAGATCAAAACGGTGCTGCGATGTCTATTGGTAGAAATACTACATTCTTAGATATTTATATTGAACGTGATTTACAAAAAGGTATTCTTACGGAAACAGAAGCCCAAGAATTAATGGATCATTTTGTAATGAAATTAAGAATTGTTAAGTTCATGCGTATTCGTGAATATAATGAATTATTTAGTGGTGATCCAACATGGGTAACTGAATCAATTGGTGGTATGGGTGTTGATGGTCGTACTTTAGTTACTAAAAACTCATTTAGAGTTTTACATACTTTAGATAATCTAGGCCCAGCTCCAGAACCAAACTTAACAGTTCTATGGAGCAAAAATTTACCAATTAACTTTAAAAAATATTGTGCAGAAATGTCTATTAAGACATCAGCCATTCAATATGAATCTGATGATTTAATGCGTCCAACTATGGGTGATGACTATTGTATTGCTTGTTGCGTATCTTCTATGCGTGTTGGTAAAGATATGCAATTCTTTGGTGCTCGTGCTAACTTAGCTAAGTGTTTATTATATGCTTTAAATGGTGGTAAAGACGAATTAATGACTGATAAAGAAGGTAATCCTTATCAAGTATCACCACGTTTTGAAGGTGTATATGGCAATGATGCTTTAAATTATAAAGAAGTTATTATTAAATATGAACAAATGATGGAATGGTTAGCTGACTTATATGTTAACACCTTAAATCTAATTCATTATATGCATGATAAATATTCATATGAAGCTTTAGAAATGGCTTTACATGATACTAATGTTCACCGTTTCTTTGCGACAGGTATTGCTGGTTTATCTTGTGCTGTAGATTCACTTTCAGCTATTAAATATGCAAAAGTATATCCTATTAGAAATGAAAAAGGGGTAATTGTTGATTTTAAAACAGAAGGCGATTTCCCTAAATATGGTAATAATGATGAAAGAGCTGATGAGATTGCCGTATGGCTTGTAAAAACATTCATGAATAAGATTAAAAAACACTATACTTATCGTGAATCTGAACCAACAATGTCAATTTTAACTATTACTTCTAATGTTGTTTATGGCAAAAAGACAGGTAATACACCAGATGGTAGAAAAGCTGGTGAACCATTAGCACCAGGGGCAAACCCAATGCATGGTCGTGATTCACATGGAGCCTTAGCTTCTTTAGAATCAGTAGCTAAATTACCATATGAATATTCTAGAGATGGTATTTCTAATACTTTCTCAGTTACACCACAATCATTAGGAAAAGATGAAGACTAAGGAGGATATTTCATGTCAAGAGTAGATAATTTAGTACAAATGCTAGACACTTATGTTGCCGATGGTGGCTATCATTTAAATGTGAATGTGTTTAATAGAGAGACCTTACTAGATGCCCAAAAACATCCAGAAAAGTATCCTCAATTAACAATTAGAGTATCTGGTTACGCCGTTAATTTTATTAAATTAACGAAAGAACAACAAGATGATGTAATCAGTAGAACTATTCATGAATCTATGTAATTAAAAATATAGAAAAAAGGCTTAATTAAGAGAATTTAAACTCATTAATTAAGCCTTTATTTTATACTCCATAACTTGGCCAAACTCTTTGAGGAACCTTGATAGAATCTTTGTCAGAAGCAGAACTATATTTACCATTAGTTGTTACATATATTTCTTCATTAAACCAAGCACTATCTTTAAGTTTAGTTAAATTGTTAGAAGCAGCTAAGCCAATTTCAACGCCGTTACATGAAATAATAATATTACCGTTAAAAGATGTCATACTATCAGTAACATTATCATACATAGAAGTTACATATATTTGATCGGTATATTTAGCCACTCTATCAATAAAATCTTGGGTAGGGAAATCATTCTTATAATTGGTAGTATATTGTTTATTACCAGCACAACAACAAACACAAACAATCGCAGGTTTTATTTTTCTTAAAAGACAATCATTTGAAGAAGTTTTTGAACCGTGATGACCTGCCTTAAATAAATCAACTTCTGGTAAAGTTTTAGCTTCGCTAGAATCATCATAATAAGCAGCTAAAGCTTCTTCACCTTCTTTTTCTAAGTCACCTGTTAACATGAAATGATGATCATCATAGTTAAACATCGTACAAACTGAATAATTATTTTCGTTACTGCTCGTTTCAAAATAGAATTTATTATATAAAATATCCATAGTTATATTATTATTTTCATCCAATATAAAAGTGGAAGAAGCACCATTTGAATTACTAAAACATTCAGCAGCTGTCATTATATTAGTACCATTTTCTTCAATATAATCAATAGCTGTTAAGAAATCTTTATATATTTGTGTGGATTTGTTGGTAAGATTATTATAAATAAAGTTATCTACTTCATAATTATATAAAATACCAGTTCTTGAATCACCAGATTTATTACCAACAAAAGCGGAAATGTGATCACTATCGCCATGAGTCGCAATAACATATTCTAGAGTATTATCAGTAACATAATTATCTAGATAATCACTAATATAAGTAGCACTATTTTTTTCACTACCAGCATCAATTAATATATCAGTATCGCCAGCTTTAATATAAATTGAATCACCAGTAGAATCGTTGCCAAGTTCTATGAAATGAATACTAAATTCCTCATAAGTAACTCCTTCTAAAACATCTGTTTGATTTTCATTTAAATTTAACAATATATTAATTTTTGTCTTTAAGTTAAAGATATTAAAGTAGTAAAGAATAAATAAAATAATTACCACAATTATTAATATTGATAAAATATAAATATTAACTTTTCTCTTTCTTTTTCTTTGTTTTGCCATAAATATCACCCTATATATTTGTTCATATATTATAATTCTCTTTAATTATATTTGCAAGTCTAAAAAAAATAAATTAATAAATAGCTTAATAAGGCTATTTTTCTAAAATTAAAAAACGATTGACTAATTAGGATATTTAGTGTATACTTTTATTAATTTAAGGGAGTAGTTCGCTACTTGTAGTTACTTAGTCTACATAATGGTTTATCCAGGCTTAGTATTAAAGAACGAGACTTATGCTTTTTTAGCATAGTTTTCGTTCTTATTTTTTTGGAGGAATTTATGGATTATTTAAATGTGTTTATAACTTCACTTTCAATGTCAATGGACGCTTCTACTGTAGGGGCAGTTGATGGTGTAAAAGAAAGTGGTATGAAGATTAAAAAGAAAATATTAATTGCTTTTTTATTTGGATTCTTACAGTTTTTAATGCCACTGATTGGTTATTTTATAGGCTATAGTTTTAAAGAATATGTTGTTTCTTATATACCATATATTGCTTTTAGTTTATTGTTTTTATTAGCTTTGAAATCATTTATTGATTTTCTTAAAAGTAGAAATAATGAAGAAATAACAAAAGAAAAAATATCATTTAAAGAAATAATAATTCAAGGTATTGCTACTTCAATTGATGCATTTTCCATTGGTTTTGTTTTCTTAAATTATGGAATAAAAGATGCGATGATAACTTTTGTTATTATTGGGATAGTTACTTTTATTCTTTCTTTTATAACGATTAATTTAGGTAATTTGATTGCTTCTAAATTGGAAAAATATAGTGGTTTAATTTCGGCTTTAATTTTTTTAGCTGTAGGCATTAAAATATTAATTGAAGGTATTATATAAAACTAAACTTTTTTATGTTAAAATAATATGAGGTTTTAAAAATGTGGAAAGATTTTATTTTAGAAGAAAGTAAGAAAGAATATTTTCATGCACTACTATCTTTAGTTGATGAGGCTTATAAATATCATACATGTTATCCTAAGTATGACGAGATATTTGAGGCTTTTAAATTGACACCTTTAGATAAAGTTAAAGTGGTTATTTTAGGCCAAGACCCTTATCACGAAGAAGGACAAGCCCACGGTTTAGCTTTTAGTGTTAAATGTGCTAAAATTCCGCCCTCACTTGTTAATATTTATAAAGAAATGGCTAGTGATTTAGGGGTTGAGGTTAAACAAAATGGTGATTTAACCTATTTAGCTAAAGAAGGAGTTTTACTTTTAAATGCTAGCTTAACTGTTGAAAAAGGAAAAGCGCACAGCCATGAGAAGTTTGGTTGGCAAACATTCACAGATAATGTTTTAAAATGTTTAAATAAAATAGATAGGCCAATGGTTTTTATTTTATGGGGAAATGATGCAATTAAGAAAAAGAAATTTTTAGATAATCCATTACATTTAATTTTAACTTCTGCACATCCTTCACCCCTTTCTTGTTACCGCGGCTTTTTTGGTAGTAAACCTTTTTCAAAAACAAATGCTTATTTAAAGGAACATAATGTGGAGGAAATAAAATGGTTAAAATAATCGGTGGTGGTTTAGCTGGTAGTGAAGCTGCCTACTACTTAGCTAATCAAGGTATTAAAGTCACTTTATATGAAATGAGACCGGTAAAATATACAGATGCACATAAAACAGCTAAATTTGGTGAACTTGTATGTTCAAATTCTTTAAAAAGTAATTCTTTAGAAAATGCTTGTGGTATTTTAAAAGAAGAAATGCGAATGTTAAATTCGTTGACGATGAAAGCTGCCTCTTTAACTAGTGTTCCTGCTGGTCAGTCTTTAGCGGTTGATAGAGAGGGCTTTTCAGAATACATTACTAATGAAATTAAAAATAATAAAAATATAACGATAGTTAACGAGGAAATTATTAATATTGATCCTAATGATATTATAATTATTGCGACTGGCCCTTTAACAAGTGATTCTTTAAGTAAAAAGATTAAAGAAATGTTTGGTGATGATGACTATTATTTTTATGATGCCCAGGCCCCTATAATCTATGCTGATAGTATAGATTATAATAAAGTTTATTTTAAGAGTCGCTATGACAAAGGTGATGCTGATTATATAAATTGTCCTTTTACAAAAGAAGAATTTGATAACTTTTATCATGAATTAATTAATGCGGAAGAAACACTAACTCCTGACTTTGAATTGAAAGTTTTTGAAGGTTGCATGCCAATTGAAGAAATGGCTAAAAGAGGCGAAAAAACATTAACTTTTGGTCCTATGAAACCGGTGGGATTAAGAAGGCCTGATGGTACTACTCCTTATGCTGTTTTACAATTAAGACAAGATGATAGTGCTAAGACTTTATATAATATGGTTGGTTTCCAAACACATTTGAAATTTGGTGAACAAAAAAGAGTTTTTCAAATGATTCCTGGATTAGAAAACGCAAGATTTGCAAAATACGGGCGTATTCATAAGAATACTTATATCAATGCCCCTAAAATTTTAAATCCAACTTTAAATACTAAATTATATCAAAACATTTTCTTTGCTGGTCAGTTAAGTGGGGTTGAAGGTTATGTTGAATCAGCTGCTACAGGGATATTAGCGGGTATTAATGTTAAAAGATTATTAAATAATGAAGAGTTAATCACTTTACCAAAAGAAACTATTTTAGGTTCTTTAGTTAACTACATCACTTCTTCTAATGTTGATTTTCAACCAATGAATGCTAATTTTGGTATTTTACCACCTTTAGAAGAAACTCATCATAAAAAAGAACGTAAAGCTTTGTATGGTAAAAGAGCTCTTTCTAAAATGAAAGAAGTGATTTTAAAATATGAACTTTGAGGAAATATTAGCTAATTTTTTAAACTATTTAGATGCTAATAAAGGTTATTCTTATAATACCTTGTTAGCTTATAAAAATGATATTTTAGAATTTAATAATTTTGTTATTAGTGAAAAGTTTCAAAAAGATTGTTTAAGTTTAAGGAATGAAAGAGCGGCTAAAGCTTTTATATCTCATTTAAATATGAATGATGAAAAAGAAACTTCTATTAATCGTAAATTATCTTCTTTAAGAACATTTTATGATTACTTAGTTAATTTAGATCTAGTAAAAGCTAATTTTTTTACTGATTTAAAAGGTCCTAAAATTCCTAAAAGATTACCTAAAATAATTAAAGAAGATGAAATCAAAATGATGTTTCAAAGTTGTGATTTAAAAGATGATTTAGGTTTTAGAAATTATTTAATTTTAGAATTATTATATGGTTTAGGGTTAAGAGTTAGTGAGCTTTGTAATTTAAAAATTAATAATTTAGATTTTTCACGAAAAGAAATAAGAATTTATGGTAAAGGTAGTAAAGAAAGAATTGGCGTTATGTTTGATTCTTTAGAGGAAGATTTAAAACATTATTTAAATATAAATAGAGTTCATTTATTAATGAAAACAGATAATGTTAAAGAAGAGTATTTATTATTAAATAGAAATGGTAAAAAGTTATCGACAAGAGGAATAAGAGTAATCTTAGATAAAATAATAAGTGATTGTAATGAAACATTTCATATTTATCCTCATATGTTACGTCATAGCTTTGCGACGGCTTTATTAAACAATGGTGCGGATTTACGTAGTGTTCAAGAATTGTTGGGTCATGAATCATTACGAACAACTCAAATTTATACGCATGTTAGTTATGAAAAAATTAAAGAAGAATATTCAATTAGTCATCCTAGAGCTTTAAAAGAAAATAAAACAAGGCAAAACCAATCAAAAAAAGATTAAAAACGAGGGTATTTCCTTGTTTTATACTATTTTATCTTTGAAAAATCTTTAATTACTAATTGTTTTATGATAAAATCATTAAGCTATATTTTGAAAGTTGAGGTTTTAAGCATGAAAAAAATATTTTTGTTTTTCTTATGTTTAACAGGTTTATTGGTTATTACTTCATGTAAAGGCGATGAAGTTGATTATACGACACAAGTTTTAGGTTTAACAACAGAACTAAGTAATACCTGGTTAAACGATTGTTTCTTAGCTGAAGGAGTTAATATGAATAACCCTACTGCTAAAGAAGGTAGTGTAAATATTGGTGATACTTGTGAAAATAATGGTACATTTGTTGCCGGTACTGAAGTTTATTTACCTGCTGATATTAAAGGTAGCTTACGTTATAGTGTTGCTAATGTAACTTCTAATATTAAAGATGATAAATTAAAAAGAATGGCAGTTTCTAGTTATTCTTTTACATCTCAATATAATTCATCAACAGCTGACTTAACAACAAATCATTTAAATGATATGTATAATGAATCAGAAGTAACAGTTTTTGATCATTATGTTAAAAATGTAGATACCTCTATTTCTTTAACTTATAACGGTTATAGTTATAATGTAGATACAAACATTGAATATAATGAAACAGATAACATTTATTTAAGTGTATTATATTTGCCACTTTTTGTAAGAACATATATTGATAATCCGAATACAAAAAGCGTTTCATTATATGTTGTTTCTTATGTGATTGTTCCTGTTTATTATCATTTATTTACAAGTACAGCTGATAATTTAAGTGTTGATGAATCTTTAGCTAACTATAATACTGCAAATATTAATGTAATTGGTGGTTTATTAGCTGATTTACCTAAAGAAGAATAAAGAGGGCATTTTACCCTCTTTTTGTAATTTTGGAGGTTTTTATGCTAGAAAATGAAAGAAGGTCTACACCTCTATATAAAAAGATTATTTTTATCATTGTTTCTTTAGTTTTATTGATAATTCAAATAGTTTTATTTTATTTTTCCATCGTTGTTGGGTTTATGCAAGCTAAAGCTGTTTCTATAACAGTTATGGTTATTGGCTATTGTTTTGTTTTATGGATTTTAAATAGTGATTCAACAATGAGTTATAAAGTGACTTGGATTATTTTAATTACTTTGTTACCGGTTTTCTTTTCTGTTCTTTATTTAATGAATAATTCAGCTAAAAAGATGCCGAAAAGAAAAGTTAAGAAAATTGAAAAATATTTAAAAACAATGGATTTTAAATATGATGATTGTGGTGTTAAGGATAATGATATTTTAAGATTAGCTAATTTAGTTTATGCAGATACACGTTTATCAATGTATAAAAACACAAAAGTTTGTTTTTTTAATGATGCGGCTTTTAAGCATGTTCATATGTTAAATTGTTTAAAAAATGCAAAAAAATATATTTTTATGCAATATTTTATTATTAGTGATGGTAAATTAATGGATGAATTAATTCCTATTTTAGCCACTAAAGCTAAAGAAGGTGTCCAAATTAAGATTTTGTATGATGATATTGGTAGTAAGAAGCATTTATCTAAGAAGACAATTAATAGATTATTAAATATAAAAGGGTTAGAGGTTTGTGTTTATAATCCTCTAGGTTTAGAATTAAATCCAGTCGTAAATTATCGTAATCATCAAAAAATGACAATTGTTGATGGCTTATATGCTTATTGTGGTGGCGATAATTTAGCTGATGAATATGTTCATTATAAAACGTTATATGGCTATTGGCGAGACAATGCTTGTTTTTACGAAGGAGAAGCGGTTAATGGCTTTTTGAAGATGTTTTTATTAATGTGGTATATGTCTTCACAGGAAACTTTAAATTATAGTGATTATATAGTTGAAGATGTTAAAATAAAGAATAATTCTTTAGTTATTCCATTTATGGATGGTCCGCATGGTAAGACTAATATTGCTTATGATTCGTTTTTATCTTTAATTAATTCAGCTAATAAGTCTATTTACCTTTCTACACCTTATTTAATTATTGATGATCAAATGATTAATGCTTTAATTATTGCGAAAAAAAGTGGTATTGATGTTAAGATATTAGTTCCTGGTATTCCTGATAAAAAAACAGTTTATTTAATGACAAGAGCGCATTATAAGGATTTATTAAGGGCAGGAATTGAAATATATGAATATAGTCCTGGTTTCAATCATGCAAAGAATTTAATAATTGATGATAGAGTTACTTTTTGTGGCACTATAAATATGGATTATCGTTCAATGTTTTTACATTATGAATGTGGAGCCTATATCGTTGATGATAAAATCATTAGCGATATGAAAAATGATTTTATAGGAGCTATTGAAAAGTCTAAGTTGGTTACTTTAGAAGTTTGGAATAAAAGAAATATTTTTGGTCGTTTCTTATCATTTTTATTAAGGTTATTTTCACCAATGTTGTAGGAGGAGTTTATGTTTATTAATATTTTAAAAGCTATTTTATTTGGTATAGTTGAAGGTATTACAGAGTGGTTACCTATTAGTAGTACTGGTCATATGATTATTTTAGAATCTTTATTAGATGTAAAAAACACATTTAGTGATGCTTTTTGGGGATTGTTTTTAGTAGTTATTCAATTAGGTGCTATTATTGCAGTTATTATTTGTTTCTTTAAGAAATTGTGGCCTTTTGGTAAGACTAAAGAAAAAGAAGAAAAGAAAAACATTTGGTTAATTTGGGCTAAAGTGTTAGTTGCTTGTATTCCTGCAGCTGTTGTTGGTTTACTTTTAGATGATTGGCTAAATGAACATTTGTATAATGCTATAACTGTAAGTGTTACATTAATTGTTTTTGGTATTTTCTTCATTATTTTAGAAATTTGGAATAAAAAAAGAGAGTTTAAAATTAATGAAGTTAAAGATTTATCTTTTAAAATGGCATTAATAATTGGTTTAATTCAATTAATTGCCTTAATCCCTGGGGTTTCTCGTAGTGGGGTTACTATTTTAGGGGCGATGTTAATTGGCTGTTCTAGAACAGTTTCGGCAGAATTTTCTTTCTTTTTATCTATTCCGGTTATGTTAGGTGCTTCTTTGTTAAAAGGGGTTAAATTCTTTTTAGATGAAGGAACTCTTACTTCTAATGAATGGGTATTTTTAGGAGTTGGGGTTGTAGTTGCTTTCTTAGTTAGTTTATTTGTTATTAAATTCTTAATGAGCTTTATTAAGAAACATGATTTTAAACCTTTTGGTTATTATCGTATTGCTTTAGGTATTTTGTTGTTAATTTTATTTTTAACACATGTAATTACAGTTTAGAGTCAGTTAATGACTCTTTTCTTTTTATATAAGATGTGACATATTTTTAATTTCTTTATTGAATAAAGTACTTTTAAATCTTATAATAAATATAAGGAGGTCACGTTTATGGCTAAAAAAAGAAAAAATAATTCTTCATTATTAAAATATGGAGTAATGTTGTTTGGTTTAGTACTTGTAGTTGTTGGAATTATTTTATTTTTAACTTTAAAAGTTTCGACTGTTAAAGTTGGTGATAAAGTTTTAAGTGATGTTGATTCTTTATCATTTACAGGTGCTCAACTAATGTTTGGTTACACAATTGAAGGAGCTATACTTGAATATCAAGTTTTAAACTTTTCATTTGTAGTTTTATTAGTTTTAATAGTTGCGGTTTTAGGTGTAATATTAATGTTTACTAAGATGAAATTATTAAATTTAGTAGGTTTAGTTTTAGTAGTTGTTAGTGCAGTATTAATTATTGTTGCACCACAAGCTGCATCTATGACTGAAGAATTAGAAAAGTTTATTGAAACAATTAATGGGGTTTGGGGTTCTATTGAAGATTTCCTTACTGGTGAAAGTGGCAGCGATGCAATTAGTTTAGTTTCAAACACTATGGGTTATGTAAGTGCAGCATTAGTAGCTGTCGGTGGTATTTTAGCTGGCGGCGCCAAAGTTATTATGAAGTAATACAAAAGAGGCTAAAAAGCCTCTTTTTTCTTTTAGTTAAAGCTAAATTAGTAATTTTATGGTTGACTTTTATTTTTAATATAGTATCATTTAATTACCATATTAAAGTAAAGCGAAGAGGAACGGCAACAAGTATTTTTAAAGAGAGCTTATGGTTGGTGAAAATAAGTAAAATAAGTTGCTAGACAACACCTTCAAATGATAGAAGAAATAAGTAGAACTATCCGTTTACTGGCGTTAACAGTATTGAGAGCTAACCATGGTTAGAACTAAGGTGGTACCGCGGATTATATTCGTCCTTAGAAAAATTTAGATGAAAGGATTATTATATGAAACGATTTTTAATTTATGATTTATTTAAAAACTATTTAGAGTTAAAGGACCAAGAAGTTCTAATTAGAGGTTGGGTCAGAACGAATCGTGATCAAAAAACTTTTGGTTTTTTAATGGTCAACGACGGAACTTTTTTTGATTCCTTACAAGTCGTTTATGAAGAGGGTACAATTGGTTTAGAAGAAGCTAGAAAATTTAGAGCTGGTACTTCAGTTGAGGTTAAAGGTAAGATTATTTTAACACCTGATTTAGCTCAACCTTTTGAAATTCACGCTACAAAAATTGTTATGTTAGGTGATTGTCCAATTGAATATCCTATTCAACCAAAACGTCATACACGTGAATTTTTACGTGAACACGCTAATTTAAGAGTAAGAACTAACTTATTTGAAGCTGTATTTAGAGTAAGAAGTATAGCGGCTTATGCAATTCATAAGTTTTTCTATGATAAACGCTTCTTATATGTACATACACCATTAATTACAGCTAATGATGGTGAAGGAGCTGGACAAATGTTCCAAGTTACTACTTTAGATCTTACTAAATTAAATGGCAAAGAAATTGATTACAGTAAAGATTTTTTTGGTAAACCGGCAAATTTAACTGTTACTGGTCAATTAGAAGCGGAAGCTTTTGCATTAGCTTTCAGCAATGTTTATACATTTGGGCCAGCCTTTAGAGCGGAAAATTCGAACACTCAAAGACATGCTAGTGAGTTTTGGATGATTGAACCAGAAATGGCTTTTTATGATATAAACGACGATATGGACTTAATGGAAGAAATGGTTAAATATATCATTAAGTATGTATTAGAAAATGCTAAGGAAGAAATGGCTTTCTTTGATAAATTTGTGGAAAAGGGTTTAATTCAAAGATTAAATGATGTTTTAACTCATGATTTTGCAAGAATTACACATGAACAAGCAATTACCATTTTAAAAGAAGCCAAAGTGAAATTTGAAAACGAACCAAAATATGGAGAAGATTTAGCTACTGAACACGAAAAATATTTAACAGAAACTTATTTCAAAAAACCAGTATTCGTTAAAGATTGGCCAGAAGAAATTAAGGCCTTTTATATGCGTTTAAATGAAGATGGTAAAACAGTAGCGGCTGTCGACTTATTAGTTCCAGGATCAGGCGAATTATGCGGTGGTTCACAAAGAGAAGAAAGAATGGATTATCTTCTAAAAAGAATGAAAGAATTCAATATTACACCAGAATCAATGGACTGGTATTTAGACACTAGAAGGTATGGTGGATGTATTCATAGTGGTTTTGGTATGGGTTTTGAAAGACTACTTATGTATCTAACAGGTGTTGAAAATATTAGAGATGTTATTCCATTCCCAAGAACACCTAAGAATTTAGAATTCTAAGAATTGTAAAAAAAATGAAAAGAAGCTGTTAATGCTTTCTAAATTGGATAAAATATGGTAAAATGATATATGCAGGAAGACGCGGGTATTTGTTTCTTTTTGTGTATAAATTTGGAGGTTTTTATGAAGGTTGTATTAAAAAACTTGACTAAAGTTTTCACTAACAAGAAAACTAAAAGTGAAGTAAGAGCTGTTGATAACCTAGATATTGAAATCCCTGATGGCAAACTTATTGGTTTATTAGGCCCATCAGGATGTGGAAAATCAACTACTCTTTATATGATTAGTGGGTTACAAACCCCTACTAGCGGTAGAATTTTCTTTGGTGAAGATGATGTTACTGACTTAGCACCCGAAAAAAGAGGAATTGGTTTAGTTTTCCAAAACTATGCATTATATCCTCATATGACAGTTATGCAAAACATCACTTTCCCTTTAATTAACAATAAGTGGAAGAAAAAAGACGCCGCTGTTAGAGCTTATGAAGTTGCACAAATTGTGCAAATCGAAGAGCTTATGGATCGTAAACCAGCTGAACTATCAGGTGGTCAACAACAACGTGTTGCAATTGCGCGTGCATTAGTTAAGCAACCAAATGTTTTATTATTAGATGAACCATTATCTAACTTAGATGCTCGTCTACGTTTACAAACTCGTGAAGAAATTAAACGTATTCAACAAGAAACAAAAGTTACAACAATTTTCGTTACACACGACCAAGAAGAAGCAATGTCAATTTCCGATTTTATTGTTGTAATGAAGCTTGGTATTGTTCAACAAGTTGGTAAACCACAAGATGTTTATGATGATCCAGTAAACTTATTCGTTGCTAACTTCTTAGGTACTCCACCAATTAACATTTTCAAAGGCAGAATTCAGGAAAATGGTGTTTATATTGGTGAAGAAAGAGTTATGGAAACAACTTTACCTGATCAAGAAGTTTATGTTGGTATTAGACCAGAAGGCTTTATTGTTGACCCTGACGGTGAATTCTCAACAAACATTCAACAATTAGAGGTAATGGGTAGAGATATTTCAATTGTTTCAACTCACCCAGATAGTACAAAACCTACAATTAGAACTATTGTTGAGGCAGGTGTAAATGTTCCAACAAGTGGTCAAGTGCGATTCCGCTTAAAACCACACAAGGTATTCTTGTTTAATGCTGAAACAGAAGAGAGGTTAAGGTAATGCAAGAAGATCCTAAAAAAGTTGAGGATGTAAAAGAAACAAAGACATCGCCAACAGCTAATTCTGTCTTAGCAGTTGAAAGTAAGTATGAAGAGGCGGCTTTAAATACTTATAATACTAGAAAATCAAAATTTAAAAAATTTGTAAGAAATCAAAAAGGCTATTTGTATTTATTACCAGCTTTAATCGTTTTGGTTATTTTTACATTTTATCCATTAGTTAATACATTATTACTATCATTTAGAGAAGGATATGATAGATTAATTATTACAAATCCAGACATCAACGCTGCTTTTAATTTAGGTATTGGTAACTTTACTAATGTATTAAAAGGTTCAGTAGATGTAACATGGGCTGAATGGTGTCACGATGTTGGTATGATTTTTGCTGGTAAAACACAAGAGGTTATATATATTTCTTATCAAGCACAATTATTTTGGATGGCTTTAAGAAATACGATTGTTATTGTATTTTTAACAGTTATTCCATCTGTACTTATTGCTTTATTAATTGCAGTAGCTCTTAATAGTATAAAACCATTACAAAAATTGTTTCAAACAATTTTCTTCTTACCTTATTTAACTAATACATTAGCTATTGCAGCAGTATTCCAAATCATGTTCCAATCAGCTGGTGGTGCTGCTTCAGTACAAGGTATTATTAATAACGTAATTGAATTCTTTGGAGGAACACAAGTAGATTGGTTGAATGGTTCTAATTACTGGGCATCAGTTGCTGTAGTTGTTATCTATTCTATTTGGAATGGGTTAGCATTTAAAATTTTAATTTTAATGGGCGCTTTACAAAGTGTTAATAAACAATGCTATGAAGCAGCTAAGATTGATGGAACTCCTAAGAGAAGAGTTTTAACAAAAATTACAGTTCCATTAATTTCACCTATGATTGCTTATTTATTAGTAACTGGTTTCATTGGTGCATTTAAAGAATATACGGCTGTATTAGGCTTATTCAGTTCACCTGGATCTACAGCAATGGGTAATAATAACTTTATGATTACTATCGTTGGTTATATTTATCAATACATTGATGGTAGTTATGCTGGTGAATATGGTATAGCTTCAGCTGCATCATTAATTTTACTTGTAATTATTATGATATTTACGGCAATTAATATGTACGTAAGTAAAAAGAAAGTTCATTATTAGGAGGGGAAAAATATGCAAGATAAAACTTCTAATATGAATTCAGTTATTCAAAATGGGTCATTAGATAACACAATAAAGGCACAAAAAATAGCTAAGATTGCTAATAAAGTAATAATTTATCTATTTTTAACTTTAGTTGCATTATTTACATTATTCCCATTTTATTGGATGATTAATACATCATTAAAAACATTATATGATTATACAAATGAAATACCACAAACATTCTGGCCTACAACTTTTGCGTGGGAAAACTATTATAATGCGTTTGTTGGTAATGATTTTATGTCTTATTTTATTAATACAATTGTTGTTGGTGTTTCTTCAACATTGATTGGGGTAATCGTTACTATTTTAGCTGCTTTCGCTTTTGCTAAATTAAACTTTATTGGTAAAGATTTAATTTTCACATTATTATTAGCAACTATGATGGTTCCTGGTGAATTATTCCAAATTACTAACTTAGTAACTACAATTCAATTAAATTGGCTAAATACATTTATCGCCTTAATTGTTCCGTTCTTAGTTAGTGTATTCTATATTTATTTACTTCGTAATAACTTTAAGCAAGTTCCAAATGAACTTTACTTAGCTGCTAAAGTAGATGGAACTAGTGACTTTAAGTTCTTATGGAAAGTTATGGTCCCTCTTTCTATGCCTACTATTATTTCAATTACTATTTTGAAATTAATGGGTTCATGGAATTCATATATCTGGCCACGTCTTGTAAATGCCACTGGTATTCAAGGACGTCCAATGACAATGGTTGCCAACTGGTTAATGTCATCATTCGTAGATCCAAACACGAATATGACCCACCAACCAATGCGTATGGCAGCGGTAGTTATTGTGTCAATCCCACTATTTATTGTATTTATCTTCTTTAGAAAATACATTATGCGTGGTGTTTCTCGTTCAGGTATTAAGGGATAAAAACAAAGCAAAATATTTAAAAGAAGGAGTTATTTAATAAAAATGAAGAAATTTTTAATTTTTGCTTTAGGTGCTGCATCTGTAGTAAGCTTAGCCTCATGTGATGGAAATACAGATCCAAGCAAAACAATTCAATTTTGGCATACAATGGGTGCTAATTTAAGAGAAGTTTTAGACCCAGCTATTGACCAATTTGAAAGTGAACATGAAGGATGGACAATTGAATCTACTCAAGTTGGTTCATATGATGATGTTAGAGATCAAACTATCTCTTATATCGCAGCTGGTGCAAGTCCAGATTTAGTATATTGCTATCCAGATCACGTTGCTACTTATAACAAAGCAGGTGCTGTAGTTGATTTAAATGACTACATTAATGACCCAGAAATTGGCTATACTGCAGAAGAAATTGCTGATTTCGTTCCTGGTTATTATGCAGAAGGTTCTGTATATGGTTCAGATGCAATGTATACATTACCATTCTCTAAATCAACAGAAGTTTTATATTATAATAAAACATTCTTAGATGACTTTGGTTTAACTGATATCTTATTAAATAATAATGATGAAGATGAATCTAAACATGGTATTCCTACTTGGGACAGTGTTTATGAAGTAGCAAAACAAATTAAACAATTACAACCAAATTCAACTCCACTAGGTATTGATAGTGAAGATAACTTCTTTATCTCTACTGCTGAACAAAAAGGTGCTCCATATACATCTGCTACTGGTGAACATTATTTATTTAATAATGATCAAAATAAAGAAACAGTTCAAATGTTAAAAGATTGGTATGATGAAGGTTTATTAGAAACTCAAACTACTTTAACTACTTATACATCATCTATCTTTGTTAACCAAACTTCATATATGTCAATTGGTTCAACTGGTGGTGCTACTCACCAAAAACCTGAAAATAGTTTATTTGAAGTAGGTATTGCACCATATCCACAATTTAAACTTGAAGATGGTTCTTTATCTAAGAAAGCTATTTCTCAAGGTCCATCATTATGTATGTTAAAACAAGATAGTGAAGAAAAAATGAAGATGACTTGGACATTCATTAAAGATTATTTATTAACTACTGAATTCCAAGCTCAATTCTCAGTTGCTTCTGGTTATAACCCAGTTTTATTATCTGTTTATGAAAATCCAACATATCAAGCATTCTTAAATGCAGTTCCAGGTCCAAACGAAGACATTAACAATAATATCGCTGCTAAAGCTGCTAAAACATCATCAGATATGTCAGAATATTATTTCGTTTCTCCAGCATTTGATGGTTCATCAGCTGCTCGTGATGCAGTAGGTCAATTAGTTGTTAACGTTTTACAAGATACATATACTCTTGACCAAGCATTTATCAATGCTGTAAGAAGTTGTACTAGATAATATATGTTTAAGAAAATTGGTTTTATCTTTGTTGTTTTAGGTCTATTAGTTTCTACATTATTTTTAAGTTCATGTAATAATGATCCTAAAGATTTTGTAGCAGACCTAAAATTAACAAAAGAATATGCAGGTAAAGAATTCTTAGCTGACGGTATTGGCGAAGTTGAGCTTTATCGTAATATTGATGGCGATACAGCTTACTTCTTAACTAATGGAGAAGAAATAAAAGTTAGATTTGTTTCTGTAGATACTCCTGAATCTACTGGTAAAATTGAACCATGGGGTAAAGCCGCATCTGACTTTACTAAAGATAAATTATCTAATGCTGAAACAATTGTCTTAGAATCATCAACAGGAACTAAGCCTGATGCTGATTCAACAGGTACTAGATATTTAGCTTTTATTTGGTATAAAAATGCCGGTAGCTCAGATTTTAGAAATTTAAATCTAGAACTTATTCAAGAAGGTTATTCTCGTAATAAAGCGGAAAGTGGTGCTTTATATCAAGATATCTTTGTTGAAGCCGGTACACAAGCTATGGAATTTAAATTACATGTATGGTCAAGTGAAAACGATCCTGATTATGATTATTCAGACGGGGTTAAAGTTAATTTAAAAGAGGTTAGATTAGATCCTGAAAAATATCTAAATAAACGCGTAACATTTGAAGCTTATGTTTCTAAAATTTATAGTAGTTATTGTTACATGCAAAACGAAGTAGATGGTAAGCAATATGGTATGGTAGTTTATTTAGGCTATGATTCTAATTTAACTGGTGGTTTAACTCCATTTAAAGTTGGTAATTTAGTTAAAGTTTCTGGTTTCGTTCAACAATTTAATGATAATTGGCAAGTTGCAGGTTGTTCATTCAATGCCTTCTATACAGATCCAGAAAAATATCCTCAATTCTGTCAATTGATCAGTTCAAATCATACAATTTCACCAACTGAAATTTCAGCTGATGAATTAAATAATGGTAACGAAATTATGAACACTTTAGTTCAGTTAAACAATTTAAAAGTTACTGACACTTATGTTTCTGATGATTTAGTTGGTGATGTTGTAGCATCTGAAATGACTATTACATGTAAAACATCAGATGGTAAAGAAGTTCAGTTACGTACAGGTGCTTTATATAAAGCTGCAATGACCCCTGTTACCGAAGCTGATTTCAAAAATAGAACATTAGAGAGTGTAATTGGTATTGTTGATAAATATAACGACACTTATCAAGTTCGTATTGTAAGTTATAACGATATCATGTTTAAATAGAAAGAAAGGATAATAAAATGAAAAAAAGTTTTAAAATTCTAGCTTTAGTTTTTGTTACTCTTATGCTAGTTGTGACATTAGCATCATGTAAGAGTAAAAAATATGAAACAGCTATGAACAATGTTTCATTACTTATTGATAACATTTGGTCAAAGAATGAACAATTCGATGAAGATGGTACATCTTTAGGCTCATTTGTTAATGCTGACTTTGAAGTTCCTTATGAAGTTCAAGTAGAAGGTGAAGCTATAGCTGTTGAATATTCTATTACAGGTAGTGGTGCTGTAGTAGATAAAAATAATGAAACTAAACAAACAAATGTAGTAGTTTCACAAACATCAGAAGATCAAAAATTTACTTTAACAGTAAATATTGAAAATGTAGATCCAAAATCTTGGGAATTCAACGTTGATGCCTTAGATTTATCTATGGAAAAAACACAAGCTGAAATCGATGCAATGGACCCTATGACATATGAAGAATATGCTAAAGCAGGCTCAGGTGAAAAGGTTTTAGTTCAAGGTTGGATTACTCATCCTCATGAATATTCATCTAGTTATGCAAACGCATCAGTTTGGTTACAAGATGATAATGGTGGTTATTATGCTTACCGTGTAAAAGTTTCTTCACAACGTGAATGGGATACTTACTTCAAAGTTGGTAACAAGATTGCCATCGAAGGTGTAAAATCTCCATATAATGGTTGGGATGAAATCGGTAGCGGTTGTAAATATTATTTCATTAAAGATGCTCAAACAAAGAATTTTGAAGCAAAAGATGTAACTTCTATTTGGGGTGCAAATAAACCAGATAGTGAACAGTCAAAAGCTGTTCAAAATCAATTAGTTAAAGTTACTGCTAAAGTAGCTTCTATTGATGAATATAATTCAGAAGATATGAATTTAGGCTTAACAGTTAATGGTCAAACTGGCTACTTAGCTTACTATAAAGACGCTTATGTTGGCACAATGCCAAAAGATTTATTCTCTGATTTACAAATTGGTTATACTATTGAAATTACAGGTATGGTATCTGTAACTAAATCTGGCGCACAAATTTGCCCAATGGGTGATGGTGCTTACACTATTATTTCAAAAGAAGTAACAGATGCAGATAGAGTTGCTCAAGTTAAGAACCAAGTTTTAGGTCAAGGTGTTGAAGAAACATATTATGCTAGTACAGATTTAGATTTATTATTAAATGCTACTGCTTCTGATAAAGAAGTTACAGTAACTTATGCCTTACAAGCTGAAGAAGGTAAAAATACTGGTATTAGCTTAGTAGATGGCAAACAACTAAAAGTTGTTGTTGATGGTGTTACAACTTCTAAAGCTAAATTAGTAGCTACAATTAAATGTGGTGAAGCTACTGATACAGCAGAATTTGATATTACTGTAAAAACAGATAAAGATGTATTAGATGAATTAGTAGCTGAATTTGAAGAAAATTATGATGTTCCAGCAGCATTCTTAGCTGGTACAGTTAATAATATTACATACTTACCTAAACTTTCATTACCTGGTGCTACATTATCTTATGAATTAGAAGAAAATGCATATTTAGCTTTAAAAGAAGCTAAAACTTCAAAGCAATATTATTTACAAGTTGTTAAAGATCCAGATCAAGAAGAACCTCTAACTTTAAAATTAACTGCGACTATCAAATACGATAATCCTAATTTAGAAACTGAAGTAGTTCAAAAAACTATCGTAAAAGAAATTGCTATAAGAAAAGAAGCTGGTAGTCAATTAGATAATTTCTATAAATATACAGCTGATGGTAAAGAAACAACAATTTCTGGTTTCATTGCTTACTTAGGTGAATACTCAGAACAATATAAGAATTTCACTGTTTATTTAGCAGATGCAGATGGTGAAGGTGGCTATTATGGTTATAGAGCCAAAGCTGATAAAGATGTATATGATTCATTAAAAGTTGGAACATATGTTACATTAAAAGGTGAAAAAGATGAATATAATGGTGGTCATCAATTAGCTAATGGTGATCTCACAGTTAGCAAAACTGATAAAGAATATGATGGAACAGCAGTTACTATTACGGCTGAAAATTTAGCTGATGAAAACTGGGTATTATTACATCAAGCTGACTTTGTAACTGTTACTGGTACAGTTGAAAGTGTTGAAGAAAGCTGGGGAGGCAGATCAGCTACTTTAGCTACTTTAAAAGTAGGCGATCAAACAATTTGTGTATCTATTAACACTTATGTTTGGAATCAAGGGTCTACAGGTACACCTATTTGGGAAAAAGTAAAAAAATCTCTTAAAGGTATGCAAGTAACTGTAAGCGGTTATTTAGGAGTTTATAAAGATGATACTCAAATTAATGTAGTCAATCCTGATGATTATGTTCTTCCAGAAGTAACAGCTGAACAAAAAGCAGAAGTAGAATTAAATAGTGTAAAGAATTTATTTAAAGATGTATATAAAAATAAAGCTACTGTAAATTTACCTAATAAAGGTACAAGTTATGCAGAAGTAACACTTGAATATTCATTAGGTGGCACTTATACAACTGTATCAATTGCTGATGGTAAATTAACAATTAATCCTACTGCTACTGAAAATATTTCATTAAAAGTTAAAGCAACTTGTGATGATAAAGTAAAAGAAGTTACGATTACATTTACTGTAGATGCTGATAAAGCTGATGCTTTAATTAAAGTTGTTGCTTCCCCAACATCAAAAAATATGACTGAAGGAAATAATGCCGCTAATTTAGGTGTTGATGAATCAATATTCAATATCACAGCTGAAAAAGGAGATAAGAGTATTTTTCCAGGCTTAAATTCAGAACTTAGATTATATGGTGGTGATGGTAACACAACTAATGGAAATTCTATTAAAGTTGCTGTAACTGGTAAAACCATTGCTAAGATTGTTATTAATTTTGGATATAAAGCTGTAGCTACTGCTACTATTACTGGTCATGATAATGTAACAATCACAGCTGCTACTACTACAACTGTTGAATATGATACTCCAGTAACTGAATTCGTTATTAAAAACATTACTGACAGTACAAATCAAGTTTGGATTAACTCAATTGAAGTTTATTTTGCTGAATAATTAAACATTATGAATAGGAGGAAGGAATTGTTTCCTTTCTCTTATTTTTATATGGTGATAATATGATTAAAAAAATAGGTTTTAATTTTAATTTAGATAATATAAATAAAGATGCTTATTTATTTTATCCTAATGATGATAATATTATATTTATTGTTAATCTTAATAAGTTAGATACTAAAGATACCACTTTACCTAATAATGGTTATTTATATTTTTATTATGATTATAAAGGTAATTATAAAGTGTCATATAAGAATGAATTAATTGAGTTTAATCATAAATATATTTCTTTCAGTAATAAAAAAACTAATTTTATACCTAATAATGAAGATTATCTATATTTAAATAATGTTGAAAATAACAATTATAATGAAATAAGTGTTAAATTATTAGGATATCCAGCTATTATTAATGATACTATGTTAGAACGTGTTGATTTAATTAGTAGAGGTTTTAATGATTTTAAGAATGTTACTAATTTTAATAAAAGAATAGCTAAGAACAATGCTAAAAACTGGCATTTATTATTAGAATTACCATCAACATTAGATATTAAGTTTTTAGATAATGGTAGTCTTTATTTTTACATTAAAGATAGTGATTTAATTAATTTAGATTTTAGTAAAGTTGTTATGATAGTTGAAAGCTATTAAAAAGGATTAAGTGTTTTGTTATGATATCTTCAAAGTAGACAAATAAAATAATTAAAGAGAATATAGACAATCCCTTAAGGGATTCGCAACCTCCAAAATTATTAAAATCTACTTT
>CASETY010000005.1 GCA_949291115.1 uncultured bacterium
TTTAATGGTATAAGTATAAAAGATACATCTTTAGTAGTTAGTAAAGGTAATTCTTTTGATATAAATATTAAAGATGAAGCGATGCTTAATAGTAATGATTTAGTTTATTTAAAAGAATTAATTAATAATTTGAGTTTTGTTTTAGTTGATAAAGCCTTAAGTTTAGATTTTGGTTTTAGCTTAGATTTAAAGACAACTTCTTTTGTTGTAGATGGTAATCTAAATATTGATTTCAAAGATGGCTTAGTTGTTAATGGATTAATTAAATTCATTACTAATAAAAATATAATTCATCAAGTTTATTTGGCTTATGTAGGCGATTATTTATATGTAAGTTATGGTGATTTAGGTATAAAAGTAACTATTGATGAACTAATTAATTTAGTTAATGAAGTTACAAGTTTACTTGATGTAGATTTAGATTTAAATAGTAGTTTTGATTTAAGTTCTTTATTAAATAATATTAATATAGATGTTACTGATAGTTTATTAATTAATATTTATGATTTAGCTTTAAGTATTAGTAAAGATTTAAATATTTTAGTTTCTGATCTTAATTTTACTGGTGTAGTTATTAATGACATTAGTTTAAGTGTTAATGAATTTAATAATTATGATAGTTCAATTAAAGATATTAATTATTTAAATTATAATGATTTAGCTAATTTATTATTATATGTTGATGATATTATTAAATTAATTAATAATAAGTATTTAAATTTAAGTATAAAGGCTGAAGCTATTTTAAATGATAATGTTTATGATATTAGTGGTAATATTTATTTAGATTTTAATAATGGTTTAAGTTTAAAGGCTTCTTTATATTTAGAAACTGATAGTGTTAATTATAATTCTCATTACTTTGATTTATATTATTATGATAATTATATTTATATTATTTATAAGAATAATCTAGATAGTGAAAGTTATTTAGCTTTTAAAGCTAATATGGCTGATCTTAATGAACTTTTAGATACTATTAGTGATTTTTTAAATTATGATTTTAGTGATTTAACAAATGCAGCTGATAAGTTAACTGGCTTTAATATTATTGACTTAATTGATTCTTTAGATTTAAGCACTTTAATTAAAGGATTAACTGTTAGTGATAATAGTTTAAGTGTTGTTTTAGGTAAAGAGTTATTAGGTCTAAATAATGATTTTGTGATTAGTTTAAATAGAGACACTAAGTTAAATTCTATTAGTTTAAATGATATTAGTATTAGTGGAGTTGTCGTTAATGCAAATTTAATGTTAAATGAAGGTTTAGAAGAAATAGTTGTTCCTAGTGATTACAAATATTATGATTTATCTAGTTTAAATCCATTAGTTAAAGCGATATTTAATACAGCTTTATTAGGTGAATTTAATATAACTTCTAATATTAATGTTAAGGCGACTATTATTGGTATTGATATTAATATGAATGTACCTTTATCACTAAATATAAAATTAGAAAAAGGTAGTAATTTACCAGTTGTTAAGTTACAAATGCAAATCCCTGTTATTGTTGGTGTTAATGAAGATGTACCTTATTTATTTAATGATATTTTAGGTAGTGAAAATCGCATTTTAACTATTTATTATAAAGATCACAATATTTATATTCATCGTACTGAAACTAAAAACACCTTCGTTGGTAATGGCCGTACTTATGAAAAGAAATTATGGTTAGATGAAGAAACTTTCTTTGATAATGTCTTAGATTATTTATTAGACTTTGGTTTTGGTTTTAGTGATAGTATTATGGACGCTATTTTAGAAAGCCTTGATACTGGTGAATATTTAATTGATTATACTAATGTATTATTAGATTTTGATGCTTCTTTAGAAGAAGGTCGTCATAGTTTAACGATTAATTTAGCTGAACTTGCTAATAATTCACAATTAGATAAATTTACTATTAATTTATTTACTAATAATATTGATGACAAATCTTATTTAACAAAGGCAACTTTCGATGTTAATATGCCAGTTGCTAGTGGAGTTAATTTCACAATTTCAACTAGTGATTTAGCTTTAAATAATATTGGTGAAGCTGTTGATTTAAGTGATTTAGAAACTTATATTGCAACTTATCCATATGAAAAAGGTCTATTCTATCAATATCAAGATAATAAATGGGTTCTTGCTTCAGAAGAGAGGAATTTAGTTTTAGATATGGCTGGTTTTTATGACAATGTTACATTAACTGGCCTTCCTTCTAGTAAGCTTGATTTACCAACATTTGATACATATATTGAAAAAGATGGTAAATTATATCAATTTAAAGGTTGGTATAAGGATAATAATTATCAAGAAGAGTTTTTAGATTATGTAATGCCTGCAAATGGTGGTATAGTTTATGCTAAATTTGAAGAAGTTAAGCAATATGATTTAACCATTGTCGATGGTATTGGTGGTTTTGATAAGGTGTTAAGTGTTTATGAAGGTTTAGAATTTAGTTTACCTTCAATTAATGAATTAGTTTTAAAAGATAGTAAATATTATAATTTTATTGGTTTTTATACTGATTCTAATTTTGAAAATTTATTAACTTCTAATATTATGCCAGGTAACAATTTAACTATTTATTTAAGATATGAAGAAGTATTACCTATTAAAGTTACTTTAATTGATAATGGTAATAAAGTAGTTAAAGAAATAAATGTAGCTTATGGTACTATTATTGATAGCAATTATAGTGGCTTTATGACTCCTGAACTATATTTTGATGGTAGAATGCATAAGTTTAATGGCTGGTTATTAAATGATAATTTATTTAATGATTTAAAGTTAATTGAAGATATTACCTTATATGCTTCTTTTACAGATTTATATACTATTAATTATGATGATGGTTTTGGTAATACAATAACTTCTTATTTAGAAAAAGGTAGTTATTATGAGCTTCCAAGTTTTACTTATGAATTAACTGATTATAAAACTTATGATCTTAATGAAGATATTTATAAGGTTAATGGTAATTTAGTTAAGTTAGTTGGTTATAATATAGGTTCATATAAGCCAAATGAACAAGTTTTAGTTGAAGGTGATTTAAATATTACCTTGAATCATAAAAATGTTTATGAACTTAATGTTCATGAAATTGTAAGAAGGGTACAAGGCAAGGCTGGTTATGCGGTTGCTGAACATAGAAACTATGTTTATCTAACAGAAGGAGAAGTAGACATTAATAATATTCTTGGTCATAAATGCTCTACTAGTTATTCTTATAAATCTGAGTGGATAGGTTATTGTACAGTTACTTTAACTGGTGATTCGGTTTTCTATTTAAATAGCAATATAAATATTTATTATTATGAAGGAACATCACATTTGGTGTAAAGGCTAGATTTTCTAGCCTTTTTTCTTTACAAATTATTTACAATTTTTTACAGGTTTATGATAGATTGAAACTCTTTTAATAAATATAATGATGGTGTAATAAATAAAGAGGAGATTAAAAGACATGAAAAAATTATTACTTACTTTAGTTGGTTTTGGAGCTTTATTTGGTTTAGCAAGTTGTAATGATAATCCAGACGATACAACTTCTACTGGTTCAGAGTTTGACAGTACTAAAAAAATCACTGTTTATACACGTGATAAAGAATCTGGTACACGTGATGGCTTCTTTACAGCGATTGGCCATAGTGAAGCTAAATCTGATAACACTTTATTAGCACCAGGTGCTGCAACAGCTACTTCCAATGGTGATATGATGTCTAAAGTTAAGGCTGATGAATATGGCATTGGTTATGCTTCTTTAGCTTCAGTTATGGAAGATGATGGTGTTAAAGGTTTAAAGTTTAATGGTGTAGAAGCTACAAATGAAAGCGTAGTAGATGGAACTTATAAATTATCTCGTAATTTCAATTATGTAGTTAGAAAAGATGAAGATATGTCAGAAAATGAAGCTTTAATGGTTTATGCCTTTACTAAATACATGTTTAGTCGTGAAGGTATGTCATTAGTATCAGCTAACGATGGTATTTTAACTACATCATTAAATGATTTAGATTCATGGAATGATATTAAAGCAAGTGATGATAAAGTTAAACAAGCTTTAGCTATCGAAGAAAAAGTAACTATAAATTTAGGTGGTTCAACTTCAGTTGAAAAGATTGCAGAAGCTTTAACTAAATCATTTAAGGGTTTAGTTCCTAACTTTGTAGCTAGTCATAATCACACTGGTTCTGGTGATGCTTTTAAATATACTCAAGGTGAACAAAAAGATGAAGCTGGTAAGTTACATATTGGTTTCTTATCAAGAGAATTAGAAGCTTCCGAAACAGTAGCTGAAGGTACTTCAGGTATGATTTGTAAAGATGGTATTGTATGTATCATTAATCCTGAAAATGATTTATTAGAAGATGCGGATAGTGCATTATTATGGGATATTTTCAGTGGTAAAATTACTACTTGGGCAGATGTAAAGTAATATAAATAATTATGAAAAAAAGGCCATTGGCCTCTTTTTCCGTTTTTAAAGGAGTTATTATGAAAACGAAAAGTAAAATGATTACGGACCGCATTTCTTTTAGTATTTTCTTGTTATTTGCGGTTTTAGCGGCAAGTTCGATTATTTTTATTGTAGTATTTATTTTTAATCAGGGGATTAAACCTTTTTATAAGGATTATTTATTGGAAGATGGTACTTTAGGACATTTATCTTTTCAAACTTTCGTGACGGGTAGAGTTTGGAATTATCCTAATTATGGTGCCTTAGGCATTTTAATAAATACTATTTATTTAACTTTATTAGCGACCATTGTGGCTTTACCAATTTCTGTTTTAACAGCGCTCTTTATTGTTAGAATAGCGCCTAAATGGTTAAGTGTTATTGTTAGTAATGTGGTTGAGTTATTGGCGGCTATTCCTTCAATTATCTTTGGTTTATTTGGTATGGGAGTTATTAATCCAATGGTTAAGACTTTTGCTTCGTGGTTTGGTATTCAAACAGCCGGGGGGACTAGTGGGCTATCGGCAGTTATCGTTTTAATTATGATGATTTTGCCAACAATTACGATGCTTACAGTAACTTCAATGAAGGCAGTTAAAAATCCTTTAATAGAGGCATCTTTAGCTTTAGGGGCATCTAAAACGCAAACAGATTTTAAAATTGTTATTGGTGGTGCGCGTTCTGGTATTTTTGCAGCCTTAATTTTAGGGGTGGGAAGAGCTTTAGGCGAGGCCACAGCTGTTTCAATGGTTTGTGGAACTGCTACGATTGGTCCTAATTTTGATTTATTTGGTTTAACTAGTACTTTAACTTCCACAATGATGATGGGTTTACATGAATCAAGTGGTATTAATTATGATGTTAGATTAAGTGTTGGTATTTTGTTAATCTTATTAATTTTAATAACTAGTTTAGTTCTTAATTTAATTAAGAAGAAAATGGAGAAGGTTTATGGAAACTAAAGAGATAAATAAAGATGAAATTAAAATTAATAACAATCTAAAGCGTAAAAAAATAAGTGATATTTTACATTTAATACCTACTTATTTATCAACAATTATTCTTAGTGTAGTTTTATTTGGTATTATTATTTATGTTTTAGTTACTGGTATTCCTCATTTAAATTTCAAGTTATTAATTGGTGATCATGAAAGTCACATTACTTTAATTAAAAGTGAAAGTAGTGATGCGAATTTTAGTTATAATAAAGGTGACTATTTTAGTAGTCGTTATGGAATAGCTTTACAAGATGCGAAAGCTGCCGATGGTGAGAGTATGATTCAGGTAACTTACATTGATGAAAATTCGCCATTAAGAAAAGCTTCTTTAATTAGTGAAGAAGGTAGTTATCAAATTGAAGTTGATGATTATATTGATAATATAATGTATTTAGATGATGATGGTAATTACAATATAGTAAGTGCTAAAAAAGGTGCTGAAGAAGTTGCCTTAGCTTTAGATGAAGCAGCTATTATTGAAAGTATGCAGTGTGTAACTGTTGGTGGTGGTGCGAGAGGTTCTTTAATTACGACTCTTTATTTAATTTTAATCACCTTAGTTATAGCAATTCCTATTGGAGTTATCGCTGCGATATTCTTAGTTGAATATGCTAAGGATGGTAAAGTTAAATATATCTTAACTACTTTAATTGATATGACTAGTGGTATTCCTTCAATTATATTTGGTTTTTGTGGTGCTTTAATTTTTATTCCTTTTTGCAACGGGGTATTTAATACAAATGGTTATAGTATTTTAGCGGGCGCTTTTACAATGACTTTAATATTGTTGCCAACGATTATTAAAACAACTTCAGAAGCATTACTTACCATTCCTAAGCATTATACAATGGCTTCTTTAGCTTTAGGTGCTTCTAAAACGCAAACAATATTTAAGGTAATTTTACCAAACTCAATTCCCGGTATTTTAACAGCTACCTTGCTTTCAATAGGTAGAATTATAGGTGAATCGGCAGCTTTAATATTCGTAACAGGTACAGCTATTATGGATGACATTAATGTAACTAGACCATCTACCTCTTTATCTTTACATATTTGGTCAATCATGAATGTTGAAAATCCTAATTATGGGGTAGCTTCCGCAATTGCGATATTTATTTTAATTGTGGTATTATTATTATCAATTTTAGTTAAATTAATTAGTAAGAAATTAAATAAGATGGCAGGTTAAAAATATGCAAGATGCAATAAAATTAAGTAACATGATTTTAAATAAAACAGATAATGAACAAGTTGAAAATGACTTTTTTATTAGTCATGTAAATCTTTTTTATGGTGAAAAACAAGTTTTAAAGGATGTTAATTTAAATATTAAGAATAAGATGGTAACAGCTTTTATCGGTCCTTCTGGTTGTGGTAAATCTACTTTATTAAGATGTTTAAACCGCATGAATGATTTAATTAGTGGTTGCAGGGTAGAAGGAAATATTTTATATAAGGGTAAAGATATTAAAGAAATTAATCCCATTGATTTAAGAACTAATGTAGGAATGGTTTTCCAACAACCTAATCCTTTTCCAATGTCAATTTTTGATAATGTAGCTTATGGTCCTCGTTGTAGTGGCATTAAGAATAAAGCTAAATTAAAAGAAATCGTAATTGATTCTTTAAAAAAAGCTTCTTTATATGAAGAAGTAAAAGACCGTCTAAAAGATAGTGCTCTTGGTCTATCTGGTGGCCAGCAACAACGTTTGTGTATTGCGAGAGCTATTGCAATGAAACCAGAAGTTATTTTAATGGATGAACCAACTTCCGCTTTAGATCCAATCGCTACTTTAAAGATTGAAGAATTAATTGGTGAACTTAAAAAGGATTATACAATTATTATTGTAACTCATAATATGCAACAAGCGACACGTATTAGTGATTATACAGCTTTCTTTTTATTAGGTGAAGTTATTGAATATAACGAAACCACTGAGCTGTTCAAAAATCCTCAAAATAAGAAGACAGAAGATTATATTACAGGTAGATTTGGTTAGGAGATAAGTTTATGAAAATTCAAAATGAATTAGAATATTTAAAACAAATGTTATTAAAGATGAGTGATGTTGTCGTTGATAATATCACGGAAGCTATTAATGTTTATACTGGTAAAAACAAAGAAGCTATGATAAATGATGATATGGTTGATCAATATGAACGTTTAATTGAAGAAATTTGTATAACTATTTTATTAAAAGAACGTCCTTATGCTAGAGATTTAAAAGAAGTAACTGGTATTTTAAAATTAGTTGCGGATGTTGAACGTATTGGTGATCATGCCGAAGACATTTATAATTTTGCTACTAAGTTAAACCATTTACCAAGTAAACATAGTGAAGCTGTTGATGAATTAGCTAAATATGTAATTGAAATGTTAAAAAATTCAATTTTAGCTTATATTAATCAAGATTTAGGCTTAGCTAATAAAGTTATTGATAGTGATGACTATGTTGATAGAACTTATGATGCGATTGTTGAAGAATTAGCTCATCAAGAAAAAGTAGATAAGGAATATCTACCCTTTGCAATTTATACAACATTAGTGGTAAAATATTTAGAAAGAATAGCTGATCACTGTGTAAATGTTGCAGAGTGGGTTATTTATATTGTAAGTGGTTATCACAAAGACAAGAAAATTTATTAAAAGGAGCGCTTATTATGGACTATTTAATTTATTCTATTGAAGATGATAAAGATATTGCCCAAATTATTAATAAGACGTTGTCTAAACAAGGCTATAAAGTAAAAACTTTTTATGATGGGAAAAGTTTTTTTGAAGCTTTTAAAGAAAAAAAACCAGATATGATTTTACTGGATATGATGCTTCCTGATTATAGTGGTAGTGATATCTTAAAAATGGTTAGAAGTGATGAAGAAAATGATGAAATTGAAATCATTATTATTTCTGCTAATCATATGGTAATGGATAAAGTAGATGGTCTAGATTTAGGGGCTGATGATTATATTGAAAAACCATTTGATTTATTAGAATTAATGTCAAGGGTACAAGCTAAGTTTAGAAGACATCGTAAAAAAGATAAGTATGTAATTGATGATGTAATCTTTGACTTAAGCAATAAAGCATTGAAAATCAATGGTCAAAATGTAGACTTAACAGTCAAAGAATATGATATCATCCGTCTATTGTTTCAAAACCTTGGTAACATTGTTAGTAGAGAAACAATTTATAAAAGTGTTTGGAATGTAGATGGTTCTTTTGAATCACGCACTATTGATATGCATGTGAAAGCCATTCGTAAAAAAATAGCTCCTTATGATTATATTATTAAAACCATTTATGGTATGGGTTACAAGATTTAATGAAGAAAAAATTAATTATCTTAACTTCTTGTTTATTGTTTATAACCTTACTTATATTTTACATTTCTTCTATCTTTATAATGCTAAATGCTAATACGGAAAAATCAAAAATTGAATTAAAAGATTACTTAAGTATTGCAATTAAAGCCTTCGATGGTAGTAATGAAGAAGAAGTTGCTAATTTATTTAATAATAATAAAGACTTAAGATTGACAATCATTAGTGAAAATGGTGAAGTCCTTTTTGATTCTTTTTCAGAAATTGATTTTGATAATCATCTTAAAAGAGAAGAGATTCAAAATTTAGGAGAAATTGTTGAAAGAAAATCAGAATCATATAATGAAAAAATGTATTATATAGCCGCATTTGATGATGGCTATTATGTAAGAGTAGCTTTAAGACAAACTTATATTACAAATAGTATTATTACTTATATTATTGGTGGTAGTATTATTTTAGTTTCTTCTTTAGCTTTAGCTATCTTTTTGTTATTTGTCTTATCTAAAAAGATTGTGGCACCAATTAATTCATCTATATTAAGATTAGAAAATATGATTAGTAGTAATAATAATTTAAAGATTGAAACAATTGAAGAACTACCATTAGTTACTAATTTAATTGAAGATGAATTTCAAGAAAAAATAAAAGAAATAAAAAATGAAAAAGCTAAAACAGAATCAATCCTAAAAGAAATGAATCAAGGATTAGTTATCATTGACGATAAAAGAGTGGTTTTAGTTAATAAAGAAGCCTTAAAACTATTTAAAGTAGAATATGATAATGTTTATCAAAAAGACTATATTTATTTAATAAGAAATATTCATCTACAAGAAGCAATATCTGATTGTATTTATCATAATAAGGAACAAGATATTACTTTAGAAATAGATGGAAGATATTACTTTTTTACGATTAAACGTTTCTTTTCTAAGTGGTTAAAAGAAGGTGTGCTTATTAGCTTTTTAGATATTACCGAAAGACAAAATATGGAAATAATTAAAAGAGATTTCTTTCAAAATGCTTCTCATGAACTTAAAAGCCCACTCACTTCAATTATTGGTTATGAACAAATGATTGTCTCTGGCATTTTAGAAGATAAAGATGAAATTAAAGAAGCTTCTTTAAATATTTTAAAAGAAGCTAAACGTATGAATCAAATTATTATAGATATGTTAGAACTTTCTAATTTAGAATATCAAAAAAATTTCAATTTAAGTTTAGTTAATTTAAAAGAAGTAGTAGAAGACACAATTAAGCGTTATACTAAAAAAGCTAATGATAAAAATATTAGAATTGAAACTGATTTAAGTGAAGTTACAATCAGCACTTCTTTTAATGAATTTGAAACTTTGGTTAGTAATTTAATAGATAACGCCATTAAATATAATAAAGTAAATGGTAATATTAAAGTTAAACTTACTAATGCTTATTTAGAAGTATATGACACTGGTATAGGTATTAGTAGGGAGAATCAAACAAGAATATTTGAAAGATTTTACCGTGTTGATAAAGCTAAAAGTAAACTTAGTGGCGGTACAGGGTTAGGCCTTGCGATAGTTAAACATATATGTGAAAAATTAAACTACAAAGTTAGAGTTGAAAGCGTAGTTAATGAGTATACAAAGTTCACTATTTATTTTAATTAATTTAAAACCTCGTGGTTGACATCAATAAAAATTGGGTATATAACTATAGTTGAGGTGATTTATTATCATGAAATCTAAAACCACAAAGATTTTTATTTTAGTTTTTTTGACATTTGCTTTCATTTTTTGTTTATGTATCAAAGCTGATGCATACTCCACTACAACGTCAGGAATAAATACAATCGATCCAACTAGTGATCAGTTTAAATCTGCTAAAGAACCAATGTATGACACATCATCTGTAACTATGGCGGATTCAATATCACAAAGTTATGAAATGGATATTTTTCATTACGAGGCTCAAGCTAATGGATATTATGCTATTTACACAACTGGGACTACAGATACAATTGGGAAAGTATATGAACAGCAAAACGTTCTTTTTTGGACAACAAGTTATGATGAAATAGGTCTTAATGATGATAGTGGAATAGACAATAATTTTAGAATAGTAGTGGAACTTGATAAACATGAAGATTATTATATATGTGTTAGAGCATTTAATGATAAGACTGGCAACTACACATTGGTTATAGAGCCTAATAATGATGCTCGTTATTCCAATATTGGTGGTAGATGGGTAAGTGACAGTGCTAGTTATGGTGCTATGGTTACAGGCGGCGCCTATGAAATATTCACTAAAACATATTTAACAGCTGAACAAGTTAAAGTTTATTATCAATTATTGCGTGATGAAGCAACTAAAGCAATAATTAAAAATTCGTATACTAACAATGGAGCTGTCGGAACAGTAAAGAAATTAGTCGAAATGGGATATGATATTGTTTCAGTGTTCACTATTGCTGATTCTATTGGTGTAGATCCAATAATCGGACCAGTTGGATCAATAGTTATTAGTATTTCAAAAGGCGCATTAGATATTATGTTCGAAAGTTTTTATGAAAATATAGACAGTATTGCGGACATTATGGCTGCTTTAACATCTTATGGTGGTGCTGGATATAATATGGTAGAAGGGGCAGATATTTATTATGCTAATCATGGAATATGTATAACATATCGTGGCTTTTCGCTAAATGGCTACACTGATTTTAGCAATTTATATTCAACATATGATTCTACTACAATAGAAGGTGAAATATATGAAACAGGGCATTGGGATTAAAGTTATTAAAATAGTTTCTATTATTATATTAACTTTATTTAGTTTATTTTCATTTTCAGGTTGTAATAAAAAATATAAAGATGAAGTAATTATGTTATCTAGAGTAATTAAGTATTATGACGATCCAAATAACGTAACAATAAATACTCTTGACAAATATGAAATTAACAACTATGAGACATATTATTATGTTGATTGGCAATATTTAGATGAGGAAGAAAATCATGAATGGTTAGTGGTATATGGAACTAATACCCAAATTGCTAGGTTAGTGTTTTTTCAGGACATGGAATATGGTTTTGATGCTGATGTAAAAAAAGTTTGGGATGAGGTGCAAGATAATCCGACTAGGTCATTTACTGAAAGTGAAATTAGTTCTTATCTAGAAGAAGCAATTGAATTATTTAATGAAAAAAATTAGAGGTGCATTTTAGCACCTCATTGTTTTGGGTAACAATATGATTTTTTTAGAAAATGTAATTAAAAAATATAAAAATGGAAATGTAGCTTTAAAAGGTATAACATTGAGGCTTCCTAGTGTTGGACTTGTTGCTTTATGTGGTGAAAATGGGTGTGGAAAGACAACACTTTTAAATATGATTTCTTCAATTGACATACCTACATCAGGTAATATATCATATGATAATATTCCATATATTAGAAAAAATTATAGATATATTAGGAATAAGGTCGTTTCATATATTGAACAAGAAACTTCATTTATTAATTATTTGACCATTATTGAAAACATAAACTTATTAGAAAATAACAATAACGAAGTTAAATTACAACTTGAAAAATTTAATATAGCTAACAAGTGTCATGAAAAGCCTTATAACCTTTCGGGTGGGCAAAAACAAAGAGCATTACTAATACGAGGAATTTGTAAAGATACAAAGGTTTTAATAGTAGATGAACCAACTAGTAAAATGGATAGGGATGCTGAAAAATTAACATTTGAAGTCTTGAAAAAAATTTCTCGTAATAAATTAGTAATAATAGTGTCACATAATGATATCTTGGTAGAAAAATATGCCGATTTAATCATCAAAATGGAACAAGGGGAAATAACAAGAATAATAGAACAATATTTAAAACATGATATAATTTTAAATCAAAACTGTTTTTACATCCCAAATGAAGATAATATTGATGTATCTGATTGGATCGAAATAAGAAGAATATTGTCATTAGAAAAAGAAGTTGTGCTGAAGCTTTATGAGCCAACAAATCACTCAAGTAAAAAGCTAGATTATAGTTACAATTTGGAAGAAAAAGTATACAACAAATATAATTGGAAAAATGTTATAAAATTATCTTTAAAAAGTTTTAATAATTCAATCTTTAAAACAATTTTATCTTCTTTATTTATAACATTATTTGTAGTTGTATTAGGAATAGTTATTGGTTTAAATGATGTGAACATTGCTAGGTTTGAATATGATACATTTCTAAATAATGGCTATGATGTGATTAATATAGAAAATGACGATTCTATATATGTAAACACTAATCATTCAATAAAAGAATTTGAAAAGTCTGATTACTATAATTTGAATGATAAATATAATGTTTCAACGACGTTGTTATCAGATTTTATTAATTTTCGTTTAAAACAATATGATGACGTTTTTAACGGAGTGATTTATGGTTTTTCTTTAGTTAATAGTTTTGACAATTATAAATTTATATGTGGTCATGAACCTTTAATTGATGAAGTTGTAATTACTGATTTTATGGCAGATACAATTACTGAAGTTTATAAAAATAGTTATGAAGACATTCTAGAAAATGGGATAACATACAATGATTATAACATTAAAGTATCTGGAATCGTTGATACTAATTATGAAGATAAAATTAAAACAGCTGATACTACTTTCAAATATTCAAACGAATATTTAGATTGGCTTTCATATGCTAAAACTATTGCTGCGCGCCTATACATTAAGCCTAGCGAAATTAATAGTACAATACATATGTTACCTTTAAACGATGGTATGATATTTTGTGATGTTAAAATAACAAATGACGACAATATTAAAAAAAATAGTGCTATAGTTAATACCAAGTTGGCTAGTTTAATAAATGCTGAAAATATTTCTAAGAAAGGTTATGTCTATATTACTGGTACTGAACACGATTTAATTTATGAAGTAAGTAGTACAATAGATGATGATAATGCTAATCCAACATTTTATGTTTCACAAGATGAATTTGATAAAATCAAGAGTCGTTTATATAAACTAGATTCGTTTAATATGAGTCTCAATAATTTAGAAGCATATGAATTTTTAAAAGATTTTAAGCTAAAGCACAATACACCAATTAGCAATAATATTAATGATGTTTCAGAAATTATACTTGGTGTAAAAGCTTTTCTTATACCGTTTATTATAGTACTAACTTTAATAACATTTATAGTAGCAGTTTTCTTTTGGGTCGAAAGTGTTAATAAAGATAAATTTACCATATATTGTCTATTAATGAATGGTGTTAACTTTTTTCAAATACATTTGTATAGTCATGTAAAAATCATTCTTAAACTGTCTATAGAAATTGTTTTGTCTATTTTGCAATATATCATTTTATTAAAATTGATAAATTTAGTAGTTTCTAATTTGTGCGATGCTAATGTATTAGTATTTAATAACAATTTCAGTGCATTGTTTAGTAGCTGTGCGTTGTACATGCCGATTTTAATTATTTTTAATTTAGTGTATATTTCATTCATGATTACTAAGCGACCAATTAAGTTATTTGTAACCACTTCTAAATAAAAAAGGTTTCTTAAATTGTAAATTAAAATAGTGTAATACTTTTTCTTACTTAGATTTTTATGAAGTGTGATATTAAATTGAATAAGTTATTAAGCACTTGCAAAGTTGACGATGAATTTGACAGCACAAGTGCTTTTGTTTTATACAAATTTAGCCATACCTTATTTTAAAAACTTTAAATAATAAAAAAGGCCTCATAAGGCCTTTTTATATGTTGTCAATTTCTTTTTTTAGTTCAGAAATTATATTTTCTTCTTTGATTTTTCTAATGATTTTACCTTTTTTAAATAAAAGAGCTTCTCCATTTCCACCAGCTACTCCTAAATCAGCTTCTTTAGCTTCACCAGGGCCATTTACTGCACAACCCATAATCGCAACTGTGATATTTTTATTTATTTTATATAAATAGTTTTCCATTTCTTTAGCGATAGGAATCATATTATATTGAATACGTCCACAAGTAGGACAACTTACTAAAGTTGGAATATCATTTCTTAAATTTAATTCTTTTAGAATGATTTTCGCTGCTTTTACTTCATATAAAGGATCATCAGTAAGAGAAACTCTAATTGTGTTTCCAATACCTTCATTTAATATCTTTGAAATTCCAATTGAGCTTTTAATTAAGCCATTAAAAGAAGTACCAGCTTCTGTAATACCTATATGTAAGGGATAAGGATAAGTTTTACTTGCTAGTTTATATGCTTCATAAGCTAAATCAATATTAGAGGCTTTTAAAGAGACACAAATATTTTTAAAGTCTAAGTCTTCTAAAATTCTAATATGTCTTAAAGAAGCTTCTACGATACCTTCTTTAGTAAGTGGTAAATCACTTGGTAATGAACCACTATTTACCCCAATTCTAATTGGTATATTTTTTAATTTAGCTAATTTTACAATTTCTTTAATTTTATTAGGATCTTTAATATTACCTGGATTTAATCTTATTTTATCAGCTCCTTCTTTAATGGCAATAATAGCTAATTCTGGATCGAAATGAATATCACAGACTAAAGGAATGTGAATATTTTTTTTAATTTCATGAATACTATAGGCGTCTTCTTTATTTAAAACGGCTACTCTAATAATTTCACAACCATATTCTTCAAGTAATTTAATTTGTTCAATAGTGCTTTTTACATCATGGGTTTTAGTGTTAGTCATACTTTGAATATATACTTTATCATTACCACCAAATGGAAGATTACCAACGTTAAAATTTAGGGTTTTATTGCGTAAATACATACTTTTTTCCATCCTTTCTCTTGATTTATTTATATTATAGCATATAATTAAATAAATAATTATTTAATTTTTTAAGGAGGAGTAGCTTAAATGACTAAGAATATTTATGACATTGCTAGGGAGGCTAAAACCTCAATTTCAACAGTCTCACGTTATTTAAATAATAAGAATGTTAGACCTGATACTAAAGAAAGAATTAAAGCAGTTATTGAAAAATATAATTATCATCCTTCTTCGATAGCTAAAGGTTTAGTAACAAAGTCAATGAAATTAATAGCGGTAATGGTTGTAGATATTAGACTTCCTCATTACGCTAATGCTTCTTATTTTATTGATAAAGAATTATCAAATACAGGTTACAGGGTAATTGTTTGTAATACAAGTGGAGATTTAAATACTTGTGCTAAATATATTGATTCAGTATTAAATATGGGCTGTGAAGGTATTATCTTTGTAGGTTCTATCTTTAATGAATTAAATCGTTATCAAGAAATAGTTGAAAAATTAAATAGTATACCAGTAGTTATTACTAATGGTAAATTAGATGTTGAAAGATGTATTTCTATTTACATTGATGATAAAAAAGGTATTTATGATGCAACTAAATATTTGATTAATAAAGGACGTACCCACATCAAATATATTCAATATACTAATAATCAATCAGCTATTTTAAAAGCTGATGGTTACAAAGAAGCGATGCAGGAAGCAGGCTTAACTCCATCTATTTATTATACTAATGATATTTTTAATGGTGGCTATGATGAAACAAGAAGAATGATTTTAGAAGATTATGCATTAGATGCCATTTTATCTGGTGAAGATTTAATTTCAATGAGTGCATCTAGGGCACTTGTTTTAGAAGGTAAAGTTGTTGGTAAAGATGTTGATGTTATAGGTTTTAATAGCTCAGATTATTGTTTGCTAGCAGCACCAGCTTTAACAGCTGTTGATAATAAGATTGAAGAATCTTCTAAAACAGCGGCTAGTTTAATTAAAGATATTTTAGATGGCAAAGAATATCAAAAAGAAGTTCATTTAGAACCAACTTTAAAAATTAGAGAAAGTGCTTAAAGAAAATAAGGAAACTTATTTTCTTTTATTTTGGTGATATTATGTTTAAAAAATTTATTTCTTATTATAAACCTTATAAATTAATATTTAGCTTAGATATGTTAGCTTCTTTTTTTGTTTCTGCAATTGCGATGACTTATCCAATTTTAACGCAAATTATGCTAGAAGATTTTATTCCTAATAAAGAATTAAAAATGGTTGTTATCTTTGGGCTAATTTTACTCTTATTATATATAGTAAGAATGTATCTTAAATATTTTGTACAATATTACGGTCATGTAATGGGTGTAAAGATGCAAGCTGATATGCGTATGGATATGTTTAAAAAACTAGAAAAGATGCCATTTAGTTTTTATGATGAACATGAAACGGGTAAAATTTCATCAAGGATGGTAAATGATTTACAAGTAGTTTCTGAACTTGCTCATCACGGACCAGAAAACATTTTTATTTGTGGTTTTATGATTGTTGGTTCTTTTATTTATTTAGCGATTTTAAATTGGTTATTTACTTTAATTATCTTTGCTTGTGTACCTATTTTAGTTATTATTTCGTTAGCGATGCGCAAAAAGATGGATGATGCATTTACCAAGACAAGAGAAAAGACTGCGGTTATTAATCAAAATGTTGAATCATCTATTCATGGTATAAGAGTAACTAAAGCCTTTAACAACGAATTATATGAAGAAGAAAAGTTTGAAAAAGGTAACCGTGAATTTGTAAAAGAAAGAAGTAAAGCTTATAAAAGAATGGGGCAATTTGGAGCTTCTACTGGTTTTATTACAGATGTTTTCAATGTCATTGTTTTATTAGTTGGTGGCATTTTCTTGTATTATGATCAAATAAGTTTCCCAGAATATAGTGCTTTTATTGTTTCTATTAATTTATTTATTAATCCACTTACCACTATGATAAATTTCGTAGAGACTTATCAAGATGGGGTGGCTGGTTTTAGAAGATTCTATGAAATCATTAATTTAGAAGAAGAAAAAGATAATAATAAGCCAGTAAATGTTAAATTTAAAGGTAATATTGATTTTCAAAATGTTAATTTTAAATATAAAGAAAGTGATGATATTTTAACTAACTTTTCTTTAAGTATTAAAGCTGGCCAAAAAGTAGCCTTAGTTGGACCTTCTGGTGGAGGGAAGACTACCATTTGTCACTTATTACCTCATTTTTATGATGTGACTAGTGGAAATGTATTAATTGATGGTAAGAATTTAAATACCCTTTCTAATTATGATATTAGAAATAATATTGGGATTGTTCAACAAGATGTTTTCTTATTTAATGATTCAATCAAAGAAAATATTAGATATGGTAGATTAGATGCGACTGATGAAGAAGTGTATGAAGCCGCTAAAAAAGCTAGAATTGATTTAGATATTAAGAATATGAAAAATGGCTATGACACTGTAATTGGGGAAAGAGGAGTTAAACTATCTGGTGGTCAAAAACAAAGGTTAAGTATTGCTAGGGTGTTCTTAAAAAATCCAGCTATCTTAATTTTAGATGAGGCGACTTCCGCTTTAGATAATGCAACCGAATTAGAGATTGAAAAAGCTTTAGCTTTATTAACTAAAGATAGAACGACAATTGTAGTGGCTCACCGCTTATCAACTATTTTCAATTCTGATTTAATTTGTGTTATAGAACATGGTGTTTTAAAAGAAAAAGGTAACCATGAAGAATTATTAAAACAAAATGGTATTTATAAAAATCTTTATGAAAGTACAATTAAGTAAAAAAAGCTTGCATCGAGATGTTATTTTTGCTATAATCTTTTCGCAAGTTTGAATGTCTGGAGGGATATTATGCGCGATTTAGTTAAATTAGTTTGTACGGAATGTAAAAATGAAAATTATTACACTGATAAAAATAAGAAGACTACTCCTGATAGAATGGAGTTAAAAAAATATTGTCCACATTGCCGCAAACATACAATTCATAAGGAAAAGAAGTAAGCTTTTTTAAAGCTTTTTTCTTTTTGTGGAGATAATTAAATATACAGGTAGTATATTTTTTACTAATACTTATTTAATTACTTGCGGCGAAGAAGCTATTATTATTGATCCAACTTTAGATTTTAAGGAACAAGCCTCTATTATCAATAATAAATATAATGTCAAGGCAGTTTTGTTAACTCACGGACATATTGACCATATGGACGGAGCTAGATATTTTAAAGCCCCTATTTATATTGGCTTAAGTGATTATGAAGCTTTTTTTAATGATGAATTATCTTTATATAAAGATATGAACATTAAAAATCCTTTTAAAGATTTAGAATTAAATATTATTAAAGTAAGAAATAATGATAGTTTAAAATTAATAGGTTTAGATATTAAAGTAATTTATACTCCTGGTCATACTAAAGGTAGCGTTTGTTACTTAATTAAAAATGATTTATTTAGTGGGGATAGTTTATTTTATTATGGGATTCCTCGTTATGATTTTATAAATTCTAATTTAAATGATTTAAAAAAGAGTATTAATAAATTATTTTCTTTAGATCCTAACTTATATGTTCATCCTGGTCATGATGAAGAAGGATTACTGGGAAATATTAAGAAAAACATTTATAAATACTTACAAATATTACATTAAAACTTGGTTTTTTGATAGCCAAGTTTTTTTCTTAATTATTGACTAACAAGTCATTATTTTATATAATAAACCTACATGGGTAATAATTTACTTATGATAAAATATGGAGGTAATTTTATGATATTATCATTAGATCTAACCTCTTCTATTATCTTTGCCATAGTTGGACTACTTGTCGGGTTAATAATTGCCTTTGGAGTAGTCTACTTTATATATCATACGAAGGTAAAAAAAGATGCTTTATTCTTGACTAATGGTCAAAAAGAAGCTGAGGCTTTAGTTAAAAATGCGACTGAAGAAGCGACCAAAATTAAAGACTTGGCTTTAAAAGAAGGTAAAGCCGAAGTTTTAAGTTTACGTCAAGAAATGGAAAATGAACTTAAACAACGTAAAATAGAAATTACGGAACAAGAAAATAAACTTGAATTAAGGGAAGATTCTTTAGATAGACGTAGTAATAGTTTAGATAGACGTGAAGAATTATTAAATGATAAAGAGACACGTCTTGATAGTCGTAAAAATGAACTTGAAAAGCAAAGCAATGAAATAGAAGAAGTTTTAAAACAACAATTAGCTAAACTTGAAGAAATCGCACAGATGAAACAAGAAGATGCGAAAAAGATTATTTTCGAAGAAGTTAAAGAAAAAGTTTCTTTGGAAATTGCCGAATATGTTAAAGACGAAGAAGAAAAAGCTAGAGCGGAAGTTAAAAATAAAGCTAAAAATATTTTAGCTTTAGCTATTCAAAAATATGCTGGTGAAACAGCTTCTGAAACAACTGCCGCTACAGTAGCCTTACCAATTGACGAAATGAAAGGTCGTATTATTGGTAGAGAAGGTCGTAACATTAGAGCTATCGAATCTTTAACAGGTGTTGATTTAATTATTGATGATACACCTGAAGCTGTCGTTTTATCTAGTTTTGATCCAATTAGAAGAGAAGTTGCGAAAAAAGCTTTAGAAATATTAGTTAGTGATGGTCGTATTCATCCATCTCGTATTGAAGAAGTTGTTGAACGTTGTCGCAATGAAATTGAAATGGACATCCGTGAAAAAGGCGAAGAAGCTGTTTTTGAAACGGGTATTGGTAAAATCCACCCAGATTTAGTAAAATTACTTGGTAGATTATATTATCGTACAAGTTATGGTCAAAATGTTTTAAAACATTCGATTGAAACAGCTATGTTAGCTGGTAAGTTAGCTTCTGAAATTGGTGAAAATGAAATTTTAGCTCGTAGAGCAGGCTTATTACATGATATAGGCAAAGCTTGTGACCATGAGGTTGAAGGTTCACATGTTGAAATTGGTGTTGAACTTGCGACTAAATATCATGAAGCTAAAGAAGTAATTGATGCGATTGCTTCTCACCATGAGGATCAAGCACCTAAATCAATTATTGCCGTTTTAGTTCAAGCTGCTGATGCTTTATCAAGTGCAAGACCTGGTGCCCGTAGTGATTCATTAGAAAATTATGTTAAACGTTTAGAAGCGTTAGAAACAATTTCTAATAGTGTTGATGGTGTATCTGAATCTTATGCTGTTCAAGCTGGTCGTGAAATTAGAGTTATTGTTAAACCTGATCAAATTAATGATTTGGAAACAATTAGTGTAGCTCGTAAGATTAAAGAAGAAATTGAAAATAAATTATCTTATCCAGGTACAATCAAAGTTACCGTTATTAGAGAAACTAGAGCTGTTGATGTAGCGAAATAGTTTTTTATAAAGGCTATGATCCTTATAAGGATGATGGCCCCTTTTTTTAAGGAGGACCAAAGTGCGTTATTTATATTTGGGTGATATTGTTGGTAGTAAAACAGCTTTAATGCTTAAAGATTATTTGCCAAAAATAAGAAAAGATTATAATTTAAACTTAGTTTTTGCGAATGCAGAAAACGTTAGTAATGGGTTAGGCCTCACTAAAAAAGATTATGATAGCCTAATAAAAGCTGGTATCGATGGTATGTCGATGGGCAATCATACTTTTTCAAAAAGTGAGATTAAAGAATATATTGATGAAGCTAAAATAGCCCGTCCTGCTAATATTCCTACTAATATTGGTAAAAAATATCTTAATATTAATTATAATAATAAGACGATAACAATTATTAATTTGTTAGGCAGAGTATTTCAAAATAGTAGTTTAGATTGTCCGTTTAAAACCATGGATAATCTTTTAAAAGAAATTAAAAGTGACTATATAATCGTTGATATTCACGCTGAAGCTACTAGTGAAAAACTAGCCTTAGCTCATTATTTAGATGGTAGAGTTAACGCTATTTTTGGTACCCATACACATGTACAAACAGCTGATGAACAAATCTTAGAAAATAAAACGGTTTATATTACGGATTTAGGAATGACTGGTCCTAAAGGTATTTTAGGTTCAGATACGAATGCAATCATTAATCGTTTTTTAACAGGTGTTTATGAACATGCTAAAGTGGCGCTTGACAAAATATATTTAGAAGGCGTTATTGTTGATACTGTTAAAAATACAATTGAACGTTTTAGAAAAGAAATTTAAAAGGAGGTTACTAAAATGAAGGACGTAAAAATATCATTACCAGATTTATTAAAAGCTCGTAATCGTAAACAAGAAGAAACTAAAACTATTCATTTTAGTTTAGCTAAAGAATATGAAAATTTAGGCAAAGATAAAACATATTATATTTTCACTTATGGTTGTCAAGGTAATGAAGCTGATAGTGAAGTTATGGCTGGTATTTTTGAAAAAATGGGCTATGTGAAAGCAACTGACCCTTATTTAAGTGATGTTGTTATTTTAAACACTTGTGCGATAAGAGAAAATGCCGAAAATAGAATTTGGGGTGTTTTAGGTAACTTAAAAGGTGTTAAACGTGAAAATCCTGATATGTTAATTGGTATTTGTGGGTGCATGCCTCAAGAAGAAAAAACCACTAACCGCTTATTAGAATCATATCCTTTTGTTGATTTAATATTTGGTACTCATAACATTTATAATTTGCCAAAATTAATTAAAGAAGCTTATTTTACAAAAGCGAAAGTTGTGGAAGTTTTATCATGTCAAGGAGGTATTTTAGAAGATGCCCCTAAACATCGTGAACACAAACATAAAGCTTGGGTAAATATTATGTATGGTTGTGATGAATTCTGTACATATTGTATTGTTCCTTATACACGTGGCAAAGAAAGAAGTAGAGCAAAAGAAGATATTATTAAAGAAGTAAGCGACCTTGTAAAACAAGGCTATATTGAAGTTACTCTACTTGGTCAAAATGTTAATGCTTATGGTAAAGATTTAGGTGAAGATTATACTTTTGGTGATTTATTGTGTGATCTTGATAAAACAGGTATTAAGCGTATCCGCTATACAACGAGTCATCCTCGTGATCTTGACTTAAAAACAATTAAAGCGATGGCTACGTGTAAGAGTGTAATGCCTCAACTTCACTTACCTGTTCAATCGGGTGATGACAATATTTTAAAGAAAATGAATCGTAAATATACTCATCAAATGTATTTAGATTTAGTTAAAACTTTAAAAGAATATATTCCGGATATTGCCTTAACGACTGATATTATCGTTGGTTTCCCTAATGAAACAGAAGAAGAATTTCAAAACACGTTAAAATTAGTTGAAGAAGTTAAATTTGAAGGAGCGTTTACTTTTATTTATTCTCCTCGTGAAGGCACACCGGCAGCAAAATTAAAAGATGATGTTAGTTTAGAAGAAAAACATCGTCGTTTAGATGAACTTAATGTTTTAGTTGACAAATATTATAAAGAAGGTAATTTAAAACATTTGGGTAATGTAGAAGAAATTTTAGTTGATGGCGTATCTAAAAATAACCCAGATTATTTATGTGGTTATTCAAAGCATTTAAAATTAGTTAATTTTAAATCTAGTGATCATAGCTTAATTGGTAAATTAGTAAATGTTAAAATTACCGAAGCTAAAACTTGGTTCCAAATGGGTGAATTAGTAGATGAATAATCTTAAAGATTACCTTACTTCTACCAAAGAATTTAAAAGATATAAAGAACTAGCTAATTATTTTAAAAATAATACTATTTTAAATGAAAAAATAGAATTATATAAATCATTACAAAAGCAAATTGTAAATGCTAACTATAATAATGATTTAAAAAAACTAAGTGACCTAAAAAAAGAACATAAAAAAATAGAAGAAGAAATTCAAGATATTCCTTTTGCAAGTGAATATTTTGGCTTAATGGAAACATTATTTAATATTTTTAATTATATTTCGAATCGTATTAGCGCTAATTTAGATATAATAAATATAAAATAAGAATTTGAAACACTCATAACAACTTGAGTGTTTTTTTTGTAATAAGGCTTTTATATTTTATAAAAAAATAACAAAAAATCGCTTTAAATACATAATTTTTCTTGTTTTTTATTTGAAAATGATTTATCATATAATTAATGATAAATATTACGGGGAGGTACCCAAAATGGAAGTTAGATTCAATGACAATTTAATAGTAATTAATGGGGAAGAAAGAAATATTAAAGATTGCTTAACGAGTTTAGGGGCGTTAAGTGCTAATCAAATCGTTTCTTTATTCCAAGAACATCAAATTAAATATCCTCATGTTTTACAAACAGAGGCTTTACGTTACATTTTAAATGAAAAAGTTAAAGTAGCTAAAACATTAGGTTTATCTGATGAAATGATGTATCGTTTACGTTTCTACATGTCTTTTAGTGAATATCAATTAGAAAACTTCTTTATGCAAGTTAAAACAGAAGACTTAGAAAGAGAATATCGTGAAGCATTTTGGACATTAGTCTTAAAAAATGTTAATGCTTTAAAAATTACTGATAATATTATTGCCCAAGCTTTAAAATTACCAGTTATGCCAGTTGAACAATTTTTAACTTATTTTAAGGTTTTAACTAAAGTAACATATGATTATAACAAAGAATTTGATGGTAAAAACATTCGTGTTTTGGTTGAAAACTTACCTAAGAGTGCAACTGCTAATGATATTAGAGATATTGGTGCTAAATATGAATTAGTAATTCCTAAACGTCTTCGCAAAGAAGAAATGCAAGAAATTATTGTTCAAGAATTAAAGAAACAACATAAATACGATGATGAAATGGCTAAAAAAGTTGATAAATTACCAGTAATGGGCTTACAACGTTTAGCTAAGAACAATGATATTAAAGTTTCTGTTGATTTAAAGAAAGAAGATTTAATTGCTTACTTATTTAACGAAGTAGAAAAAGCTAAATTTGAAACTTATCCACGTTTAAATCTTAATTTAGATTTAGGTAGTGACTTCGTCTTTAACTTAGCTTATGTAATGACTCAAGAAGAAATGATTGAAGAAGGTTATGAAGAAGCTAAACCACAAGAAGTTGTTAAGGTCGTTGAACCAGTTAAAGAAGAAGTTAAGGTTATAGAAAGAGTAGTTCAAAGTGAACCTACAGTTACTCCGCAAATTGTGACTAATCAAATTGATACTGAAGCAGTAGTAAAAGTATTAAGTGAATCAATTGAAAAGACAGTTTCAGCTATTACAGAAAAATTACTACCACTTGTCCAAGAACAAAAAGCTAAACCTGATTTAATTCAACCGATTGTAAATGTTAATATGACTGGTGAAAAAGAAGAACCTAAACCAGTTAAACAACCAGTTGTTGAAGAAGAATTAGAACATTATTATCCATATAATAATTTTACTAATGATCTTAATCCACTTTATGATGAAGATTTAAAGAACTCATTATTGGATAAAGAAATGGAAAATCTGCAACCGGTAGAACCGGAAGTAGTTGATACACCAACTGAAGAAGTTAAAACAGAAGAAACACCAGTTGTTGAAACTACAGTTGAAGAACCAAAGGAACAACCTAAATTAAGTCGTAAAGAATTACGTAAGCTTCGTAAGAAACAAAGACATGAAGAAGCAATGGCTCATAAAGCTTTATTAGCTGGTGATATTAACGCTACTAATGAAGAATATGTTGATAAACAATTAAAGATTACTCAGTACAAGATGCAACTTGAAGAAAGAAGAGAAAAACGTCATCAAAAATCAATGCGTCGTGTATGGTTTGTAATTAAGTTGATTATTTTCTTAATCTTCGTTTTAGTATTAGCTTGGGGTATCTTTGGTCTAGTATGCGCATTTAGTGATGATTTAAATATTACTGAAGGTTGGTGGGCTCCATTATATAAACCTTTAGCTGATATGGGATGGGTTAAAAATCTTAAGTCATGGATAGAAGAAACTTTTAAAAAATAATTAGAGGGATAAAATGAATCAAGAAAGTTATACACCGATGATTCAACAATATCTAGAGATTAAAAAAGACTATGCAGACGCAATAGTCTTTTTTAGATTAGGCGACTTTTATGAAATGTTTTTTGAGGATGCTGTGTTAGCGTCACGAATATTAGAAATAGCTTTAACAGGTAAAGATGCAGGGATTGAAAGAGTAGCGATGTGTGGAATACCTTATCATGCTTATGAATCTTATGCGCAAAAACTCGTTAATAAAGGCTATAAAGTTGCGATTGTTGAACAAGTAGAAGATCCGAAAGTGGCTACCGGGATTGTTAAAAGAGAAGTTGTTAAGATTATAACCCCTGGTGTGCAAGTTGAATTAACCACTTTAACAAAAGATAATAATTATTTAGCAAGCATTTATAATTTTAAAAAGATGTTTATAATTGCTTATTCTGATGTTTCAACAGGCGCTACTTATTTAACCTTAGAAGGAACTTTTAAGCGTACTTTAGAAGTCCTTAGAGATTTAAATGTCAAAGAAGTCGTCGTTAAAGAAACATTCCCAGAAATTTATTTAAATGAAATAAAAACTTCCCATATTGTTGTAAGTTATATGAATAACACAACTATACCAGAATTTTTATTAAATACAGTTACTAAAATTGAGGCTAGTTATTATCCAGCTATTGGTATGCTTTATAATTATGCTTTAAATACGGAAAAGGTAAATCTAAAGCATTTTAAAGAAGTAGAATTCTATACTAATAAAGACTATTTAAAATTAGATTATTTCACTAAACGTAATTTAGAGTTACTAGAAACTATGCGTTATCAGGATACTAGTGAATCACTTTTTGGTTTAATTGATAAAACGGTTACGGCTATGGGTTCAAGAATGCTTAAAACTTTTTTAATGCGACCACTAGTTGATGAAAACAAAATTAATAAACGTTTAGATTTAACCGAAACTTTTATTAATGATTATCTTTTACGTAATGATTTAATTAATGAATTAAAAGGCGTTTATGATTTAGAAAGAATAATTAGTAGAATAAGTTGTAATAGCGCTAATGCTAAAGACTTAGTTTTTTTAAGACGCACTTTAGGTTTAATTCCTAATATTAAAGATATTTTAAAAAATAGTAGTAATGAATTGTTACAAGAATATGATAATTCTTTAGATAGTCACCAAGAATTATTTAATCTATTAGAATCTTCATTAGTTGAAAATCCACCGTTTACTATAAAAGAAGGTGGGATGATTAAACATGGTTATAATGAAGAATTAGATAAATATCAAGACATTAAAGAACATTCTAAAGAATGGCTTTCTAATTTGGAAATAAAAGAAAAAGAAAGATTAAATGTTAAAAATTTAAAAATTGGTTATAATAAAGTATTTGGTTATTATATTGAAATTAGTAAAGGTCAGTCTTTACAACTTGGTGATATTGAAGGTTATGAAAGAAGACAAACTTTAGCTAATAGTGAACGTTATATTTCTAAAGAATTAAAAGAGTTTGAAACTATTTTGTTAAGTGCTAACGATAAAATTGAAGCCTTAGAATATGATATTTTTAATAATATTAAAAATAAAGTTCAAGAATATATTCCTTCTTTACAACTTTTAGCTACTAATTTAGCTTATTTAGATGCCATTTTAAGCTTAGCGGTGGTAAGCGATAAATATGGTTATGTAAGACCAACCTTTAATAATAGTGAAATAACGATTGTTGATGGGCGTCACCCTGTATTAGAAGAATTACTAAAAGAAAAATATGTTTCTAATGATTTATATATTAATAGTGATTATAATATGCTTCTAATAACAGGTCCTAATATGAGTGGTAAATCAACTTATATGCGGATGGTAGCTTTAATTAGCATCTTAGCTCAGATTGGTTCTTTTGTACCAGCTAAGAAAGCTAAGCTTAAAATATTTGACCAAATATTTACGAGAATAGGGGCCTCTGATGATCTTTCTAGTGGTCAATCTACCTTCATGGTCGAAATGAGCGAAGCTAATTATGCTATTAAAAACGCCACTAAAAACTCATTAATTTTGTTTGATGAAATTGGTAGAGGCACAGCTACTTACGATGGAATGGCTTTAGCAGAAGCTATCTTAGAATATATCCATGAAAAAGTAAAAGCTACTACTTTATTTTCTACTCATTATCATGAATTAACAGTTTTAGATAAAACTTTAAAACATTTAAAGAATGTTCATGTTGAAGCTATTAATGAAAATGGTAATATTACTTTTATTCATAAAGTTAAAGATGGGCCAACTGACAAATCTTATGGTATAAATGTAGCTGAACTTGTTGGTATGCCCAAGGTTTTAATCAACAGAGCTAGTCTTATCTTAGAAGAATTAGAAAAAGATAAAACACGTTTAACACCTTCTTTATTTGACTTTGATGAAGAGATTAAAGAAGATAAAAAGAGTCCAGTTATTGAATATTTATCTTCTTTAGATATTGATGAATTATCGCCTAAAGAAGCCTTAAATAAGCTATATGAAATGAAAGAAAAGTTTGGTGATTACAATGAAAATTAATATAATGTCGCCAAAATTAACTAATATGATTGCGGCTGGTGAAGTCGTTGAAAGACCATTGGATGTTATTAAAGAATTGGTGGAAAACGCTATTGATGCCGCTGCTTCTAAAATTGATATTTATTTAAAAGAAGCAGGTATTAAAGAAATAAAAGTAATTGATGATGGTTATGGAATGGAAAAAGAAGATGTTAAATTAGCTTTTATGCCTCATGCCACTAGTAAAATTCATAATGAATATGAATTGTTTAGAGTTAAAACTTTAGGTTTTAGAGGAGAAGCTATTTCTTCAATTGCCTCTATTTCAACAATGACCATTTCTTCAAGAGAAAAAAATAGCTTAGAAGGTTATGAAGTAACTTATAAATATGGCAAAAAAATTAATGAAGGTCTAACTTCTTTAAATGTCGGGACAACTGTTTTAGTTAGAGATTTATTTTTAAATACCCCGGTTAGACTTAAATTTTTAAAATTACCAGCTAAAGAGTTACAAGCTACTGTTTTTATGATTAATAAATTAGCTTTTTCTAATCCAAATATTAAATTTAGTTTATTTAATGATGATAAAGAAGTCTTTAGAAGTGATGGTAAAGGTGATGTAAAGACTATTTTTGGTGCTATTTATGGTTATCAAGTAGCGAAAATTGTTAATCAGGTTACTTTTAATTATCCTGGTTTTAAAGGTGATATTTATTATTTAAAACCTAGTGAATATCGTAGTAATAAATTACATATTACTTTAATTATTAATGGCAGATATGTTAAAAATGTTTGTTTACAAGAGACATTAATTAAAACATTTGATGGTTATTTACCAATTAATAAATATCCAATTTTAACTTTATATTTAAATATTGATCCACTTTTAATTGATGTCAATATTCATCCACGAAAAGCGGAAATTAAAATAGCTGATGAACAAGTTGTTGCTGGTAAAATAGCTGGTTCTTTAAGAAGTAGTTTAATTAGCTTAAATCATTTAGAAGATGTTAAAGAAGAAAATAAAGAAGTTAAAAAAGAAGTAAATTATACTCCTAAAGTAGATGATTTTTTCACTAGCTATAATAAATATAGTTTTAAAGAAACAAATATAGACTATAATTTATTTAAAAACGATGAAGAACCTTCTTATAAGAAGATACCTGATTTAAATATTGTAGGTGTTATTTTTAAAACTTATATACTAGCAACTAATAACTATGATTTATATTTAATTGATCAACACGCTGCTTGTGAAAGAGTTAATTATGAAAAATATTTAAAGTTGTTAAATGAAAATAAAGGTCATACTTCTTTATTAGTGCCTTTTCCTTTATTTTTAAGTAATGATGAGAAAATGTTGGTCGATAATAATATTAATCTATTAAATGAATTAAACTTTAATTTTAATTCTAATTATGAACTAGTAACCATTCCTTTATGGGCTAAAGAATTAGATTTAAAAGTTTTAATTGTGACTATTTTAAATGACATTTTGAAAGAAAATGATTTAAATATAATTAATTATCGTGAGGAAATTGCTAAACAAATTAGTTGTAAAGCTTCTATTAGAGCTCATGATAGCGTTAGTAATCTTGAAATATTAGAATTAGTTAAAGAGTTAAATAAATGTGAAAATCCTTACCACTGTCCACACGGAAGACCTACTATCATTAAATTTTCTAAACAAGAATTAGAAGAGATGTTTGAAAGGATTCAAAAATGAAAAAAGTAATAGTTGTTACCGGACCTACAGCTTCTGGTAAATCTAAGCTAGGTTTAGAATTAGCGAAAGCTTTAAATACAGCCATTATTTCAATTGATAGTGTCCAAGTTTATAAAAGGTTAGATATTGGTTCTGCTAAACCAACTTTGGCAGAACAAAAAGAAGTTAAGCATTATTTAGTTGATTTTTTAGATCCTAAAGAAAAATATGATGTATCTAGTTGTCAAAAAGATGTAAGAGATTTAATTTCTAAAATAGACATACCTTTATTAGTTGGAGGAACAGGTTTATATATTAAGGCTATTTTAACTGATTATGATTTTAATGGTCCTAAAAGAGATGATAGTTTTAGTTTAAAATATCAAGATTATAGTAATGAAAGTTTATATGAAATATTGAAACAAAAAGATTATAAAGCTTCTTTAAAGATTCATCCTAATAATCGTAAAAGAGTTTTAAGAGCTCTAGAAGTATTAGAAAATGGTACTTTATTTAGTTCTAAAGATCAAAAAGATAAATATTTATATGAACCATATATTATTTATTTAGATAGTGATCGCAACACTTTATATGAAAGAATTAACCAAAGAGTTTTAGAAATGGTTAATTTAGGTTTAGAAGAAGAAGTTAGAAGTTTATATAATGATAATGTTTTAATTGATGCGATTGGCTATAAAGAATGGTATCCTTATTTTAAAGGAGAAATAACTAAAGAAGAAGTTATTGAAAATATAATGAAAAACACGAGACATTTAGCTAAAAGACAACGCACTTGGTTTTTACATCAATTAAAAGTTAATTTTTATCAAGTAGACTATGATAATTTTAATGAATTAGTTTTAAAAGTTATCAAAGATGTTAAGGAATTTTTGAAATGAAAAATATTTATTTAATTGGAATGCCAGGTTCTGGCAAAACTACTTTAGGCGGACTTTTAGCTTCTAAATATAAGCTTAATTATATAGATTTAGATAATTATATTGAACATTTAGCTAAAAAAACTATTGATGACTTATTTAAAGTTTCAGAAGAACATTTTCGCAGTTATGAAACAAAGGCTTTAAATGCTTTAAAAAATACTAAAGACACTATTATTTCTTGTGGTGGAGGTATTGTTTTAAGGGCTCAAAATAAAGCTTTAATGAATGGTTATGTTATCTATTTAGAAACAGATTTAAAAACATTAGAAAAAAGATTATACCAAGATACTAAAAGACCACTTTTAAAAAATAATTCACTTTTAGATTTATATAATAAACGTAAAGATCTATATTTAAAATTCGCTGATTATAAAATTACAGCAACAAATTCATTATGTGATAATCTAAAAGCATTGGAGGCATTATATGAAAATCTTAGTAATTAATGGTCCTAATTTAAATATGCTAGGCTTGCGAGATAAAAATAATTATGGCAACTTAACTCTAAAAGAAATTAATAAAAAGTTGAGAGAACTAGCTAAAAATAAAGCTAAACTTAAGTTTTATCAAAGTAATTGTGAAGGTAAATTAGTTAGTTTTATTCAAAAACATTTAAATTATGATGCTCTTATTATTAATGCCGGTGCCTATACACACACATCCTTAGCTATTCATGATGCTTTAGAATTATTTAAAGGTAAAATCATGGAAGTTCATTTATCTAATATAAAAGAAAGAGAAGAATTTAGGCATTTTAGTTATATTAGTCTTTTAGCAACTAATTCTTATATTGGTTTAAAAGAAGAAAGCTACTATGAAGCTTTAAGAGATTTGCTAAAAGATTAGAATTATGGTATAATTTTAAAGATAAAAAATTTTGGAGGATAATATGGTTTCTAGTAATGATTTAAAAAATGGTATTGTTATCGAAATCGATGGCAATTTATGGCAAATTCTTGATTTTCAACATGTACTACAAAATAAAGTAGCTTATGTTAGAGTTAAGATGAAAAACTTAAGAACAGGAGCAGTTACACAAACAGCTTTAAATGCTGGTGTGAAGTTAAAAAAAGCATTTTTAGATAAAAAAGAGATGCAATATTTATACAGCAGTGGTGAAACTTATTGTTTCATGGATACTGAAACTTATGAACAAATTGAAGTGCCAGCTTCACGCTTAGAATATGAAAAACAATTCTTAGTTGAAGGTATGAGTGTAGAAATTGTTTATTATGGTAGTGAAATTTTAGGTATTAACTTACCAGATAAAGTAACTTTAAAAATCACAAAATGTGATCCAGCCGTTAGAGGAGATACTAAAACTAACGCATTAAAAGATGCAATTTGTGAAACAGGTTTATTAGTAAAAGTACCGATGTTCATCGAAGAAGGCGAAGAAATTATTGTTTCAACAGCTACTGGTGAATATACAAGTAGAGCTTAATCGAGGTGATATAAGTTGGATACATTTGGGTCGCAGCTCGTTTTAAGTAATGTTTACTTTGACGCTCCTATCTTTATTTTAATGTTGTTTTTCATTTGTTGTTCAGCCTTTTTTTCAATGAGTGAGACAGCCTTTTCATCTGTTTCAATTGTTAGACTTCGTCTAGCAGTTGAAGATAGAAAAAGTGGAGCTAAAAAAGCTATTCAATTAACAGAAAATTTTGATAGAACTTTAACTACGCTATTAGTTGGTAATAATATTGTTAATACGGCGGTTTCAACAGTTGCGGTTGGTTTTTTCACTAAATTAGCGATTAATCAAAACTGGGTTGAATTAGTATCAACGGTAGTTATTACGATTACACTTTTAATTTTTGGGGAAATTATGCCTAAAACGATAGCTAAGCAACATAGTGAAGCTATTGCCTTAAAAGTAGCGTGGCCTGTTTATATTATTTCATGTATTTTATTTCCAATTGTTATGTTCTTTAGATTCTTACAAAAAGGCTTTATGCGTAAAAAGCTTGATGAATCAATGAATGAAGATGAGCTTGAAATTGCTTTAACTAGTATGGAAGAAGAAGGCAAGATTGAGGAAAATGAAGTTAGTTTAATTAAAAAAGTATTAGAACTAAATGATCGTAGTGTTAATGACATTATGGTTCCTCGCATTGAAATGCATGCCATTTCCTATGAATCGACTTTAGAAGAAGTTAAAGAACTTTTAAAATCATCAACTTATTCAAGAATTCCTGTTTATAAAGATGATAAAGATCACATCGTAGGTGTTTTATTTGAACGCGATTTCTTTAAACATCTAGCAGTTGATGAAAAAACTGATTGGCATAAATTAATTAAACCAGCTAAATATGTTTCTTCAGCTATGAAAGTAGATGCTTTAATTACTTTCTTGCAACAAGAAAAAACTCATCTAGCAATCGTTAGTGGTGAATACGGGGAAACTGTTGGTTTAGTTACGATGGAAGATGCTTTAGAAGAATTAGTTGGTGAAATATATGATGAATTTGATGAAGCTGGTATGAATGATGTCTTCTTTGAAAAAGAAGCAGATGGTTCTTATTTAGTAGATGCAGATATTTATGTTTCTGATTTGTTTGAAAAGATAGATTGTGGGGAAGCTCCACAAGATGCCCCTTCTAAATTATATAGTTGGCTTTTTGAACATTCTGAAGAAATACCAAAAGTTGGTCTTACAATGGAATATATAAGTTGTTTTACTAAATTAAATCCAGAAACAGAGTCATATCAAGATTATGCTAAAAAATTAATTTTTACGATTGCGGCAGTTGACGGTAGACGTATAGAAAAAGTTAAAATTGAAATTATGGACGCTACCGAAGAAGAGATTGAATCTAAATTAAAAGAAGAAGAATCTGAATAGATTATAAATTAATATAAAAGAGTGCTTTAGCTTAGTCAACCACCGATAAGGAAGGTTTGAAAGCAAACTAACTTAACGGCTTAAAGACAGGTTGCAATGAAAAGCGGGTAAGAGGTCAAAAACTTCTTATCCGCTTTTTCTGTGCCGCGTGGAATAATAGAACAGCGCCGCATGGTAAAGCACAATCTTACAAAAGGCGTTGAAAGTACGCTCGATATGTTCCCGGTACTGCTCGTTGTTCATCATCTTTCTCACCCCCTTTCTTCCCAAAACAGGGGGCAAAATAACAAACGCCCACGCAGCATAAAACCGCATGGGCGTTGACTGTATAAAATTATTCTAAAGCATCATGTTCGCGCTTCAATCTTGCTTTTGCTTCTTCAAGAGTTTCCCCGTCTTTCGTCAGATAGCGGTCAACAAAAGCTTCCTCGATTTTGGTATAGCCGCCGACAACCGTATCTTCGATTTTTTTATAAGTGTCAACCACTTTCTCTGCTATTTTCTCATTTGCTTCTACGAGTTTTGATTTTGCCATTTTTCATGTTCCTTTCTTTGTGATTTTACTGTCATGGTCAAGCCGAGTATCAGTATAAATATGCATACAGCGGCTCCCGTTATTGCATTCATAAAATGCACATGGCTGTTATCCATTGAGCCAAAGGAAACAAGCATAGACCGTTGTAAAGTTAATATAGAAGCAGATACTTCCGCATAACCGATACTTCGGATTGCCTTTAATAACAAAGAGGGATTCTTGTGTTGCTTTACGGCTTTCACGATTGCCATTGTGATTTTATAAAAGGTGTAGGCCGCAATCGTTATCATGATGATTTCACCATGTTTTACAGTGATATTCTGCAACAGACTGATATAATTGACCGTAGCAAGCACGATACTTAATATGACCAATAGTATGCCGGAGAGTTTCATTACAAACCGTTTTGTATCATCAGAAGGCAGTTTTTGACGATTACGCTCACACAATATCGCAGAAAACCGCATTGTGGCTAAAATCCAATAGAAAGCGCACATGGCTATAAACCAAAATGAATGGTTCAGAACACCAAGTATGAGGTGGTATACTGCATAGAGTAAATTAAATACAAAGGAAACCGAAGCGGACAAAATGATGCGGTAACGCTGGCTTCCTACTAACTTTTTTCCTACCTTTGTTTTGGTAATCAGCGATACGACTTTCTGTTTCGGATTCAATCCTTAATACCTTTCGTTAGGGGGATAAGGCAAAGCAAAACAACAATTCCAACAATGCCGATTACAATACCAATGACCAATTTGTCCCAGACCATGCTAAAACACATACCTACGCCAAGCGCCAAAGCGCCAACCGCACCGACAATAACAGTCAGAACAGTCTTTCCATTCATGCGGATCGGTTGCTTATGTTCCATTTTTCTCCATATAATCAATGTGATAAGCCCAAGAACTAAACCAACGCAACCGAAAATAATGCCCGGCCTAAATGCGTTCCATTCCGGAATGGTTGCCATGCACATACCAAGTGCGAACAGGACAACGCTGACCGTTCCCAATACCATTGCTACAAAACTGCTTTTTTTCATATGATAAGCACCTCCAAAATATTAAAACAACAGTTGTTGTTTTCTTGTAAATCAAGTATAATGAATCTGTAGACGAAAAACAATCATCAATTTACCAACAAGTGTTGAGATAAAGAGGGATTTTATGAATACACCAAATAACAAACGAAAAAAAGAATCTATGGACCGTATTGAGAAAGTTTTTATCGAGTTACTTCAAACAAAAGAATTGGACGAAATCAGTGTGTCGGATATTTGCAAACGCGCCGGGCTGAACAGAACAACATTCTACGCGAATTACACGGATATTTATGGGTTAGCCGATGCGATACGGGATAAACTAGAAAACGAAGTGTCCGATTTGTACAAAGAGGAAGTTATGCAAGGGTTCAACAGCAACGACTTTTTGAAACTATTTCGGCATATCAAAGACAACCAGATTTTCTACAAGACCTATTTCAAGTTAGGCTACGATAACAATTATAAAATCTTTAGGTATGACACTGATCTTGCCCATAATCATTTCCAGAACAAATTTATCGAGTATCACATGGAGTTCTTTAAGGCAGGTATTACCCAAATCATAAAAATCTGGCTGAAAGGTGGATGTAAAGAAAGCCCGGAAGATATGTTTGAAATCATCAAAAGCGAATATACCAGACGCACAGAATGAGAAAATAAAGCGTTGCAGGTTAAAAAACTTGCAGCGCTTTATTTTACCTTTAGTTTAATCGCAATGTAGTGTAAAAAAGAAGAGTATGTTTCAAAAATCTCTCTCGTCGCTTTGGCAAAATCGCAAAGTGTGGCGTTGTATATAGTGAGGGGCAAAGTTGAACAAAAGCCGTTTGCCGGACGGAATATTGAATGAGAGGACATACAAGGGTTTGGGAAATTCCCTACTCAAAACTAAGGACGAGGACAAGCAGACCATTGAACAAGAAAGGAGAAGCAGGCAGCATAGCAATTTGCCATACTGTCCTGCAAGATACCATTACTTCCTTATGGGTGGGCGGCTTTTGAACTAAAGTGCTTTTTTTCTTTTTATAAGGCCATATCTTATATTTAGATTTTAAGTTTAAACCAATTTAATCTATAAAAAGTAACGAGGTTACAAAGTTAAAATGCTTAGTTTATTTTTATAAAGTGAAGAAAAGATGATATTGGTGGTCTTTTCTTTTAATTGTAATTTATAACATAGTTAAGTCATATTAATTTATAAACAACAAGCTATTTCAAGGAAAATTATGTAAATTGAGCTTGACATATTACATCAAATATCGATATAATATGCACGTTATGCGTTTGGCATACTTGGAGGATTTATTATGGAAAAAAAGAAAATGAATAAGGCCTTAAAAATTGTTTTAATCACATTATCATCAATTTTAGGTCTAATTATTATTTTAGTGGCCGTTATTTTTGGTATTTGGAATAAGGAAATTAGATCAGTATTTTCTATTACCCAATTATTAGATGCTAATGAAGAAAATCATAGCGGGCCCGTTTATAAGATGGATGTTAAAGGCGATTACTATTTCGCTGACTTTTTAGAAAAAGGCGGCGCTTCTAATGATCAAGAATTAATTGATCACATTGTAGATAATATTACTAAAGGCATTATTCCTTTAGAAATTAAAGCACCAACAATTGGGTGTTCATCATTTACAGTAGAAGATGAAGATGGTACAAGATATTTTGGTCGTAATTATGATTTTGAAATTTCTACTTCAATGATTTTAATTACAGAAGGTGACGAAAAGGCTGGTCGTTATGCGACTGTATCAAGTGTGGATTTAGGTTTCTTAGGCATTAAAAGAGGTAGTGAACTTGATTTAATGGATAAAGCTTTATGTTTGGCTGCTGCATATGCACCACTTGATGGTATTAATGAAGCTGGTGTTTCTTGTGGTATTTATATGTCTTACCAAGGTCCGACTGCTGAGCGTAAGGCTACATCAACTGATCAACAAACAGATCGTCCAGACTTAACTTCAACAACTATGCTAAGATTAGTTTTAGATTATGCAGATAGTGTTGAAGAAGCAGTTAAGTTAATTAGTCAATATGACTTACATGATAGTGCTAATACATCATTCCACTATATGATTGCGGATGCGAGTGGCACATCAGCTATTTTAGAATGGGTACCTGTTGATGGAAATAGTGCTAATGATACTGATGGTACTAAACGCGTTTTAAAAGTTTATTTTAATGATGATAATTATGATAAAGAATATTTAAAAGACGTTGATACAACATATACAATAATTTCATCAGATAGTGAAATTGGTGAAAAAGAAGCTAATAACTCTTTTCAATATATTACTAACTTTATTATCACTAAAGATTATTATGTAGAAGGTGCTAATAAGGGTGGTTATGATCGTTATGAAGCGATTGAAGAATTTATTAATCCTGATGGTACTAACACTAAAGGTATTTCTACATATGAAGATGCTCTAGATTTATTAGAATTAGTTGGTAGACGTAACTGGGCTGTTCAAACTAATGCAACGGCTTCTGATAATTTAACTGTTTGGTCAAGCTTATATAATTTAACTGATAAATCTGTAACTTGGATTAGTAATGAAGAATTTACTAATGAAGATGCAGTATATAATATTTCTTTAAAAGACGGTAAATTTGTTTTTGCTTAATTTATTAATATCTTTTTCCAATCGTTTATGGTATAATAGATATACCATTAGGAGGAGATAATAATATGGTTACTTTTTTATCTTTAAATGAAGCAACATCAACATTGCTTATTAATGCTTTAATATTTATTGTTATATTAATTATGGCTTGTTTTTCAGCCAAAAGATTAAATTTTATACACGGTTTAATAGTTGGTATTACTTGGTTTTTCTTACTTGCTGGTGTTTACCAAACATTAACATATTTAGTAATGAAAGGCAATCCTGATTTATTAGAATTCACTAATAAATTTAGTGAATATACAGCTTGCTCATTAGCATTCCCAGTAGCTACTATTACTGGTCTAGATTCTTTATTAGATGGAGCTATTTCAAAAATGGGTGAATTTAGTTTTTTAATATATTATGCACCTATTGTTTTATGGATTATATCTAGATTAATTAGTGGTTCAATTAGAAACCGTCGTTATTATTAATTAGAAGAAAAAGAGTAATTAAAAATTATTTAAAAAGCGAGTTACTGTTTGGTGAAAAGTAACAATAGTTTTTAATGAAGTTCACTTTCTTGCATGGTTTTACCACGTTGCTGGCGTTAACAGAATTAAGTGCTAGTTTTACTAGAATAAAGGTGGTACCGCGGAAAGTTTTCGTCCTTAAGTTTATACTTAGGGACTTTTATTTTGTCTGGAGGAATATTATGGAAATTTTAGAATTAAAAGAAGAAGCGATAAATAGTATTAATAGTGTTAATTCATTAGTTGAATTAAATAATGCTAGAACTAAGTATTTAAGTAAAAAAGGGTTAGTCTCTTCATTAATGGCTAATATGCGTAATTTAAGTATTGAAGAAAAGAAAACTTATGGTGCACAAGTTAATGAATTGAAAAATACTATTGAGGCATTAATTAAAGAAAAAGAAGAATATTTAAATGATTTAAAGGTTAAAGAACAATTAGAAAAAGAAGCTATCGATGTAACAATGCCATCATATAGTTTCAATGAGGGGACAATGCATCCTTTATCAATGGTTATTAAAGAGTTAGAAGATATTTTCTTAGGCCTTGGTTATGAAGTGGCGACCGGTCCTGAATTAGAATGTGATGAATATTGTTTTGAAAAACTAAATTTACCTAAAGGACACCCTGCTCGTGATATGCAAGATACTTTCTATTTAGATGCAGAAATGCTTCTAAGAAGTCAAACATCACCTGTTCAAGTTAGAGAAATGTTAAAAGAAAAAGGTAAACCAATTGCGATTATTTGTCCTGGTAAAACATATAGACGTGATCAAGATGATGCGACTCATTCACATCAATTTATGCAATGTGAAGGTTTAGTTTTAGGTAAAGACATTACTTTAGCTGATCTTAAAGGGGCTCTTTTAGTAATGGCTAAAAATATTTTAGGTGAAGATAAAAAGATTAGACTTCGTCCTTCTTATTTTCCATTTACTGAACCATCTGTAGAAGTTGACGTAAGTTGTGTTAAATGTGGTGGCAAGGGTTGTTCAATGTGTAAGAATTCTGGTTGGATTGAAATATTAGGTGCTGGCATGGTTAATAATAATGTTTTAAGAATGTGTGGTTATGACCCAGAAGAAATTCAAGGTTTTGCTTTTGGGGTTGGTATTGAAAGAATTACTATGTTAAAGTATGGTATTGAAGATATTAGAAATTTCTATATGAATGATTTACGTTTCTTAAAACAATTTAAGGAGGCTAAGTAATATGAAAGTATCATTAAATTGGTTAAAAGAATATCTTAATTTAGATAATATTAGTGAAGAAGAATTATATAATGCTTTTAGCTTACATATAAATGAAGTAGAAACAGTTAAACCTTTAATTGAAGGTACTAATTTAGAAGTAGGGGAAGTGTTAGAATGTGAAATGCATCCTAATAGTGACCATTTACATATTTGCCAAGTAAAATTAAGTGATAAGGTTGAACAAATTGTTTGTGGTGCTCCTAATATTAAAGCAGGCCAAAAGGTTATCGTTGCCCGTGTGGGAGCTGTTTTAAAAGATGGTAAGATTAAAGATGCTAAACTAAGAGGTGTCGAATCACATGGTATGATTTGTTCACTACAAGAACTTGGTATTTCCGAAAGCGAAGTTGAAGAGGCTTATCGTGAAGGTATTTATGTTTTACCAAATGATGTTAAAACAGGTGCTAAATTAGAAGAGATTGGTTTTAATGATACTATTTATGACTTAGAATTAACTAGCAATCGTTCAGATTTATTAAGTATTGAAGGGGTAGCTTATGATTTAGGTGCTGTTTTAAAACAAAAAGTAAGTCCTAAAGTTCCTAATTTAAAAGAAAATAGAAGATTAAATCCTTTAAAAATAGAAATTGACACACCTAATTGTTATAAATTTTGTGCACGTTTAATTGAAGGTGTAGAAATAAAAGAATCACCATTATGGTTAAAGTTAAAACTAATGGCATCTGGTATTAGACCAATTAATAATGTAGTTGATATTACGAACTTAGTATTAATGGAATTTGGTCAACCATTACACGCTTACAATTATGATGCTTATAAAGAATCTAATTTAGTTTTAGTAAGAAATGCCTATCCTAATGAAGAATTTGTAACTTTAGATGGTAATAAAAGAATCTTAACTAAAGATGATATAGTAGTAACTAATGGTAAAGAACCACTTTGTTTAGGTGGCGTAATGGGTGGCTTAAAGAGTGAAGTTGAAAATGATACTAAAGACATTTTATTAGAAGCTGCTTATTTTGCTCCTCTTAGCATTAGGAAAACATCTAGTCGTCTAAATTTAAAGAGTGAGTCATCAATTAGATTTGAACGTAATATTGATGAAGAGAGAGTTGAAAGAGCTTTAGATTACGCCGCAATGTTAATTTCTGAACTTGCTTCTGGTACGGTTGTTGGTAATATGGTTAGATGTGTTAAAAAAGAATTTCCAACCAAAGTAGTTAAAATAACTGATAATAAAGTTAATAGTTTTTTAGGAACTAATTTAACTCATGAAGAAATTGCTGGTATCTTTACTAGTTTAGATTATACATATACTTATTTAAATGATGAATATGAAATTACTTTACCAAAAAGAAGAATGGACTTAGAAGCTTCATGGCAAGATGTTATCGAAGATGTAAGTCGTATGCTTGGTTATGACAATATTCCAACTACTATTAGAGCAGCTAGCAATCACGGTGTTTTAACAAGAGAACAAAAGCTAACTCGTTCTTTAAGACAAACATTATCAACTTTAGGTTTAAATGAAGTTATAACTTATTCATTAGTAAGTGAAAAAGACTTAAATACTTATAATGTTACAAACTTAAAAGATGTTAAAGTTTTAATGCCACTTACTAGTGATCGTGAATACATGCGTAAAAGTTTATTAAATGGTTTAGTAGATGTTTTAAAATATAATAAAGCTCGTAAAATGAGTGATGTTAATATTTTTGAAATTGGTAGACGCTATGAGCTTAATAATGAAGAAGATATGCTAGCTATGTTAATGACTGGTACTTTTGAACAACTAGCTTGGCAAAATAAAGTTTTAAAAGTTGATTTCTATGTTATAGCAGGTCTAATTAAAGAAGCTTTAAGAAGATTAAATTATAATGTAACTTTAACTCCTTATAAGGATATTAAAGAAACTTATCATCCTAATAGAGCTGCTCATTTAGTAGTTAATGGTGTTGATGTTGGTTTTGTAGCTAGTTTACATCCTAAATTTAGATTAGAAAATGATTTAGATGATACTTACGTTTTAGAACTTAACTTAACTAAGTTGTTTAAACTACCAAATGATTTAAATTATGAAGCAATTAGTAAATATCCTACTATTGAAAGAGATTTAGCATTAATTTTACCAAAAAATATGAATGTTGGTGAAGTTTTAAATAAATTAAGTAAAATATCAAAGACTTTAATTAATGTTTCTATTTTCGATTTATATGAAGGCATTAATATTAAAGAAGGTTATAAATCAGTAGCCTTTAAGTTATTATTTGGTGATAAAACTCGTACTTTAGAAAGTAGTGAAGTAGATAATATTATTCAAAAAATATTTAAAGAATTAGCTAAAGAAGATATTAATTTAAGAGATTAACTGATTAAGACTGCAAGTAAATTCTTGTAGTCTTTTTAGATATATTATGTAAGATATGATATAATTATAAAGAGGTGGTTAACATGTCTTTAATTAAGCTTGATAAAGTATCTAAAATATATGGTCATGATGAAAATGAAGTAAAAGCTTTAGATGAAGTGTCTTTTACCATTAATAATCATGAGTTTGTTTGTATATTAGGAGCTAGCGGTGCAGGTAAAACCACCCTCCTAAATATTTTAGGTGGTATGGATAATTTAACTAGTGGAACTTATTATATGAATGATCTTTTAGTTAGTTCTTTAAGTGAAAAAGAATTAGCCAAATTTAGAAGAGAATATGTTGGTTTTGTTTTTCAGTTCTATAATTTGATGCCTAATTTAAAGGCGATAGAAAATGTTACTTTATCTTTAAAAAAGCTAAAGAATCATTTAGATCCAGCAACTGTTTTAAAAGAAGTTGGTTTAGAAAAAAGAATGAAAAATTATCCAGCTGAATTATCAGGCGGTGAACAACAACGTGTTTCAATCGCAAGAGCTTTGGTTAAAAAGCCAAAACTACTTTTGTGTGATGAACCAACGGGAGCTTTAGATAGTAAAACAGGTAAGCATATAATCGCTTTACTAAAGGATATTTGCCATAATAACGATGGCACTACAATCATAGTTACACACAATTCAAATATTGCTTTAGTGGCGGATAGGGTTATTAAAATAAGTGATGGCAAAATAATAGAAGATTATTATAATCAAAATATTAAGGATATTGATGAGATTGTATGGTAAAAAATGTTTTAACAATTAAAGCTTTAAGAGAAGTTAAAGCTAATATTAAAAATTATTTAGCCGTTATTTTAATTGCTTGTCTAGCTGTTACTTTATTAACAGGTATTTACGCTAATTGGCAAAGCTTTAGATATAAAGTAGATGACATTTATACTAAAAGTAATGTTGCTGATGGTTATGTTTTAGCGGATAGTAAAACTATTAGTGAAATTAGTACTTATTTAGATGATAATAATGTTGATTATGAGAAGCGTTTATATATTCCTATTAAATCAGGTAGTGATTCTTTTAGTTTATACATGTTTAAAGATGATATTAAATATAATAAACCTATTTATTTAGAAGAAGATTTAAATACTAATGATGTTTATGTTAGTGAAACTTATTTAGAAAAACATGAAATGACTTTACCTGTAACTATTGATGTAAGTGCTAATTTTAATAATATAAATATTGAAACTAAGCTTACAATAACTAAAACGATGGTCCATCCTGAAGGTTTAGATAATTCTACCTATTATAATGATACTATTTTATATGTTGGCTATAATACTTTTATAAAGGCTATTTTAGATTCTAATTATGGCTTTATATTAAACGAAGAATTAATTAAAGATACGATTGAAACTTCTTATAATCAAATATTAATAAATGATTCTAATATAAGTGGAATCTTAACTAATATCAAAGAAAAATATGATGTCTTATATGCCTTAGAATTAGAAGAATTACCTTCTAATATTACGATTGAAACAGACATTAATCAAGCACGTGATCTTTTATATATTTTCCCTGTAATCTTTTATTTAGTAGCAATGCTTATTATTTTAACTTCTATATCAGATTTTGTTAGCAGTGAAAGTAAAAATATTGGTTTATTAAAGTCACTTGGTTATACTAAAAGAGAAATAATGAATTATTATTTAAAAATTTTCATGACCTTAAGTTTAATTGGTGGGTTAATTGGTTTAGTTTTAGGTCCACTCATTATTCCTAGAGTAATGGATCAAAAATATAATATTTTATATGCTTTACCTAAAATAGAAGTACCTTTCTTTAGAATAGAATATTTGTTAAGTATCGTTTTATTATTAATTTTATGTTTTTTCATGACTTATTTATCTATTTATCAATATTTAAAGTTAAAACCTAGCGAAGCTTTAAGAGGTCAAGAAGTTATTAAAATGAAAGATACATTTTTAGATAAAGTTAAGCCCCTTGATAACAAAGTTTTATCATTAAAAATGGCTTTTCGTAATATGAAAAGAAAAGTTAGTCGAACTTTAATGGTTGTTTTAGGGGTAATGGGCTGTTCAGCCTTATTACTAGCTGGTTTTGGTATTGAAGATACCTTAGATAATAGTATTAATCAAGAGATTACCTTAATTCCCTATGATGTTTCTATTACCTATAATAAAGCGTCTTCTCATTATGATGATTTAAGTCAAATAGAAGGAATAGTAGCTATTGATGAATATGCCAAATATGAGATTGAAATTGAAAAAGATAAATTAATTTCTTCTTATGTTTATGTTATGCCAGAAAAAGCTCATATCTTTAAACCTCAATATAATAAAGATAGTTGTTTAATTAGTACAAAAGTGGCATCTTCAATTGGAGCTAAAATTGGCGATGAAGTTAAATTTATTTATAATAATACTATTTATAATATTACAATAACTGATATAATAGACGTATCTTTTAGCCAAGGTATTTTTATTAGTGAAGAGTTAATGTTAATTCCTTATGAACCTACAGCTGCTTGGCTAAAGACAAACAATATTAATAATAAAGATTTAGCTAAAACATTATCAGATAAAGAATATACATTAAGTTCCATTTCTATGGAAGAAATGTTGGAACAAGCAGATAATACTATAGCTTCAATTAGGATTATGACTAATACAATTAAAATATTTGCGATTTTATTAGCTTTAATAGTTTTATTTAATTTAGCTTTGCTTAATTTTAAAGAAAGAATTAAAGATATTGCGACTTTAAAAGTATTAGGCTTTACAAAATTAGAAATCGCCTTATCATTTTTAATTGAAGTGTTAGTACTTACTGTTTTTGGTTCTTTAATTGGTCTGGCCTTAGGTTATCCATTAATGTATGGTGTACTTCATATTAATGAAAATCCGTTATTATCTTATATCTATAAGATAGATATATCTTCAATTATTTATACAATTTTAATAACGGCTGGTAGTAGTTTATTAATTAATATTTTAATCAGTTTATATACTAATAAAGTTAAAATGGCTGAATCACTAAAAAGTGTAGATTAGGAGAATACTATGTTACATATTTATAACTATGATTATGATAAACTAACGAATTATTTTTTAAGCATTGGACAAACAAAGTTTAGAACTAGACAAGTTTTTGAATGGCTTTATAAAATGAAGGTTAAAGACTTTAGTTTAATGACAAATATTAAAAAAGAATTAAGAGAAAAATTAAATAATGAATTTTTAATTGATAATTTAGAACTAGTTTTAAGACAAGTTAGTAGTGATGGAACTATTAAATACTTATTTAAATTAAATGATGGTAATTTAATTGAAACAGTTTTAATGAATCATGATTATGGTTATAGTGTATGTGTAACTAGTGAAATTGGTTGTAACATGGGCTGTGCTTTTTGTGCTTCTGGTTTAAAGAAGAAAAAAAGAAATTTAGAAGCCTTTGAAATGACTTTACAAGTTTTAACTGTTTCTATTTTAGAAAATATTAGAGTATCACATGTTGTTGTTATGGGGATTGGTGAACCATTTGATAATTATGAAAATGTTTTAACTTTCTTAAACACGATTAATTCTAGTTATGGTTTAGAAATTGGTCAGCGCCACTTAACAGTTTCAACTTGTGGAATTGTGCCTAAAATTTATGAGTTTGCGAACTTCCCTCTACAAGTAAATTTGGCTATTTCCTTACACGCTCCTAATAATGAATTAAGAGAAGAAATTATGCCAATTAATAAGGTGTATAAAATAGAAGAATTGTTCAAAGCTTTAAAATATTACTATGATAAAACTAATAGAAGAATAACTATTGAATATATTTTATTAAGTAAAGTAAACGATAGTAAAAAACATGCCTTAGAGTTAGCTAATTTATTAAAAGATTTAAATGCTTATGTAAATTTAATTCCTTATAATGAAGTTAAAGAAAAACCTTATAAACGTTCTTTAAAAGAAGACACCTTAGTATTTTTTGACACTCTAAAAAAAGCTAACATTAATGTCACTTTAAGACGCGAACAAGGTATAGACATTGATGCGGCTTGCGGACAATTAAGGAGTAAACATGAACAAAACTAAAGGCCATATTTTAAGTATTAATAGTGGTTCATATAGTGTCTTAATTGATAATGAAATCAAAATATTAAAAGCTTCTGGTAGATTAAGAAATTATAGGGTAGATAGTAGTTCTACTTTTAAACATAAATATAATAAATTAGCTAAAAAAATAAGCACGACCAATATTAAACTATCACCTAAAGTTGGGGATTTTGTCATAGTCGAACAAGAATTAATAACTGAAATATTAGAGCGTAAAAATAGCCTTATTAGGCCAGATGTTGCGAATGTTGATTATATATTTTTAGTGATGAGTGCTAAGATGCCAGATTTTAGTAGTTATCTACTAGATTTATTTTTAGTTAATATTTTAAAAGAAAATATTGAACCAGTTATTATTATTACTAAAACAGATTTGTTAAATGAAGAAGAATTATTCAATTTAAAAAGTTTCTTAAGCTATTATGAAAATAAACTAGGCTTTAAAGTTATTTATACTAATAATAAAAACTTAGATGTAAGTTCACTACAAAATTTAATTAAAGGTCATACAATTGTAACAACAGGTCAAACAGGGGCTGGTAAATCTACCTTAATTAATAATGTAATTCCTGGTTTTAAACTTCAAACAAACGAAATATCTAAAGCTTTAAATCGTGGTAAACATACGACGAGAATAAGTTCATTATATCAATTTAATGATGGCTTTATAGGTGATACACCCGGTTTTTCTAAATTAGATTTAACCGATTTAGAACCGAGTGAGCTACAGCTATATTTTAGTGAATTTAATGATATTAAATGTAAATTTAAAAATTGTCTTCATGATAAAAATAGTTTTGGTTGTAATGTTAAAGTAGGAATTGATATATCTCATAGTCGCTATGAAAACTATTTAAAAATGTTAGATTCAATTAAAGGAGGTCGCAAATGAAAATAAGCCTATCAATTTTAAATGCTGATTTTAGTAACTTATATAATGATTTAAAAGAAATTATTAATGATGTAGATATGATCCATATGGATGTTATGGACGGGGTTTTTGTGCCTAATTTAAGTTTTGGTCCTGATATTATAAAATCATTAAGACCAAAAACTGATATACCTTTTGACACGCATTTAATGATTGAACATCCTCTAAAATATTTAGATGATTATATTAAGGCTGGTTCTAATTATATAACTGTTCATTATGAAGCTTTAGATGATTTAAATGAAATCATTACTCACTTAAAAAATAGAAATATTAAAGTGGGAATCTCTATTAAGCCAAATACGAAAGTAGAAGTGTTAGAGCCTTATTTAAAAGAGTTAGACTTAATCTTAATTATGAGTGTAGAACCGGGATTTGGTGGTCAAAAGTTTGATTCTTCAGCCATTTCAAAGTGTAAATATTTAAAAGAAAAGCAAAAAGATTATAACTACATAATATCTATTGATGGTGGTATCAATGATAAAACATTACCATTAGTTAAAGATTATGTTGATATGGTAGTGGTTGGGTCTTATATAACAAAAGCTAAAGCTAAAAAAGAAGCTATTAAAACATTAAAAAATATAAAATAATGATAAAGGAATAACGAAAAAGCATTTATTAACAATGGCTTTCTAGTTATTCTTTTTTTATTGGTTAAAATAACTTAAAAAACTTAAAAATGGCCTCATAAGAAAATTTTTGTTAATAAATCAAACCTTAATTGTTTGTCACAAAGATTGACAAAACGTCGGGGAGGGGAGGGTTATAATTTCAACTAAGAGAAGAAAGGAATTTAATAATATGAAAAAGTTAGGTGTAGTATTTATATTTTTAAGTATTTTAATTGTTACATTTGCTGAATATGATATGCATAATATTTCTGTTAAAGTACAATAAATCATGGTGCTAAGCATTATGGTATTGCTGCTATTCATGCAAGTATTAGTTGGACAACGTGTTACTATCCTTTAATTGGTATTGGTGCAATTCTAGAACCAAAAGAAAATAGTTATATTATTAAAACTTATGATAAATGAAATGATAAAACAACTTTAGAACTGTACGGTAATATAAAGGATAATGCCGGTGCATTAGAAGTTGTAAGTGTTTCTATTTCTACTGAAGGATTATATTTTGGTATTTCATATAATGTAAACATAGTAGTTAAAGAAGGGGCGGTTTTTGAAGTTAGCCAAATGTATAAATTATTACCAAGAAGTAAACTTGTTATAGAAAAAGGTGCTACTGGTTTTTATAAAGAAACATCTATTCAACATTTATTTGCTTATAATGTAGGTGCCCATGATGCAACTATCGATTTGTCAAAGATTGCTTTAGGAGATGCTCCTACTGAATTAGATTCTTATAAATTATCAAAAGTAAAATATACTTATAAAGATAATAAATGGGATGATGGTTCATCAACTGGAGTTGAAACGGAAGTATTAGCTGATGTTAATGCTTTGAAAGCAGAAACTTTTAAAGAAGAATAAAAATACGTTTCAAATGCGTGTCAAACAATGTAAAAATTAATTATATATAGTCTATTAAAAAAAGAGAATAAAGAAAGTTATAAGACTTCCTTTATCCTCTTTATTACTTTATCTTTAATAACTAGTGGTATATATTTTTCAATATTACAGTCATATTTTACTAATTCTTTAATTGCTGAAGAAGAAACTACTCTACTATTTCGATTAGGGAATAATACTAAGGTTTCTATTTTGTTATTAATATCTTTATTAAATTCAAATAGGCTATATTCATTTTCATAATCTTGAATATTTCTTAAACCTCTAATAATAATATCAATATGATTTTTCTCACAGAAATTGACAACCAAACCATCATCAATAACAACTTTTACATTTTTAAAGTCTTTGACGACTTCTAAAATTAATTCTTTTCTTTCATTGGCCTCAAATAAATAATGTTTTTTTATATTGTTAGAAACAACAATATAAACTTCATCAAATAAATTAGCTATTCTTTTAATAACATCTAAATGACCATTAGTAAATGGATCGAATGAACCAGGGTAACATGCTTTTGCCATAATAAAACTCCTTATAATAAAATTAATGTAAATGAAATAAAATTTAAAGCTGCGTGTAATATATAACAAATAATAACGTTATTAGTCTTATAATATAAGAAACAAAAACTAACACCAGAAGCTATGTAAGGCATAGTAACAAGTAATAAATCACTAAAAGTATAATCATAAGTGATTGTATGTAAAAAGCCAAAAATTAAACAAGAAGCTACTGCCGCTATCATTTTATGAGGAATAACACTAAAAATAGCTTTTCTAAAGACTAATTCTTCACATAAAGGTCCTAAAAAGACAGTTGTAACAAACATAATTAAAGTATTTACACTACTTGAATTAATCATGGTTTCAATATTATTTTGATTTATAGATTCAACATTATTATTGGCCATTAAAGTAATAATATTAACAATTATATTTACACCATAATATAAGAAAAAAGCGATAATTAAAGTATTCATCAATTTGTCTTTATTAGGCTTGAAACTCTCTATATCTTTTTTTAAAGGAACAACTAAAAAACAAATAATAAATATTAAAACCAAAGAATAGGTAAAGAGTTGATATAAAGTATTTATATCATTTATATAGTTTGTAAGATTTGTCTTAAAAAAAGAATTAGAAAAATGAGTTACTAAAAAAGAAACATCATTATATTTAAATATTAAATTTAAAATAGGTTCATATAAATAGTTGCCGATAACAAAGACAATTAATATATAAAAGAGAATGGTAATACCACCATAAAAGTAGTGATTTTTTAATATTTTCATAATAACACCGCTATTATTATACCATAAAATGAGAAGGGAAGTGAAAACAAATAACGTTTTTAATGACTTTACAATTGATTAAAAATAACATAAAATTAACGTAGTGAAAAAAGGTGATTTTAAATGTTAGAAGTTATTATTGCTTCCAAAAATGAAGGTAAAATAAGAGAAATTAAAGAAATATATCCTAATATTCATTTTATATCTTTAAAAGACTTAAATGATGATATTGAAATAGAAGAAACAGGTGATACTTTTTATGAAAATGCCCTTATTAAAGCGAAAACTATTGCTTTAAAATATCATAAATTAACATTAGCTGATGATTCTGGCATTTGTGTAAAAGCTTTAGACAATAGACCGGGTATCAACAGTCATCGTTATTCAAAAGAAGGCACTGATGAAGCTAATAATTTAAAATTAGTAGAAGAATTGAAAGGTAAAAGTGACCGTTCATGTTTCTATGAATGTGTAATGGTTTTAACTGATGGTAAAGAGATACTAAAAAGCAGTAGTGGCCAAGTTCACGGTACTTTTTTAGACCATCCTTTAGGTCATAATGGTTTTGGCTATGATCCTTATTTTTATTTAGAAGAATATAAATTAACTTTTGGAGAGCTAAATCCAGTTATTAAAAATGAAATATCACACCGGGCTATAGCTTTAAAAGGCCTAAAAGATATATTTGGGGAACTTACGCATGAAGAAGAGTGATATTTTAAAACTACCTCTAGAAAAAGCTTCTTTAAAAAAGATTACTAATTATTTAAATAATCATAGTGATTTAGATGTCTTTTTAAAGAAAGTGGAAGTAATAATTGCCTTAAATAAATATAATGAAGCTTTAAAAGAATTATATGAATTAGTAAATCATTTTAATAGTATGGAAGATAATGAAGTAGTAAAAGTAACTAATTTATTAATGGAATTATTATTAAAATGTAAAAGACCAGATGAATATTTAAGATTTTTAAATATTAAAAAAGAAAGAATTAAGCCATCTTTAAGTTATGAAACCTTAAAAGATGAATTTAATTATTTAGTATTTATTAAAAACTACAATGAAGCTTTAAAAATAGCTAATGAATATTTAAATTTTGAAATAGGTATAGAATCTAAAGAAACTATTTACTTAGAAATATTAAAGATAGCCAATTCTTTAAATAATACCAATTTATATTTAGATACGATTACTAAATTAATTAATTTATATCATAACAGCTTTGATTTTGCTAAAATCAATTATTTTAATATTTTAAAGTTTCGTTATTTAAATAAAATTAATGATCCTAATTTAGAAGAAGAACTTCTAACTTACCTTAAAACACCAGATTTAACAACAGACTTTAAATTAGAAGCAGCTGCTTATTTAATAAGAATAAGAGTTAATAACAAAGAATACAATAAAGCTTCTTTAATCGAAAGTGATTATAATGAATATTTAAAAGATAATTACAGTTTGGCAGCTAAATTGTTTGCTAAAGAAGCACTTAATTTATTTAAAGAATTAAAACATAAACTTAGTATTTCTTTTTATGAAGAATATTTAAAGAATTTTAAGGAAACAGAAGAGCCTAAAACTAAAAAAGAAGACATTATTGTCATTCCTGAAATAAATAAAACTTTAGAAATTAAAAAGGAAAACAAAACTCCTAAAGTAGTTGTTAAAGAAGTAGTAGTTACTAAAGATGTTAATGTAAGTGATGACTACAATATAATTAAAGAAGGAATAACTATTTTAAACAATGCCAATTTAAAAATAAGAGAAAGTTTTAGACAGTTTGGTGTTTTTTTAAATAAGAATTATAAGATTGAGTCTTTTAGTATTTTATTTATTAAAAATAAAGAGTATTATCTTTATTTTTATAAAAATGAACGTCTTTATGAAAGGAAAATGTCAACTTTAACGACTAGTTTAGAAACCAAAGTCTTTAAAATGGCTGAAGATTCTTTGTATTATAATGAAACTAATTTAAATAATGAGATTGATATTTTTTATTCAAAAGAAATTAATTATAAATATTTATTAGCTTTAAACATTTATAACAATAATAAAGATTATTTTGGTAAACTCTTTTATTATAGTAATGAAGATATACTAAATAACAATAATTATTATGAAGAATTAAATATCTATAAAGATGTAATTAATTATTTAATTAATTATGATTTAAAATTAGAAAGTGTTAATAATCAATATCAAATATTGGAACATATTAAAAATCATAGTGTTATTGGTTTTAAAACCTATTATAAAGAAGAGTTAATCTTTAGTAATCAAGCTAAATATATTCTTAATATTCCTTATGATATTTCCTATAAAGATTATTTAGCTCATATTGACAATAAAGATGTAATTAATTATCAAAATGTTCTTAAAAATGTTATTTTAAATAAAAAAAATAATAAAGAAATAACTTATTTGTTTTCTTATAATAATTTAAAAGTTAATGTTAAAGAAATAATTTACTATTTACCATTTGAAGATGATTTTAAGTTAGTAAGTTTAATTATCAATAATGATGATAATATAAATAAAGTGTTAGAATATAAAGATAAAGCTTATTATAGTGTTTATTCTAATATGTATAATATGGCCTTATTAAAGGAAAAAATAGATAAAGAAATAAACAATTATCATCATTTAGTCTATTTTACTTTTCCTAATTTAAAACTTTTAACTGAGCTATATGGCCAGTCTTTTTATGATGAAGTAGTCACTATTTTAAATAAAGCTTTAAATAGTTTTTTTAAAGCTAGCAATAAAATTCTTTATTTTCAAATTGATAAAGAAATATTTTCTATTTTATATAATTATAAATTAGATAAAAGAAGCTTAAAAGCTAATTTAAAGTCTTTATATGAATATTTAAAGACAAGCTTTTATGAATTAAGTAGTAATGTAGAATTAAATTACAGGTTTATTTTTATCAATGGTTATAACAAGAATTTTGATATTCTTAATAAATATTTATTAGATGGCTTAAAATATTTAGAAATGACTAATAACAATGATATAATTAATGAATTTGATTTTGATATGCATAAAACTATTTTAAGTGATCGCCTTAATATTGAAGAGTTAAATATAGCTATTGATAACAACTATTTAGAAATTAAATTTAGGCCAATCATTGATCTTAAAAATGAAGTTATTTATGCTTATTATGTTGATTTTAATCAAATAAATAAAGATAATTATTTATTAGTTAAAGACTTAATTTTAAAGAAAAACCTTACTAATAAATTTGAACACGCTTTAATTTATAATGTTGGCCAAGCTTTAAATAAGGTTTATCAAGCATTAGAAGGTTATGTAGAAGTTGTTGTTAACTTAAGTTCTGAAACTATTGATGATAAATTAGCTTATTTTATTTATGAACAGTTTAGTTATTTTAACGTTCCTTATAATATTTTAAATATTATAGTTCCTAAATATAATGAATGTTTAGATAAATTAAAAAAATTAGAAATAAAAATTATTACAAGAGATATTTATGATATTTTTAATGGTAATTCAAAAATATTATTAATTAATAAAAATGATCTTAATGATGAAAAGATTAAAGAAGTAGTTTCCATTTTAAATAATTATGAAGCTAAATTAATGATTGAAGATGTTGATAATAATTATTTAAATAAAATAGAAAGTGATGAAGAAATATTAGTGAGTGGAAAATGTTTTGAAGAAACTTATAATTTAAATACCTTAATTAAGAAATTAAAGTCTTAGTGCACTTATGTGCACTTTTTCTTTGCTGGTGTATTTTTAATGCTTACACTAAAATGTTGAGTAATGATAGAAAAAATAGCTAACCGCAAAACTTCTTTTTCAAGACTTTTGCGGTTAGAGTGTATAAAATTATTATTCTGGCTTTTTTCGATTAATCATCAGTCAATTTCGCAGTTTTTACAAATTCAAGTTTATAAATTGATAGCTTAAATTAAGTTAAGATTTGCTATTTTTTTTAGTTAGTGCTATCATATAATTAAGGAATACATTTATTAATTAAAAATAAATTGGGAGGTGAAATTTTTGAGTAAAAACATTTTTAAACATTATAATTTAATTCTTTTTATTAGTTTATTTTTAGTTATATTAGGTGTCTTTGTTACAGAAATTATTTTAGATAAGTATCAAATATATATTCCTATTATGTTATTTTTATCAGCTATTATAGCTTCATTAATAGCTACTTATCCATATAATGTAGCTAAGGGGACTAATAAAGCTAATACTTATTTTAATAGAAAAGACAATACTAATATTAATGAAGAACCTAGTGAAAAAATGGTAATATATACAAAGGTATTTGGTATTTTAATCTTAGTAGCTTATTTATTAATATTTGTAATAATGTATTTCTTTATTTAAAGAGGTGAAAATTAAATGAAAAAGTTTGTTAACACATTATTATTAGTTGTTGTATTAATTTTTATGTGTAGTTTTAAAGTAGAAGAACAAAAGGTTAATCATCTAATTGATAATTCTAAAATGTCCTTTGAAATAGGCGATAGAACTTATAGTTATAGTATGGATAATGGCTATTTCTTTAAACTTGAAACTAAAGTAAAAGAAAACTATCAATATCGTATAGTAATTGAAGATTTAAAATTAACATTAATAGCTTATGATGATTATGGTATGTTATATGGATATGGCGATGATGATAAGCTCATATGTGAGACGTTAAGTGAAAAAGAAAAAAATATTTTAGTTAATAAATGTAACCTAGAAATTAAAATGAATAATTCATTATATCCCAAATTAAATGAATTTTTTAATGAATATTTAAAATTAGATTATGAAAAAAGAAAAACAAATCAAATAACACAATTAAGTAATGATGTTCCTTCTATGGGTACATATGATTTATCATACGCTACCTCATATGATACATATTTAGATGGCTATGAACCTAAGCATTATGATATTTATGGTACTGATCAAGGTGGCAAAGGTGACGACCCAATTGTAAACATAGTTCCAAAGCAATGGTTTTTTAGTGAAGGTAGTCACAATTATGTTGGTAAAGAATATGCTATACATATGTCAACATATTTAGTAACTGATGTTAATAACAATTATTATCGTTCGGAGGTAATGGTAATTAACTTTGATTTTAGTGATCCTAATTATACTTGCTCTACTGCATTTCCACTTGAAATTAATGGTGGCATACAATGTACTGACACAGCTAATAATTTAATTATTGATGTAGTAATTAACGATGTATATTTTAGTTTAGAGTATAGTGCCAACAGTTCTATATATGATCAATTAGATATTAATAAGTCATTTGAACAAGTTGTTCTCCATAATTTAAATTATAGAGAACCATTTATAGGAACAATACCATCTTTAAGATATGTCGAATTGAGTAATTTGGGATATTATTTAGAAAATAATTCGAATGATGAGGTTTATATAGAAAGTATTGAATATGGGTTAGAAATAAACTCGGAAGCACAGAGTGTAGATAATAGTGATGAAGTGCGATTGGTGGCAGAACTTTATCTCTCAAGCTTGGAGGCAATTCCATTTTTTGGTACTATTGTGGCAGCACTTGAACCAGCATATGATACATTAACTTTAATAAGAGCCCTTCAAAAAGGCTTTGATGAGGTTGTTCCTTATGAAGATCGTAATAAGGTAGATGTTATTCCAGATGATAGTACTGTAAAGCATACGATAAATACGAAGAGTACAAATAATGATGTAACTGTTTTATTATTAGAATTATATAGTTTTTATGAAAAATTGAAAGCAAATTCTGCTATTAACTACAAGTATGTTTTTCAAATTAAAGATTTTTTACATACTATGGTAGAAGCAAATCATGATAGAACAGTTAGCTTAAAATATAAAATTAAAGATTCTAATGGCAATTATACATATGATGAAAATACAGGTGACAATTGCTTTTTCTATACAAATGTAACAGAGAACATTTCTTATGTTGATGTTGAGTATAAAGACGAAAATGGTGATTTTGTAACTGAGAATCATATATCAAATGTTTTTAATTTAAACAATTTAGAATTTAATGTATCATCACCAAATTTTGAAGAAATTTATTATTTTGAATCATCGGAATCAGGCGTGTATGCATTTACAATTCCGTATGGCAGTCATGTAATTATAACAGATTTATATGGTAGAGTTGTTGCCTCATCAATAACACAGCATGGAAATTTACCATTGATTTTTGTCAAATTTGAAGCAAATGTAAATTATTTTATTGCCGGTGGAATCGATAGTTTAAGCACAAATTCATTTAAAATGAAGTCATTATCCTTTGGAAATGCTAGTTATAATGACAATGTACAAAATTATTATGTTTCTACTAATACAGATATAGTTGGCTTTAAGCTATTCAATCCATCCTATTATAGTATATATTCAATGTATACTCAGTCTAATGTTGACCCTAGAATTTTCATTTTTAATGAACGTGGTGGCTTAGTGGCTTTCAATGATAATGACAGCTATCAGCCGAGTGAAGATTATACTGAATATAATAGCAGTTTAGATGTGTGTTTGCCAAATGATGAAAATTTCTATATCATCGTTACACATCAATTAATACCAGTAAATAGTATGCAAAATGTTAAGCTTAACATTCAAAGGTGGGCTGAACAATGAAATTATTAGCTTTAATTTTATTAATAATACCATTATGCTTAATGCCATTTTCTAAGAAAGAAAAAGAGGTTATTTATCCTACTTATAAAGATGGTGATATCTTAGAATATGATGGTTTAATTTATGAGTATGACGTTTTTAGTTTTGATGAAAATGATAATATAATAGCGCCTACTTATGATTATAAAGATCCAGTAGATACCCTTTATCATCAAGCTTATTATTTTGATATGATTCATCCAGAAAATTATCCTGATATAACTTTAGGTTTGTCAGGCCTTGAATTATGGGATGAAAACGGAAATTCTTATGCCTATGGTATAGAACCTTTTTCCCAAATTAATACTATTTCAACATGGTATGCACCAGAAACAAAGGAACAATTTTATAACGGTGTTGATGATGTGATTAAATATAGACTAGATTATTATTTAAATGGTGTTATGGCATTTGAAACTTATAATAAAATTCATTATTATTATAAATATGATGATAATCCTGGCTTTTGGTGGGTTAAAGGCGTAGGTGATAATAAAAAAGAAAAATATGTAATTCCTTCTAAAATTGCTGATAAATATGTTATAGGGATTGGTTATAATGCCTTAAACAAAGTAGATGCTAATGCTATTAATGTTTTAGATGTAGATACTTCTAATTTTAAAGGTATAGATTTATATGCTGGAACAATGCCTTTTATTTTAATGCCTTATGCGATTAGTGATGCATCTGTTAGTAATTTAAATATAGAAAGAAATTGTTTATTATTTCCAAGAGCTTTAGATAATTTAGTGAGTCGAAATATTTATTTTAAATATATGGCAGGATATGATGCATCTTTTAACAATGTTAGTGTTATTAGAAATTTAATAATCGATAAGCTACATGTTTCTCAAAATTCATGGAACCAACAAGATAATTATCACCCAGAATTAGATAGTTCATTTGGTTACATCTACCCACTATTTAATGAATGTGACTTAGATATGATAAGATGCCCTCAAATTACCCAAACTTTAGATGGGACTTATTATGCACATCATACTTACACAGGTTATGTAGATAGTTTTGATGGTTCTAATTTTGATTTTTCTGAATTATTGACGATGCGTCTTTGTGCAAATAATAAAAAACCTAAGTATTTATTCTTAGCACCAGGTGGTAAAACAATTTATTATGTTCAAAATGGCATGGTTCAAAATTATTTAACTAAAGATGGTTTTTGTGATGAACTAGAATATATCTTTATATTGGAAGGTATGAGAGGTTATCAAACTTATTATGAAGCCAAAGATGGTTATATTTATTTTGGTTATAAAAATTATGATAAAACTGTAAAATTTATTAAGATACCACCAAATTGTAAGGTTATTACTTTAGATAATGACATGTATATTCAAAATCTTGGTTAAAACAAAAAGGAAGAAATTAATCTTCCTTTTTTTCATCTTTTTTCTTATGTTTTTCTTCTTTATTTTCTTCCTCTAGAAGCATAGCTTGGTAATGTCTAGTTAAGAATAAGATTCTTTTAGCTACTGTTATGTAAGATTGAGCTTTTAAAGCTAAATTTAAGGCTAAAGTATTTAATTTAGTCATATCATTTACTTCAATATTTTCTAAATTAAGAAGAGTTTCTTGAGCAGCCATTACTGTATTTTTTTTAGCTTCATCTTTAAAAGTATTAAATGGTTCTAAGATATTTACATCTTTATATAATTCATCAAATATTTGTTTAATTTCGGTAATACTAAGTACTTGTTTAAGTGAACAAACTTCTTCAATTAAAGCGATATGTTCACGATTATATTTTTTAGATACTGGTGCACTAATAACTTTACCTTTAACATAGTTATTAATCATAGAAGAAGTTATTACTTTATCTAAAGAAGAAGTTTGAAGTATTTGAAACTTACGATCTAAATAAGTAATTACTTGGTCCATATATAAATCTATATCTGGTAGATTTTCATAGTCTTCAAAACTAAAATTTTCAAATTCTTTTAACCATTTTGCTAAGTATTCGTTTGTGTTAAACATATTATCACTCCTCATTGACTTAATTTTATCATTAATTATTAAAAATTACAATAAAAATTATCAATATTGCTTGACATAATAGAAATATTCATATATACTAGTATCGTAAACTAGATAAAAGAGTTTTTAGAAACGAGGTAGAAAATATGAAAAAAAAGATTGCCTTATTAGGTGGTACATTATTTACAACAATTAAAGATATAAAAGGTGAATATATTCCTATTTATAATACAATAGTTAATGAATTAAGTTTAAAAGGTGATATTTATAATTTTTCAATTGAAAATAAAGATGTTAAGTTTTATTATGATTTAGCTACTAAATTAATGGATAAGAATTTTAGCGATGTTGCCTTAGCTTTATTTGATTTAGAGTCTCAATATGATACATCTTTCTTAAAATTAGCTTTAAGTGATATTAAAGAAGATTTAATAAGATTAATTGAATTCTTTAAAGAATTAAATGTTAAAGTAAGCCTATATTTATTAAAAGGTAATAGTAAAAACATAGTATTATTAAATGATTTATTAATTGAAGTAGGTAATTTATATAAAATAAATATTATTGGCAAGAATAATACTTATGTTTATTTAAATGATGAAAGCAATTCGTTTTTATTAGAAGAATCATATTTGTAAAAAAAATACCAGGTCTATATCGGCCTGGTGTTTTTTATATGGTTTTACGTTTATAATAAGCCCTAGTTTCTTTTTCTTTATTAAAATAATTTGTTTTCTTATTTAAATTATGTAATTTATTTAGATAAGAAGCAATTATTTTTTTAGTTTCTTCATAAGTTTCGTAAGTAAAATCAAGCCTAAATTGATCGATATAAGGATAATACTTATCTAATTCATCAATTAAGTTTAAAGCTTTGCCATTTAATAAATAAGTAGTACAATCATCATCATGAATTAAAGGGAAGTTAGAAGTCTTATCTACTAATTCATATTTATTAGTTTTACAACCAGGACAATAACCAGTGTTTTTAATTGGGCAATATTTTAAAGTCATTAGTTTTAAATGACCATACACAATAAACACAAAAGAAGGAGTGGTTTGGTTGAAGGTTAAATAATTATTGTATAGATTTTTTATTTCTTCTAAAGAAAGTTCTTTATTTAAAGTTAAATGTTTTATTTTTAAATTATGAAAGAAAGTTGCGCTTAAATAGTTATTAATATTGAATTCCTCATCTAAGGTAATATTTTTACCTTTATTTAAATAAAGACTACCATAATTACCAACTAAGATATAATCATTAGCTAAAACTTGTGGTTTTTTATTATATGAAAGGCTATTTTCTTTAGTGAAAATAGTTTTAATATTTAATTCTTTAGCAGCTTTAACTTGTTCTAAAGTGTGACATTTAACAATAATTTCTTTATTAGATTTAAAAGATTCTGGTTTATCATAACTAACTTCTTTAACTCGATTAGGAAGAAACGCACTTTGATATAAAGCTTCTATAAAGTTTCTTCTAAGTTCATTTATTTGACTTACTGGCATAAATAGGTTAAGTGGTAGTTTAAAGTCAACCTTATTAAGATAAAAAGGTGTGTCTTGTAACTTATTTATTTGTTTTAAATAATCTTCTTCAGTTAAAGCTTTGTTGATGGCTAAAGAAGCTTCTTCCTTAGCAGAAATTATTATTTCTTTATTTAAAAAAATAGTTGAAATAGTTACTTTATTAGCTAATAAATAAAGTTTAATATCTAAAGGTATTAGATTCATTTCAATTTTTTCTAAGGTCTTATCTTTATGCATAATTACAAAAGAAGATGATTGTTCTAATTTACCGTCAATTTCACAGTAACAATTAAAATTAGCTTTATTAAGCGATTTTTTATTTTTATCGAAAAGCTTTATTATGTTAAAATATAAATCTTTATCAGCAATAGTTACTCTGATACGATCACCTATTTCAATTTCTGATTTTAATTTCAAATAATAAAGGTTATTATTAACTTTTTCAATTTCCCCAGCATCTTCACCAACATTACCAGTTCTTTCTAAACTTACGATGTTGCCTTTATCTTCATTAAATAAGAAACCCTTAGTATAACTACGATGGAATATTTTTTCTAACATATTAGTTTGATAATTATCATTATCTAGTTTTTTACGATAAGTGCTAACTAAGTTTTTAACATAGTTTTCATCTTTCATTCTACCTTCAATTTTTAATGAATCAACTTTTAATTCTTTTAAGATTTTTAAATTATTAAATTCATTTAAATCTTTCATTGAAAGTAATGGAAGGTAAGGGGTTACAAGTTTATCATTTTCTTTAAGACTATAAAGACGTCTACAATTTTGACTACAACGTCCCCTATTACCAGATCTAAGAGTTAAGATACTAGATAGATAACAAGCCCCACTATAAGAAACGCATAAAGCGCCATGTACAAAGACTTCAAGTGGCATCTTTGAATTTTCTTTTATTCTTTTAATTTCATCGATATTCGTTTCTCTAGCTAAAACGGTCCTTTTCGTTCCTATTTCTTCAAAAAATTTAACGTCTTCTAAATATTTAACACCAACTTGTGTCGAAATATGAACTTCCATATCTATAAATCTTTTTAAAGCATAGTCAATAACAGCAGGATCAGTAGTAATAATACCATCAACATGTAAGTTGTTTAAAACATCTAAATAATTAAAAATGTCTTTTAATTCATCATCTTTAGCTAAAGTGTTAACAGTAACATAAATCTTTTTATTTAATACTTTAGCAATCTTAACGATGTTTTCTAATTCGACTAAAGTTAAATTTTTGGCATAAGCACGGGCCCCAAAACGTTCAGTGGCTAGGTAAACTGCGTCAGCTCCACTAATAAGTGCTTTAAGGGCAATCCGGTAGCTACCAGCTGGGGCAAGTAATTCAATATTCATATAATCACATCCGCCCTAATTTTACACATTTTTAGCTTTTTTGTCTATTATTAAATGGTGATTAATAATGGATAAATATGAAATTTTAAAGAAATATTTTAATTATGATTCTTTTAGATATCCGCAAGATATTTTAATTGATAAGATTTTAGCTAATAATGATGTTTTAGCTATTTTACCTACTGGTTTTGGTAAGAGTGTTATTTATCAAGTGCCTGGTTTAATGAAAGAAGGGTTATGTTTGGTTATTTCTCCTTTAATAGCTTTAATGAAAGACCAAGTTGATAATCTTTTAAGAAGAAATATTAAAGCATGTTATCTAGCATCAACAATGACTCATCAAGAAAAAAAGGCTATTTTAAATAATCTTAATAATTATAAATTTTTATATGTGGCTGCCGAAAGATTGGAATTAGAAGATTTTATCAGTGTTTTACCTAAAATAAGTTTAATCGTAATTGATGAAGCTCACACAATATTATGGGGGTTTGATTTTAGAGAAAGTTTATTAAGAATTAGAAATTTTATTATTAAATTAAATTGTAAAGTTAATGTGGTGGCTTTTACAGCTACTTTAGCTAAAAGTACTATTAATAAAATAATTTATTATGGTAATTTAAAAAAACCTTATATTTATATTGCATCTCCTATTAAAGAAAATATTAAATTAAGAATATTTAACATAGATAGATTAACTATTTTAAAAGAAATATTAAAAAGATTTAAAGGCAAGAAAATTATAATTTATTTACTTACTACAGTTGGGGTTGAAAAATTAGCCAATATATTAAAAAAAGATTACCTCGTTAGCATTTATCATGGTAAGTTAGAGAAGGAAAAAAAGGTTAGTGAACAGGAAAATTTTCAAAAAAATAAGACAGATATAATGATTGCGACATCGGCCTTTGGTCTTGGTGTAGATATTCCTAATATTAGAGCGGTTATATTATATGATATCCCCTTAACTTTAGCTGATTTAATTCAAGAGATAGGAAGAGCTGGCCGTGATAATTTACAAAGTTATGCTTATTTATTATATAGTAATGAAGGAGTTAAAAAAGCTTTAAAATTAATAAGTTATAGTAATGATATTAAGAATAAGAAACAAGAATTAGAATTAGTAATTAAATTCTATTTTAGTAAACACCGTGATCTTTTACTTAAAAAACACTTTAATTAATAAGTTTTTTTAAAAAAAGTAAATTAGATTAATTTTTTTGCTTGTGTAAACCTTTTATGGTTTCAAATGTAAAAATAATCAAGTATGGGACAAAATTTTATAAAAAATAGAGTTATTTTCATCTTTTTTCATTAAGATAATCATTTTTTGAGTTTGAATTTTAATAAAATATTATTATAATTTAATTAATAGTTGACTATAAGGAGAGTAGTATATGCAATACTTATATAACTTTAATTTTAATTATTTAATGACAGATGAGTTTATAAATTGTTATTTAGAATATCTTATTAATAATAGTGGTTTAACTCAAAAAGAAATTGTTAAAGAAACTGGTATTTCCCAAGCAACTTTTACAAGAGCTAGAAGACAAGGTTATAAAAGTAAAGAATGGGTATGCCATACACTTTTTAATTATTTTAATGTTAAAGAAGCAAGCCAAGATGTTTTATTAGAATTAAATAAATTAGCCAGCAAATTATATACGATTGTTTATTATTTTGACCAATCTGAACAAGAAATTATTTATAAACAGTTACAAAATCTAATGCTAGAAGTAGAAAACACTAATTTAGAAATTATTTTATATGCCTTAATAAGTATAACTATTTCCCAAGAATTATATCCAAAAGACCTTAAGATGCTTGAAGGTAAGGTTAAACTTATTGAAGATTTTACTAATTATGTGCCAGCTGATATTAAATTTTTATTAACTTATTCTTTATATGAATATTCATTACATATTAATGATGTAAAATTAACTCAAAAATATGGTGATGTTTTATTTTCACTTTCACGTTCTTTATGTGAAGAATTAGAAGCGTTTAATGATTTTTTAATTATGAATACTTGTTTTTTCAACAAAGATATAACTAGAGGCATTAATATGGCTAGTAAAGTTATTGAGATGCAACAAAGTTATTTTAGTTGGCAAATTAGGACTAGTGCTGTTTATCATTTATTTGCCTTTTACACTATGAGTAGAAATTATGAAAAAATGATTTCAATTGCGAAAGGAGAAATTTTACAATTACAATTTGATAATAGACACCAACTATATTATTTTTCTTTTATGACGGGTTATGCTTCTGCTTTAGTGATGGTTAAAGATTTTAAAACAGCTAAAGAGGTTATTGAAACAATTAAAGAATATGATTTTAATAAAATTAATAATAAAGTATATATTCCTAAATTAAAAGCTAAAATTAATGTTTTAAATGTTTTATTGCTTTTCATTTATTATAAAGAAAATAATGAAGAAGAATATGCTAAGATAAAAGAAGAAATTATTAAGGAAACATATATCGACGATATTGTTAATTTGATTGACGTCTTAAAAGGTAAGAGTAAAGTTGAGAAGAAGAAAAATTTAGCTAAGATTGAAAAAACTGAATATGCTAAATCATTAATTGGGGTTACAGATGTTTTCTATTTAATTAAAGAAGAGTATATTAATATATTAAAATAAGGGAAAATCACAAGTTTAATCTTGTGATTTTTTTTGTAAATCTTGACAAATGTCTTTGTTGGGTATATAGTTTAGATATATAAAAATATTGAGAAGTAAATATTTAGTAAGGGGGTGCAACAATGGCACTCATTGTAATAGCGTTATTAACATTAATTTTAATTATTTATAAGATTACAGAAAAGAAGATATTTATAAGGTTTATGGCTTTAATATTACATGTTTTATTTGGTAGTTTGGCTATTACTGATTTGTTTTTAAATAAAGATGATACATATACATTATATTTATTATTGTTCTTCTTTTTAGAAAATATTGCTTCTATTATTTTAAGTTTTCAAAATGGAACTTTAAATAAAGAAGTTATAAAAGAAGGAGAAGAAAAGTTATGAGTATCTTAACATTAATTGTCGCGGTTGTCTTTATACCTATTTTGTTACTTAAGCATGATAATAATCCATCTAAACATAGTAAAAAAGCTTTAATAATTTATTTAGTTTTTTCTACTTTGTTATGTGCTTTAGCTTTTACTCCTTTAGAAGATGTTGGCTATATTTGTCTCTTTTTACAAGTTTTTTTAATTTATTTTGCTTTAACATTAAGTTTTATGAATTCAGAAAGTGTTAAATAATTTTTATTAAAAGTGAGGGAGTTATATATGCATTTTCATTTTTTAATTGATTTTTTTGTTTTATTATTTCTTGTACAAAATGTCTTAAGGAAAAAGATATTTATAAGATGGTTTGCGCTTCTTATACATATTTTAGGAGCTAGTTTTATCTATTATGCTAGTTATGTAATATTACCAGATACCACAATTTCTCAACTAGATACTATTTTAATTTTCTTTTGGCTTTTAGAATGTATAGGTTCAATAATTCTAAGTTATCAAAGTGGTCTATTAGTTAAGAAAGAAGAAGGTAATGTTATATGCTAGGTTGTTTTATAATATTTTGTATTTTGTTAGCTATAGTTTTATTATCATTATTTTTTAAAAATAAATATAATAAGTCTAAACATAGTTTAAATTCACTTATTATTTATGGAGTTTCAGTTATAATTTTAATAATTATGCTCTTTATTTTTAATAATTTTATGATTATGTTTATGTTTCTTGGCTTATTAGTTATTTTTATATGTATGACTCTTTTTTTTATATGTATGACTCTTTCATTTATGAATTAATCATAGTGTAGATTTTTCTACACTATTTTTTATAGATGTAAATAGTAAAATAGTATGGTATAATAAAACAGGTGTTTAAAAATGAGAAGAATCTATTATATTTATGCGACCTTAATTTTAGCTTTTATCGGTGGTTTTTTTGACACTTATGCTTTATTTTATCGGGGTGGCAAGTACTTTTTTTTACAAACAGGTAATTTAATAAATATTGGTATTGATCTTATAAATAAAAATTATGAAGGTTTAATATTAGGGCTAAGTATTTTCTTTACTTTTATAGTTGGCTTAGTTATTGGTTTTTTAATTGATTATTTCTTTAGTAAAAAGAAAATAAATAAATTAATATTATTAATTTTAATTTTAATTTTTATGATACCTTCTTATTTTTATAAAGAGACTATTGACATTGATTATTCATTAATAGCGATTGTTTTTATGGCGATGGTTGGTGGTATTTTATTAGAATCATTTAGAAATTATAGTGTTAGTTTTACTTCAACCATGATGACTAATAATATGAAATTAATGACTGATTCTTTGTTAAAAGGTGGTATTGAACATAATAAAGTAGAACTTAAAAAGGGTTTCTTTTATTTAAGCATAATTTTAAGTTTTTTTGTTGGGGTTATTGTAGTTGTATTATTATATGAATATAGTGAAATGATGATGATGGTTCCTTTAATTGGCCAGTTGTTGATATTTTCACTTATTGTATTAGAAATTATAAATTTGAAAAAGGGTGAAGAAAATGAAGAATAATGAATCAATGGAAATGTATTTAGAAACTATTTATCGTTTAAGTCAAGAAAAAGCGGTTCATTCAATTGATGTGGCGATGCAACTTGGTTATTCTAAACCTTCGGTATCAAGAGCGATGAAGATCTTAGTTAATAATAACTATATAAATATGGCTAAAGATGGAACTATAACTTTAACCGAAAATGGCTTAGCTAAAGCTTTAAACATTTATGAAAGACATACTGTTTTAACGAGAATGTTAGAAGATATAGGGGCCGATAGTTTAATGGCTGAAGAAAATGCATGTCGTATTGAACATGTTATATCAGAAGATTTGTTTAAAATAATTAAAGAAAAATATGGTGATAAATAATGATTATAAAATTAAAAAATAATATTAGTGATTTAGATTTTAAACGTATAGAAAATTTCTTTATTAAAAGGGGCTTAAAATTAAAAGATGCCTCTAGTAATGAAGTTAAATTAATTGGGGTTATTGGTGACACTAAAAGTATAATGGAATCTGACATTATGGCTTTAGAAGGGGTAGAACATATAACCCGTATACAAGTGCCATATAAGAAAGCTTCTAAAGTATTTAAACCAACTCCAACTATCATTGATGTAAGTGGCATTAAAATCGGTGGTGATAATTTTGTAGTAATGGCTGGCCCTTGTTCAGTTGAAAGTGAAGAACAAATTTTAGAAGTAGCCGAGGCTTGTAAAAAAGCGGGAGCACAAATTTTAAGAGGGGGAGCATTTAAGCCACGCACTAGTCCTTATGCTTTCCAAGGGTTAAAATTAGAAGGCCTAGATTTGCTTTTAAAAGCGAAAGAAAAGACAGGTATGCCAATAATTACGGAAATTCCTAGTGTTGATTTAATTCCTCGTTTTGTTAAAGATGTTGATATTATTCAAGTTGGGGCTCGTAATATGCAAAATTATCAATTACTTAAAGCTTTAGGTGAAATTGATAAGCCAATTTTATTAAAAAGAGGATTATCAGCTACTTATGATGAATGGTTAATGGCAGTTGAATATATTTTAGCTGGTGGTAATGAAAAAGTCATTTTATGTGAAAGAGGTATACGTACTTTTGAATCATATACACGTAATACTCTTGACTTACAAGCTGTTTTAGCGGCTAAAGAATTATCGCATTTACCAGTTATTGTTGATCCATCACATGCATCAGGTCGCTATGAAATGGTTCCTCAATTGGCGAAAGCTTCTTTAGCAGTTGGAGCTGATGGTTTAATAATTGAAGTCCATAATAATCCTGAATTTGCGCTTTCTGATGGTGCTCAATCTTTAAAACCAGAAAAGTTTTCGATTTTAATGAAAGAATTAAAGGAATTAGCTCCTTATTTTAAAAGAGAGATAAAATGAAAAAATATGTAATTTTAGGCCTTGGTTTAATGGGTGGAAGTGTAGCTTTAAGTTTAAAGAAAGCTTCACAAATTGTTTATGGCGTTGACAATGATTCTAAAACTATTTTATATGCTAAAGAAAATGGCATTGTTGATGATGCTTCTTTAAGTTTAGACAAATTCATAAATGATTTTGATGTCTTAATTATCGCCACTTATCCTAAAAATATTAAGGATGTATTAAAGGGCTATAAATTTAAAGAAGGACAAGTTATAACAGATTTAGCGGGTGTTAAAAGTAGTTTTATTGCAGAAGTTTATGAACTTGTTAAACCAGCTAAATACATAAGTTGTCATCCTATGGCAGGTAGAGAAACCAAAGGGATTCAAAATGCTATTTCTAATCTATTTTTAGATTGTAATTTTTTAATTACACCTTTAAATAAAGATGATGATGTAAGTGAAATAGTTTTATTGGCAAAACTTTTAGGGACTTCCAAAATTAAAGTAATTGACCCTATGTATCATGATAAATTAGTTGCCTTAACTTCGCAGTTAGCACATGTAATGGCAATTGCTTTAGTTAATAGTGATAATTATCCAGATACTAAGAATTTTATTGGTGATAGTTACCGCGATCTTACAAGAATTGCGAAGATAAATAGTGAATTATGGTGTGAGCTTTTTTTAGAAAATAAAAACAATTTACTTAAAGCAATTGATGATTTTAAAAATGAATTAAATTGTTTGGAAGATACTTTAATTAATGATGATTATAATAATTTAAATGAATTACTTAAGAAAGCGTGTACAAAAAGAATAAATATGGAAAAATAATTACCACAAGCATTATTGTTTGTGGTATAATTTTTATGTTTGAGATTAAAGGATGTGTAGTTTATGGATATTAGAAACGTAGCGATTATAGCCCATGTCGATCACGGGAAAACTACTTTAGTTGATCAATTATTAAAGTATTCACATACTTTTAGAGAAAATCAACAAGTTCAAGAAAGAGTTATGGACTCTAATCAATTAGAACGTGAAAGAGGTATTACAATTTTAGCGAAAAATACTTCTGTTAAATATAAAGACACTAAAATTAATATTTTAGATACACCAGGACACGCTGATTTTGGTGGCGAAGTAGAACGTATCATGAAAATGGTTGATGGTGTTTTATTAGTTGTTGATGCATATGAAGGTACTATGCCACAAACACGTTTTGTGTTAAAGAAGGCTTTTGAAGCACACTTAAAACCAATTGTAGTTATTAATAAAATTGATAAACCATCAGCACGCCCATTAGAAGTTCTAGATGAAGTATTAGAATTATTTATTGATTTAGGTTGTGATGAATCTGAATTAGATTTCCCTGTTTGTTACACTTCAGCTATTAATGGCACAAGTTCTTTAGATATGGATTTAGCTAGTCAAAAAGAAGGTATGGATGCCGTTTTTGATATGATTTTAAAATATATTCCAGCCCCTAGCATGGATAAAGATAAACCATTACAATTTCAACCAGCTCTTCTAGATTATAATGATTTCGTTGGTAGAACGGGGATTGGTCGTATCGTAAATGGTACAATTAAAAGTGGAGACACCTTAGATTGTATTCGTTTAGATGGTAGTGTTAAATCATTTAGATTACAAAAGTTATATACTTTTATTGGTTTAGATAAGGTTGAAGTTAAAGAAGCTTATGCTGGTGATATTTGTGCGATTTCTGGCTTAGCTGATATTTCAGTTGGGGAAACTGTTTGTGAACATGGTAGTTATTTACCACTTGAAAAATTACACATTAGTGAGCCGACTGTTCAAATGACTTTTGGTACTAATTCTTCACCATTTTGTGGTTTAGATGGTAAAATGGTTACAGCTTCTAAAATTGAAGATCGTTTATTTAGAGAAGTTGAAAAAGACGTTTCTTTAAGAGTAAAGAGAATTGATAAAGAAGAATCTTGGATTGTTTCTGGTCGTGGCGAACTTCATTTAGGAATTTTAATTGAAACAATGCGTCGTGAAGGATATGAATTTGAAGTATCTCGTCCGCAAGTTATTATTAAAGAAATTGATGGAGTAGCTTGTGAGCCTTATGAAGAAGTTATTGTTGATTGTCCAGCAGATGTTATGGGTTCAGTTATTGAAATGCTTGGTAATCGTCATGGTACTATGATTCACATGTCTAATACGGAAACGCAATCAAGAGTTATTTATGAAATGCCATCACGTGGCTTAATTGGTTTTAATACTGATTTTATGACAATTACTAAAGGTTATGGTATTATTAACCATTCATTCCTTGATTATCGGCCAGTTGAACAAGGTGCAGCTGTAAAAAGAACTAATGGTGTTTTAGTTTCAATGGCTAATGGTAAAGCAACTGCTTATTCAATTGGAGCTTTAGAAGACCGTGGTCAAATGTTTATTTATCCTGGTGATGATATTTATGAAGGCATGATTGTTGGGGTTGCGAATAAAGACTTAGACTTAGCTGTCAATGTCGTAAAAGCTAAGCAACAAACTAATACTCGTTCAGCTACTAAGGACCAAACAGTTGTTTTAAAGAAACCAAAAATTATGACTTTAGAAAATTGTTTAGAATTCATTAATGAAGATGAATTAGTAGAAATCACTCCTTCTCATATTCGTTTAAGAAAGAAAATATTAGATACAGTTGAACGTAAAAAATACGATTCAAAGATGCGTCAGGAACAAGCTTAAAGGTAGATTAATTCTACCTTTTTATTTTGACAATAAAAAAAGCTATCTTGCGATAGCTTTTTTGTTTTATTATCTGTTGTAGAATTCGACAATTAATTGTTCGTTAATGTCAGTTAAGAATTCATCACGTTCAGGGATGCGAACTAATGTACCTTGAACTTTATTTTCATCATAGCTTAAGTATTCTGGTCTAGCTAATTTAGCTTCTAAGCTTGCTTTAACGATTGTTAAAGATTTAGATGCATCTTTTAAGCTAATTACATCAGAAACACTTACACGATAAGAAGGGATATCAACTTTCTTACCATTAACTGTGATATGGCCATGATTTACTAATTGTCTAGCTTGAGCACGAGTGCTAGCGAAACCTAGACGATATACTAAGTTATCTAAACGGCATTCTAATAATTTTAAGAAGTTAACACCAGTGTTACCTGACATTCTAGAAGCTTCATCGAAAACTTTACGGAATTGTTTTTCACTCATACCATAAGTGAATCTAACTCTTTGTTTTTCTTGTTGTTGAATACCATATTCACTTAATTTTGTACGCTTTTGACCATGTTGTCCAGGTGCGTATTTTCTTTTAACTAATTCTTTACCTGTTTCAGAAATTGAATAACCTAAGCGGCGACTAACTTTCCAGCTTGGTCCTGTGTATCTTGACATTTTTTGTCCTCCTATAATTTTTATTATGGAATAAAAGACAAATCTTTTTATTTTACTAGGTTATCTATCTATATACTTTCACCATCAAGCAGCCAAGGTTACTAGTATCCTCGCAAGGTTAAGATAATATCTAGGAATAAAAAGTAGCTGCTTTTTATCCATGCTTGACAATATTACCATAATTACAAGGCTATTGCAAGATATTTCTTATTTTTTTAATGCTTTTGAAGCTTTTTTATGGTAGAATACATAAGAATTGGAGTGATTAAATTGAAAAGCGATCGTATTTTACTTAGATTTGGTGATTTAACTTTAAAAGGTAAAAATCAAGTTAGTTTTATTAGAACATTATTTAACTTATTACATGAAAAATTAAGTGACTTAAATGTTGAAATCGAAAATAAACATGATCATGCTTATGTTATTTTAAATGATGAAGATCCTACTAAAGTAATTGAAAGATTAGATTTAGTAAGTGGTATTTATTCATATAGTTTAGTTTATAAAGTTAAAGAATACAATATGGATTCTTTAAAAGAAGAAGCTTTAAATTATTTAAAAGATAAGGTAAAAGACGAGACAACGTTTAAGATTGAAACTAAGCGTAGTAACAAAAACTTTCCTTTAACATCTTTAGAAGTATCTAAAGTAGTATCAAGCTATTTATTAAGAAATATGAAATTATTAAAAACAGACGTTCATAATCCCAAACTAACCTTAAGAATTGATATTAAAAATGAAGGTATGTTTATTTATGATGAACAAATTAGAGGACTAGGTGGTTATCCTGTTGGTATTGCTGGTAAAGGTTTATTGATGTTAAGTGGCGGTATTGATTCACCAGTAGCTGGTATTTTAGCAATGAAACAAGGTGTTGAAATTGAATGTATTCACTATGAATCAACACCATTAACATCTTTAGAATCTGCGCAAAAAGTAGTTGATTTAGTTAAAATAATGGCTAAATTCGCCCCTAATTCAAGAATTAAATTACATATGGTTCCATTTAAAGATATTCATATGGCTCTTTTAAAAAATGTGCCTGAATCTTATAACATTACTATTATGCGTAGAATGATGTACCGTATTGCGACAATTATCGCTAATAAAAATGATTGCTTAATTTTAATAAATGGTGAATCAGTTGGCCAGGTAGCGAGTCAAACTTTAAGAAGTATGAATACTATTAATAGTGTCACAAATATACCAGTAATTAGACCAGTAGCCACTTATGATAAATTAGATATTATAGCTCTAGCTAGAAAGTTTAATACTTTTGATATTAGTATTAAACCTTTTCAAGATTGTTGTACAGTTTATGTACCAAAAGCACCGGCTACGCAACCTAAAATTGAAAAAGCTTTAGAATATGAAGCTAAGGCTGATTTTAATACTTTAATTGAGGAAGCTTGTAGAAATACTAAAACTTTAATTATTAATAAAAACTTTAATTATGAATTAATGGACTATGGTTTTGAAGTAGGAGAAGCTATTGATGCAATTAACAAAGCTAAGTGAAAATGAAATTAAAAAAATCAATAAATTATATAAAGAAAAAGAAAGAACACTAACTAATACTTTTTTAATTGAAGGCCCACATTTAATTAAAGAAGCTAAAGAATTAAAATTATTAATTAAAGCTTATACAATTGATCCTAATTTAGAAGGTGTTTTAATTAGCGAAAGCGATATGAAAAAAATATGTCAAACATCTTCGGTAGTTAAAACACTTGGAATTGCCAAAATAAAAGAGAACGGTCCTTTAACTAATAAGATATTAGCCTTAGATCGTATTCAAGACCCTGGCAACTTAGGAACTTTATTAAGAAGTGCTAAAGCCTTTGGCTTTGATACCATCTTATTAAACAAAGGAACGGTAGATATTTATAATCCGAAAGTTATAAGATCTTGTCAAGGTGCAATTTTTAAGCTAAATATCATTCATGATGATATTTTAAATTTCATGGGAAATCATCAAGATTACAGCTATTATGGTACTGATGTAAGAAGAGGAATAGATGTAACATCTTTAAAAAAGCCAACTAAATTTATGCTTATTTTAGGCAATGAAGGTCAAGGTGTAGATTCTAAAATATTAGAAAAAACAACTAGTAATTTATACATTAAATTAGATTCAACTGAATCTTTAAATGTAAGTGTTGCTGGTGGTATATTAATGTATATGTTAAAATAAAAAACAGCCTAATTAAGCTGTTTTTTTGTTATAACTTATTAATTTCAATATTACCACTTAATATAACTAATTTAATTTGAGAATCATAGCTTAAAGGGTCTTTATCATATAAAACTAAATCAGCATCTTTGCCATCTTCAATACTACCAACTACATCATCTAATTTTACTAATTTAGCAGCGTAAATTGTATTAGCTTTTAAAGCTTCTAGATAAGGAAGACCTGCTTTTACAAATAGTCCTGTTTGGGCTAAAGTAGTATCTAAAGTAATAACTGGATGATCAGTCATAAAGGCAAATGGTATATTATAGTCATATAAAACCTTAGCTGATTTAAATGATTTAGCTTTTAATTCATATTTAGATTTTTCACCTAAGGTAGGTCCTAAAATACATTTAACATTATGTTCTTTAATGAATTCTGGTATTAAATAACTTTCGGTGGCGTGTTCAATAGTGTAATCTAAATTAAATTCAGTAGCTATTTTAACAGCGGTTACTATATCATCTGCTTGATGAGCATGAATTTTAACTGGTAAGCCTTCAAACACTCTTTTTAAACTTTCCCATTTATGATTATATTCTGGTTTTGGTTTAGAGTTATCTATGTTATAAGCATCTAATGCTTCTTTATATAATTTAGCTTTAGTTAAGGCTTCTCTTAAAATAGAAGCATTAGCCATTCTTGTTGAAGGCCCTTTTTCCTTGTAACAACGTTTAGGGTTTTCACCAAGAGCCATCTTCATGGCAATTTCTTCTTTAATAACCATATCACAAGTAGTTTTACCTTTAGTTTTTAAAGCTGTAAAAGTACCACCAATTATATTGGCAGAACCTGGTCCCGTACAAACTGTAGTAACGCCATTTTCTAAAGCTTCTTTGAAACTTTCATCATGAGGTTTAATACTATCAATTCCTTTTAATTCAGGAGTAATAGGATTAGTTATTTCATTAGTATCTTGGCCAGCCCAGCCGTAAACTTGTTCCATCATTCCAATATGACAGTGAGGGTCGACAATACCTGGCATTAAAATCATTCCTCTAGCATCTATCACATTTGCACTAGGATATTTTTTAGTTAAATCGGAAGTAGAAACTTCTTTAATTTTAGTGCCGTCTATAAGAACAGAACCATTTACATTATTTAAAGAAGCCATTGTGTATAAAGTGGCGTTTTTAATAATAAGCATAAGATACCTTCTTTCTAGTCTTCTTCAGATTCTATAGTGTATAAAGGAGTAGCGTTAATTTCATCTTTATTAAATAGTTTATCAACATATAAAATACCATCTAAGTGATCATATTCATGTTGGAAAACAATAGCAGGAACTCCTCTTAAGGTTTTAGTTATATGTTTAACTTTATTAGTTGTAAAATCATATTGATAAGCTTTAAAAGTTATTTCATAATAACGAGGTGTTACCAAGTTCATAGTATCTCTAGTAACGCTTAAACAACCTTCACCATCTGGTAGATAAGTAAGTTCTTCACTATGACTTATAATTTTAGGATTTATTAAAGCGTAAGTATATTTAGTTTCTTTTTCATCTAAATAGTCAACGCAGTTCATCGCAAACATTCTTTTTGAATAACCAACTTGCGGAGCAGCTAGACCAACCCCTGGTCTAATATCATATTCTTTTACTAAATCATCGACCTCACTAATAATTAAATATTGATATAACCCTTTTAAAACTTCAATATCCTTAGCTGTTAGTGGTAGTTTTACTTCACTAGCTTTTAATCTTAATATAGGGTTTCCTTCTTTACAAATATCTTTATCAAAGTACATAAAATCAGTCCTTTCTTAAAAATTATAGCATATTTAAAAAATATTAAAAATATTATTGTTGTTTAAAATTAAAAATGTAAGTATAATTTAAAAGAAGCAGGTGAGATTATATGATTATACTAGTTGGCCCTTCTGCTAGTGGCAAAACTTATATCGGAAAAGAATTAGAAAAGAAAAATTTTTTAAAAGTAGTAACTTATACAACTAGAGAAAAAAGAAACGGTGAAATTGATGGTGTTGATTATCATTTTTTAAATATAGAAGAATTTAAGAGATTAAAGGCTAATAATTATTTTTTTGAAACAGTTTTATATAATAATAATTATTACGGGACAGCTTTTAATACAATTACTTCTAATAGTTATTTAATTGTTGAACCAAGTGGACTTTTAAAATATCAAAAATTAAATAATGTTATCTCTTTTTATATCGATGTTGACTTAGAAACGCGAAAATTAAGAATGAAACAAAGAGGCGATAGTGAAAAACAAATTCAAGAACGTCTTTTAAAAGATGAAACTATTTTTAATGATGATATTAAAAAACAAGTAAGTTATATTTTAGATGGTAAATTAGACGCTTCTTTAAATGCTAAGATAATTGAGGAGAAAGTTAATGGATTATCTAAAAATTAATGATTTAGTAGATGAATATACAAATAAAATTAAGGATGAAGCTATATTTAAAGAATTATTAAATTTAAAAGAAACAATTACTAAAAAATATCAAAATGAAATAACTTTATATGAAGAAGCTAAAACTAAATTAGAAGAAGCTTTAAAATATGGTAATTATCATCCTAATTTAGCTAGTTATAAAGAGAATTATCAATTAAGAAAAATAACTTTATATAGTAAAGAAGAAGTAAAAAAATATTTTAGCTTATATCGCGAATTAGGAAATCTAATTAATAGTGATTTTAAAGAAATTAAACAAATTTTAAAATAATTTATTCTGTCAAGAAAAAATGCTTGACACCTATTATTTATGTGCTATAACCCGAGTTTGCCTAACATTTAAAAGAAAGTCCACGATTTTTTCTAAGAATCGTGGACTTTTTGGCTTTTTATCAACTAATATTAACTTGAAAATTTC